>NZ_QTMD01000001.1:0-336956 GCF_003602995.1 Bacteroides sp. AF25-38AC | reverse complement strand
GCGGGCACCGGAGTAGCTAAACTCCGGTGCCCGCTATATTTGCCTTGTCCAAGCAATGCATTTATTTGCGGTAGCTTTCCAGCTCTTCTGCCTTGAACTTACGGATGAAGTTAAAGTGTTTTTCCACTTCAGCTTCTGCGTAGTTCACATACACCAGAGCCGACTTGCCGAACAGTTCGGGAGCCTTTGTCGCGTCCTGAATGATGAGGTGCGACATGATACATACCGCAGCCATCTCATAGAGGCGACGTGCCACGAAGTCCAGCAATTCCTGATTCTGTGCCTCTTTCACCGCATTGGTGCAGGCTTCGAACTTGTTGGTCATCTCTTTGATGCGGTCCATCAACGGTTGCATTTCTTCGCTGCACGGCACTTGCTCGTAGTCGCGCAAGGTGGCAGAGTATGAGCCGTTTGTTACATAGCGGATAGCAGCTACGGTCTGCAACTGAGTAGTACCTTCGTAGATAGAAGTGATACGTGCATCACGATAGATACGTTGGCAAGCATACTCCAGCATGAAGCCCGAACCGCCGTGAATCTGGATGCTGTCGTAAGCATTCTGATTGGCATATTCAGAGTTCATACCTTTTGCCAGCGGAGTGAAGGCGTCGGCAAGTTTGGCATACTTCTTTTGTTCCTGGCGTTCTTCCGGAGTCAGTTTGCGTTCGCGAGCAATGTCGTCCAGCGCTTTGTAGATGTCAACGTAGCGGGAAGTCTGGTACAGCAAGGAGCGTCCTGCATCCAACTTGGCTTTCATAATAGCCAGCATGTCATATACAGCCGGGAATTCGATGATAGCCTTGCCGAACTGCTTGCGGTCTTTGGCATAAGCCAGACCTTCGTTGTAGGCAGCTTGTGAAAGGCCTACCGACTGTGCGGCAATACCCAGACGGGCACCGTTCATCAAAGCCATAACGTATTTAATCAAACCAAGCTTGCGGTCGCCGCAAAGTTCTGCCTTTGCATTCTTGTAAACCAGCTCGCAGGTGGGAGAGCCGTGGATACCCAGCTTGTTCTCGATGCGGCGCACGTCTACACCGCCTTCATTCTTATCGTAGATGAACATGGACAAGCCACGTCCGTCTTTGGTACCCTCTTCTGAACGTGCCAGTACGAGGTGGAGATTGGCGTCACCGTTAGTAATAAAACGCTTCACGCCGTTCAGGCGCCAGCAGTTGTTGGCCTCGTCATAGGTCGCTTTCAGCATTACGCTCTGCAAGTCGGAACCGGCATCCGGTTCTGTCAGGTCCATAGACATGGTCTCTCCGGCGCAGACACGCGGTATAAAACGGCTGTGCTGGTCTTCGTTACCGAATTCGTAGAGCGTTTCGATACAGTCTTGCAGTGACCAGATGTTACCGAAACCGGCATCGGCGGCGGCAACGATTTCCGCACACATGGTGTACGGAGTAATCGGGAAGTTCAAGCCACCGAAACGGCGCGGCATGGTCATACCGTTCAATCCGGCTTTTACCATGGCGTCGAGGTTCTGCTTGGTGCCGCTGGCATATTCCACACGGCCGTTGGCACAGTGGGGACCTTCTTCGTCCACGCCCTCGGCATTGGGAGCGATAATCTCTCCGGTAATCTCTCCGGTGATTTCAAGTACCTTGTCAAAAGAGTCCATAGCATCCGCATAGTCCTGCGGGGCATAGTCATACTTGTCTTTGTCTTGGTAACCGCGTTCTTTCAGTTCGCAGATACGTTCCATCATCGAGTTGTTCAGATGATACTTCAATTCGGGAACTTCGGTATAAAAATTTGCCATAATTTCTTGGTTATTTAGGTATTCTGAAGTATAGGGGTATGGTGAATTTCACTCGCTTGGCCTCTCCGTCCTGATAGCCGGGCGACCAGCGGTAGACGTCGGCAATGGCCTCGAAAGCGCGTATGGCTTCTTTGTCGATGTCATAGCGCACGGACTGGAGAATTTTGGGATGGGTCATCTTGCCTTCTTCGTCTACAACGAATCGCAGGATTACCCTTCCTTCCGCCTTTTGTTTCCAGGCGTCTTCCGGATATTTGGTAACATTGGCCACCAGTTTCATAAGGTTCTCTATTCCGCCGGGGAAGGATGGAAACACGAAATACGGCTGATGTTCCATTTCAGTTCCGTGCTCGTCGAACATCTTTCCACCGGTACACTGATTCTCTGAATAGTGTTCCTCTCTACGGAGTTTCCCGTCGGGATAGTACTGCAGGAGTGTTCCGTCAAGTTTACCATCGCTGTAGCTCCGGGCCAGATGTATGGCACCGTCGGGATAATACACCATGGTCTGCCCCTCCAGGCGGTTGTCTCTATATACTTCTGTCAGGCTGTCCTTGCCATTTGCATAGAATGATGTATGCAGGCCTTCCCTTATCCTTTTGCGGGGATTGCTTTTGTATTCGGAGAAATGCCAGACATCCTTCTTTTGTCCTTCCAAAGCATACTCTTCCACCTTGATGCATTTCTTGTTTATCTTGGAAACAAGAGCATACTTGACTGCCTGGATGGAGTCGTCCGTCCATTGGTAATTCTTGTCCAACCAGAGCTTTTCTTGAGCGATAGCGGAAGATATACCTGAAAGAAGAACAAATATAAGAATCAGCCCTTTCATGATTACCTTTATTGTTATTTACTGTGTGATTTATAATATTTTATCATCTTCGGGATAACCTCTTCCACCGTACCGTTGATGACATAGTCGGCAATCGTATTGATGGGAGCGTTCTCGTCATTGTTGATGGAGATGATAATACCACTTTCCTGCATACCGGCAATGTGCTGGATTTGTCCGCTGATGCCGCAAGCAATATACAGTTTGGGGCGGACAGTGACACCGGTCTGGCCAATCTGGCGGTCATGGTCGGCATAACCGGCATCGACGGCAGCACGGCTGGCGCCTACCTCTGCATGGAGTTCTTTGGCAAGCTCGAACAACATGTCAAAACCTTCCTTGCTTCCCATGCCGTAGCCGCCGGCAATCACGATGGGAGCGCCTTTCAGGTTGTGTTTTGCCTTTTCTACGTGGCGGTCGATGACTTTTACCACATAATCCGTCTCGGGCACGTACTTGGCAACGTCGTGGTTGATGACTTCGCCCTTATAGTCAGCGTCCAGTATCTCTTTCTTCATCACGCCTTCGCGAACGGTTGCCATCTGCGGACGGTGCTCGGGATTCACAATCGTGGCAACGATGTTACCGCCGAATGCGGGACGGATTTGATACAGCAGGTTCTCGTAAACCTTGCCTTCCTTCTTGTCTTCGTGGTTGCCGATTTCCAGTGAGGTACAGTCGGCAGTCAGTCCGCTGGTCAAAGCGGAAGAAACGCGCGGGCCGAGGTCGCGACCGATAACGGTGGCGCCCATCAGGCAGATTTGCGGCTTTTCTTCTTTGAACAAATTGATGAGGACAGAGGAGTGGGGAAGGGAAGTATAGGGGAACAAGCCCGGAGCGTCGAATACGTGGAGTTTGTCTACTCCGAAGGGCAATACTTGTTTTTCAATGCCTGCCAGATTGTTGCCGGCAGCAACTGCCTCCAGTTGACAGCCCAACTGATTGGCTAATTTACGACCTTTGGTCAAGAGTTCGAGACTGACGTCGGCAACTGTTGTGCCTTCTATCTCTAAATATACAAATACATTATTCATAATCTTATCCTATCGTATGGTTAGCTAACAGTTCAACAATCAAATCTTCCACATCCTTGTCGCTGCCCGTCAGCGTTTTGCTTTCTTTGGCCTGGAATGAGATGTTCTGAATGGTCTTCACCTTGGTAGGCGAACCGCTCAGACCGCATTGTGCAAGGTCGCCGTTCACGTCGGCAACACTCCATTCCGTGATGTTCAGATAGGGATATTTCTCGTAGAGGCCGGCGTAGGCAAGCTCAGCGCCTTCCTTGGTGATGGCAGCTTTTTCCTGGGCACCGAGGGCGCGTTTGTACTTCTGCACCAGTTTGGCATTGCGCGGGCGGCAGGGAGCGGCACTTCCGTTTATGGTGATGACTATGGGCAGGGGAGCCTCAACGGTTTCCACACCACCGTCAATATGACGTTTCACGGTAATCTTCTTGGCGGCTTTATCCACGTTCAGAATCTCTTCTGCGTAGGTCACTTGCGTCAGCCCCAGCTTTTCGGCAACCTGCGGGCCTACTTGGGCGGTATCACCGTCGATGGCCTGGCGTCCGCCAATGATGACGTCATAGTCGCCTATCTTCTTGATGGCTGTGGCAAGGGCATACGAAGTGGCAAGCGTATCGGCACCTGCAAAGGCGCGGTCGGTCAGCAGATAGCCGTTGTCGGCACCACGGTAAAGTCCTTCACGAATAACTTCGGCTGCACGTCCCGGTCCCATGGTCAGGATGGTAACGGTGGAGCCCGGATGTTCATCTTTCAGTCGGAGAGCCTGTTCAAGAGCGTTCAGGTCCTCGGGGTTGAAGATGGCAGGGAGTGCCGCGCGGTTGATGGTTCCGTCGGCTTTCATGGCATCTTTCCCAACGTTGCGCGTGTCGGGAACTTGTTTTGCCAATACAACAATTTTCAAACTCATGCTATTAATTATTAGTATTAGTATTTCTTTGTATGTCAGTACCGGGAATAGGAGTAGTAGAATCCTGCTACTGAAATTGGCCGGTTAACTCATTATTAGCCTGCAAATTTACGGAAAGAGTTGGGTTTGACAAGAAAATGGGGTGAAAAATGCACAAGTTGAGGGATTTTGCGCAAATATCAGTTGGCTCTATATCTGTAAAAAAGGTAATAAAACCGGTAATTTATCTACCTTTCCGTTCCCGTTTCCTCTGTACTTTTGCAGCGTCTGGATGAGGTCTGCATAACGGGCAGCATCGGATAAACAAGCATTGCTACTTAAATGTTATTATAGAATATGTATATTGAAAAAGTAAATTCCCCTGCTGACGTGAAAAAGTTATCAGTCAGCGAAATGAACGGATTGGGTGGAGAAATCCGCCAGGTGTTGTTAAACAAGTTAAGCTCCCACGGAGGACACGTAGGTCCCAACCTGGGAATGGTAGAAGCCACCATAGCCCTGCATTACGTGTTCGATTCACCAACGGACAAGATAGTCTATGACGTGTCTCACCAAAGTTATACCCATAAGATATTGACAGGCCGCCGGGCAGCGTTTATGAATGCGGACGAGTATGACGAAGTCTCCGGATATTCCGAACCGTCGGAAAGCGAGCACGACTTCTTCGTCATTGGGCATACCTCTACCTCCGTCAGTCTGGCAAGCGGACTTGCCAAGGCGCGTGACCTGAAGGGGGAGGCGGGTAATGTGATTGCCGTCATCGGCGATGGCTCGTTGAGTGGAGGTGAAGCCTTCGAAGGATTGAATGTAGGTGCCGAACTGGGCACGAACTTCATCGTCATTGTCAACGATAACCAGATGTCCATTGCCGAGAATCATGGCGGGCTATACCGCAATCTGCAACAGTTACGCGAAACGGAGGGGCAGGCTCCCTGCAACTATTTTAAGGCAATGGGATATGATTATCTCTATGTGAAGGATGGCAATGACGTGGAGCAATTGATAGAGGCTTTCCGTGAAGTGAAGGACAAGAAGCATCCGGTTGTGGTACATATCAATACCTTGAAAGGTAAGGGATACAAATTGGCAGAAGAGCAAAAAGAACGTTTCCATTACAGTGTTCCGTTCGACCTTGAAACCGGCAATCTGACCGGTGAGTCTGGAGAGGGTGAAGACTATGCCGACCTTACCGCCGGTTATTTGTTGCAGGAGATGAAGAAAGACCCGACTGTGGTGGGCATCACCGCAGGTACACCTACGGTATTTGGCTTTACACCGGAGCGCCGCAAGGAGGCAGGGCGGCAGTTCATCGATATGGGCATTGCCGAAGAGCAGGCTGTTGCCATGGCTTCTGCCATTGCTGCCGGAGGTGGAAAACCGGTATTCGGGGTCTACAGCACCTTTATCCAGCGCGCCTACGACCAGTTGTCCCAGGCTCTTTGCATCAACAATAATCCTGCACTGATTCTTGTCTTCTGGGGAAGCTTATCGAGTATGAATGATGTTACCCATCTTTGTCTTTTTGATATTCCGGTCATCGGTAATATTCCGAATATGGTTTATCTGGCACCTACTTGTCGTGAGGAGTATATGGCAATGCTGGAGTGGGGCATCCGTCAAACGGAACATCCGGTTGCCATTCGCGTGCCGGCCAATGGGGTTGTCCGCAGGAATGTAGAACCGGAGAAGGATTACGGCAAGACGCTGAACCGTTATGAGGTGTCCCATCGTGGAGAGAAGGTCGCCATATTGGGACTGGGCTCTTTCTATCAGTTGGGCGAAGCCGTGGCTGCCCGGTTGAAGGAAGAGAAAGGAGTGGATGCCACGCTTGTCAATCCTCGCTACATCACGGGTGTGGACGAGGCTTTGCTCGATGACCTGAAGCGCGACCATACACTGGTCATTACTCTTGAGGACGGAGTGCTGGACGGTGGCTTTGGCGAGAAGATTGCCCGTTATTACGGTCCGTCGGATATGAAGGTACTGAACTATGGTGTGAAGAAAGAGTTTATCGACCGTTACGATGTGGAGGAGCAGTTGAAGAAGAACCGGTTGACGGTTCCGCAGATTGTGGAAGATATCTGTAGGATTTGGTAAGAATTGAAAAAGGAGATGCATCAAACTGCATCTCCTTCTTTTATTTATTTAATACCCAGTTTCTTGGCAATATCCTTAGGCAGTGCATCCTTGTGCACAATGATGTTCATTGTTTTATAGCGCACGAAAGCTTTGGAAGCATACCACAGTCCTTTGTACTTTCCGGCTTCACCCCAAGAGTTCTTTACCATATAGTATTCGTTGCCTTCCTGGTCTTTGGCTATACCGTAAATCAGCATACCGTGGTCGTCAGTAGTTTCCCAGTTGTCGTATGCCAGCTGGCGCTCTTCTTGTGTGCACCACTTCTGCGGTTGAGGCTTGCTGTTCAGTTTCTTTTCTTCGGGTTTCATTTTCAGCCAGTGTGCCATGTCCGAACCGCTCAGTTCTTGCACCTTTTCTGCATCGGGCATTACGGCTATACCGTCGCGTGTGAAGCCTTGTTCGCTTACGTCACTACCCCATGCAATGGTGTAACCCTTATTGATAGCGTTGTCAAACACTTCCATCAACTCGTCGATAGGCAAGTTGTAGGAAGAAGCCCAACGCCAGTTGTCTTGTATTTCCAGGACGAACGGCTGGTAGAAGGGATGGTGGGTATAGGAAGTCAGTGAGATATAGTCATCTGCATTCAGTCCGGTAGATTCATAGAAAGACTTCGGAGTATATTCCTTGCCTTTGTAGGTGAACTTCTCGGGACGTTCGCCCAGATAGATGTCGTGGATGGCAGTGATGGCCTTCTTCCAAAGCGGGTTATTTTCCTTGTCTGCTTGCAGGCTACGGTGTCTTCCCTTGGCAATGGCTGCCACTACGGCATCAGATACGGCTGTCAATTCGGTGTGGTTGCTCAGCGTGTCGCCATACATAACGCCCGGACGCATTTCCTCTTCGGGCACCAGACCGAAAGTTTTCATACCATAAATTACATCGTAGAACGAACCGCCTTGTGAGAACGAAACGTCACCATGTGTACGCACTGCCTTGTCGGCACGGTCCAGATAGGTGTTGTGTACGATAAACATTTCAGAAAAGTCGTATTCGCCTTTGCCCATGCGGAGCAGTTCGGATTCGATGAATGCCAGTCCGGAATAGCACCAGCATGTACCGGCACGGTTTTGGTTCTTAACAGAAGTGATAGGATTTTCTTTTACGGTTGTAAAAATGAAACCTTCCTCTTTCGGAGTGTCTTGTGCTATTGTGTTTAAACTTAATAAACCCAATGCAGCCATCAGTATTGATTTCTTCATCATAATTAAAATGTTATAGATTTATAGTTGCAACTGCAAATATAGATAGAATATCGTAAACAAAAGCTATCTTTGGAGCGTTAATTCTGACACTTATGGAGAAAATAATACGTATCGACGACCATAGCGGTCTTGTTTTGGAGGGCGGCGGTATGCGCGGCGTCTTCACTTGCGGTGTGCTCGACAGCTTTATGGATCGTGGCATTCGCTTTCCCTATACCATCGGCGTCAGTGCCGGAGCCTGCAACGGACTTTCTTATATGTCCGGTCAGCGCGGGCGTGCCAAGTACAGCAATATCGACTTGCTGGAAAAATACAATTACATCGGATTGAAGTATCTGTTGAAGAAGCGGAATATCATGGATTTCGACTTGTTGTTCCAGGAGTTTCCGGAACACATACTTCCCTACGACTACGAGGCATACTTTCATTGTCCCGAACGCTATGTGATGGTAACTACCAACTGCGAGACGGGCGAAGCGAACTATTTTGAGGAGAAGCGGAGTAAAGAGCGCGTCATTGATATTGTGCGTGCTTCGAGCAGTCTGCCGTTTGTCTGTCCCATTACCTACGTGGACAACATCCCGATGCTGGATGGAGGTATTGTGGACAGTATCCCTTTGATGCGTGCCCGTCAGGATGGATTTACCAATAATGTGGTGGTGTTGACGCGCAATCATGGGTACCGTAAGGAAATTCAGGGAACGAAGGTTCCACCTTTTATATATAAGAAATATCCGCTATTGCGTGAAGCCATCAACCGCCGCAGCATTGTCTATAATCAACAGTTGGAGCAGGTGGAACGGATGGAAGCCGCCGGGGAAATCGTTGTGATCCGTCCACAAAAGCCGGTAGTGGTAGACCGCATCGAGCGTGACATCAAGAAGCTGACGGAGCTTTATGAAGAAGGATACCGGTGTGCGGAACAGTTTGCTTTTCGTTTTTGATTCTGAGAGAGTATACTATGAGAGCTGGTGCAATTAGCATCTGCTCCCATATTGTTTTCATTCTTTTCTATTAATTTGCTGCTAAAGCTAAAGTTTATTTAGCAAAAAACACGCGTAGAATACCTTTAGAAAGGGGATGTATCAAAAATACCACCTTTCGTAACATTTGTTATAGGTGCAAATTCTGGTTTCGCTTAATTTTGCTGACACAAAACTCAATTGCAGAATTGGTTTATTATTAACTTTAAATTGATAGATATGTTGAAAAGCATTAGTCTCAGGCTTTGCACACTAATTGTGCTTCTCTTTGCGGGCATCTCTTCCTTTGCCCAGCAAGTCCAGGTAAAAGGTACTGTCGTTGAAAAATCGAGTGGTGAATCCATTATCGGTGCTTCTGTCATGGAAGTAGGTTCCAACAGTAATGGAACAATTACGGATATTGACGGAAATTTCATTCTGTCTGTAGCTTCCGGTGCCACATTGTCTGTATCCTATATAGGATATAAAACCGTTACAGTAAAGGCACAGCCCATTTTACGCATTGAGTTGACGGAAGATTCCCAGTTGATTGATGAAGTAGTAGTGACCGGCTATATGTCCGAGAAGAAGGCTAGTTTGACTGGTTCGGTGGCTGTGGTCAAGATGAAGGATGTAGCAGATATTCCTACGGGAAATGTGTTGTCGAGCTTGCAGGGACGTGTTGCCGGTATGAACATTACGACTGATGGCACACCGGGCGGTGGAAATACTTCTACATTGGTCCGTGGTAAGTCATCTTTCCGAAATGATGCCAATTCCCCGCTTTATGTCATTGACGGTGTGATGACCCGTGAGAACATCTCGTCTATCCTTTCTTCCAATGATGTAGAATCCATTCAGGTATTGAAGGATGCCGCTTCCGCTTCTATTTATGGTGCACAGGCTGCCAATGGTGTGATTATCATTACTACCAAGCGTGCCAAGAAAGGGGAGACCCGTGTGGATTTTGATATGTCGTTGACTTTGCAGACCTATCAATGTGGTTTTGATATGTTGAATGCAGATGAGTGGGGCCAGGTTTATTGGTCGGCTTATAAGTATGCCAATAATGGAGCTACGCCAAGTAGCGAAATATATGGTAATGGTGCAACTCCCCAACTTCAGGACTATATCGGCCTGAATGGAGCTAAAGTACATGCCGTTGATACGGATTGGCGCGATGTGGTTTATCGCACTGCCTTGATGCAGAATTACAGTGCGACACTTTCAAAGGGCTCTGACAATGGTGCCTTCTCGTTAGCGTTGAACTATCTCGATCATGACGGTCTGGTAGAGAATACGAATTTCCAGCGAATCAATACCCGTATCAGTTCTAACTATCATTATCTTGACAATCGCTTGCGCATCGGCGAGAACGTTGCCATCAATCGTTGGACACAGACCCTCAGTCCGGCCGGTGTAGATGAGAATGCCATCAAACAGCATCCTGCCAAGACGGTTTATGATGAGAATGGTAATTATAACGATGCCATCAATGATGTTTTGGGTGATGCCCCCAATATGGCACGTTTGTTGGAGAATGAAAAACAGAACAAACATGATTATTGGCGTATCTTTGGTAATGCATTCCTTGAAATTGAACCGATTAAGAACCTGGTGCTGAAAACCAATTTCGGTATGAATTATTATGATGAAACCAACAAAACTTTTGAGCCGGCATGGGCACGCGATGAGGTCAATAAGCTGACTCAATCATCCAACAAAAGACTGGATTGGGTATGGACTAATACCGTGACTTATAGCAAAGCATTTGGAAAGAACAATCTGACTGCACTTCTTGGTACAGAGGCCAAGAAGAATCATTCGGAATCCATGTTCGGTTATGGTACGGGACTGGCTGTAGAAGATGAAGATTATATTTATCTCGACGGTGTGACTGCCGGTAAGAATGTAGGTGCCGGTGCTTCCAATTATGGCATGGTATCTTACTTTGGTAAAGTGAACTATGATTATGAAGGACGGTATCTGGCTTCTGTTACAGTACGCCGTGATGCTTCTTCCCGCTTGGCAAAGGGTAATAACGTTGATTACTTCCCTTCAGTGTCGGCAGGCTGGCGCATTTCAAGTGAGAAGTTTATGGAAGCGACCAAGAATTGGTTGGCAGATTTGAAACTACGTGCTTCATGGGGTATCAATGGTAACGATATTATTGATAATGAGGCCCCCTATACTAAATACTTGATTAGTCTGAAGGATGCAAGCTACAACATGAACGGTGATGGAACGACTTTGGCCCCCGGTGGCTACAAAGTGAGGTCTACCAATCCTGATTTGAAGTGGGAGAGTACAAGACAACTCAATATCGGTGTGGACGCCGCTTTCTTGAACGGACGCCTGAGCGCTTCTCTCGATTATTTTGATAAGAAGACAAGTGATATGCTTGTGGAGAAACCGTATATTGCTGTCATTGGCGAGGGTGGTTACTGCTGGTATAATGGTGGTACGATGAACAATAAAGGTTTCGAGATGGCATTGACTTGGAATGATAAGGTAAAGGATTTTCAGTATAATGTAGCATTCAACCTTTCATATTACAAAAATGAAGTGACGGAGCTGACGGAAGAAATTTACTATACTTACGGTGGCGGTAATGGTGTTGACAAGACTTTGGTTGGCCAACCGTTCGGTTCATGGATGGGCTTCAAGACAGATGGAGTGTTCCGTACCCAGCAGGAGGTGGATGAGTATAAATCCAAATATAATGTACAGTTTGGCGCTCCCGGAGTAGGACGTATCAAATACGTGGATGCTGACGGTAACGGTACGATTGATACGAACGACCGTGTATGGTTGGGTTCTGACAATCCGAAAGTGATTGCAGGTCTGAATCTTGGGGCATCTTGGAAAGGCTTTGACCTCAGCATGTTCTTCAACGGTATGATTCGTGATGCCTATAACAACTCCAAATATTATACGGATTTGTTCCAGTGCTGGACCGGTAATCACTCTACCCGCCTGCTCGATGCCATGCATGCTTACGAGAACTTTGAAAAGACGGGTGTTTACAATAGCAGTGTACCTGCTTTGACCACCCTTAACAGCAACAATGAGCACGAAGTTTCTGAGTTCTATATTGAAAATGGTTCGTATATCAAGCTGAAAAGCCTGACATTGGGTTACACGCTTCCTAAAGCAGTTCTCGACAAGATGAAGATGCGTCATGCACGCATTTATTTCCAGGCTCAGAATTTGTTTACGATTACCGGTTATACGGGTGCCGACCCTGAAGGGCTGGGCTATCCTTATCCGCTGCCCCGTACGTTCTCTTTGGGATTATCATTTGGTTTCTAAACTTTAAAACTATACTATTATGAAATTGAAACATTTATATATACTTGGCGCAGTAGCGCTGATGACTGCAAGTTGTAATGAAGACCGTTTCCTGGATTTGAAGCCCCAGGGTAGCTTGAACGAAGATATTATGACTTCTACAGAAGGTGCCGACCTTTTGGTGAATGCCGCGTATGCAGCTTTGGGTGGTCCCGAGGGACAGAGCTGGAGTGTATGGTGTCATCCTACTTCCAATTGGACCTATGGTGAGGTACGTTCGGATAATGCCTATAAAGGCGGTGGCGGTGTCGGTGACCTTAATGAAGTGCACCGTATGGAGACATTTGATATGGATGCAACCAATGGATTCTTGGACAGCAAGTGGTATCATCTATATTGCAGTGTACAGCGTTGTAACTCTGCATTGCGCGTACTGAATGCTGCAACAGATGAGCAGGTGAACGGACGTGTATCCCGTATTGCGGAGATGAAAGTGCTTCGTGCCCATTATTATTTTGAATTAAGCCGCCTTTTCAACAAGATACCTTATTTTGATGAGAACGTTGAGATTTCCCAATATCCGGATATTCCGAACAATGAGTTTACCCGTGACGAGATTCTGAGTATGCTGGCCGAGGAGATGCTTGATGCCGCCGAACAGCTTCCTGCATCACAGCCGGAGGTAGGGCGTATTCATAAATACATAGCACTGGCCTATGCGGCTAAAATCAAGCTGTACCAGGCGTATCAGCAAGATGAGACTACGCATGCCGTAACTTCCATCAATAAAGAGCTGCTGAGGGAAGTCGTTTCGCTTTGCGACCAGGTGACTGCCAGCAATCGTTACGGTTTGCTTGACGATTTCCAGGGATTGGATTTAGTAGCTAATGAAAACGGTAAAGAGTCTGTTTTTGCCATTCAATATTCCATGAATGACGGTACCGAAAGTGCCGGCCGCATCAATTGGAGCAATCTGTTGAATTCTCCGGGTGGAGGCAGCCCTTACGGAGGTGACGGTTTCTTCCTGCCCAGCCAAGACCTGATTAATGCTTATCAGACAGATGCAAACGGTCTGCCCGATTTTAATTATCAGTCAAAGTCTGATTATAGTTGGGCGGTATTGAACAATGGGGTTTATACTTTACAAAACACGACTCCCAATGTAGACCCGCGTCTCGATTTTGTTGTGGGCCGTCCTACTATAACTTGGAAAACTTACCCGGACAAACCATGTGAAGGATGGGTGCGTGATAAGGAAACTTATGGCTATAATTGCGCGAAGCGCTTCTGGGTTTCTCCGGAAAGTAGTGATATGTTTAATGGCTGGCCTTGGGGGGCTTCACAGTTGAACTGGCAGATTATACGTTACGCGGATATTCTTCTTTGGAAAGCTGAGGCTCTTATTGAACTCAATGAAGGCAATGGACTCGAAACTGCCCGTGATTTGATTAATCAGATACGCAATCGTGCCCGGAACAGCGCCTATGTAAAGGATTTCAACGACCATTCCAAATATGCGGCCAACTACCTTGTCAATCCTTATCCTGCTGATGTCTGGAATCAGGATTATGCCCGTCAGGCCCTCCGTTGGGAAACACGTCTGGAGAAGGCTTTGGAAGGTGAACGTTTCTTCGACCTAGTCCGTTGGGGCATAGTGGAAACAACCATGAACAAGTACATTACCGCGGAGTCGGACAATCGCATTTATTATGCCAATGCGCACTTTACGGGTGGAAAGGATGAGTATTATCCGGTTCCGAACAATCAATACGGATTTTCTGGAGGCAAGTATGTACAGAATCCCGGTTATGCTCCGTTCAACTAATTATATTTTGAAATAAAAACGTAAGGGAGGGGAAACGTTTGTTTCCCTCTTTTCCTTTAAACAATCTTTTATTATGAAAAACTTTGCCTATTCTATATTAGGCTGTCTATTGCTTTCTTTGAATGCAGCTTTTGCTCAAAAAACATGGTCGTTTGACGGGCAGGACCCCTTACTTTCCTGTGACGGTAAGTCATTGTTGAATTTGTACACTATAAAGGAAATACCAGAATTTGTTACCGGAGTCGAAGGTAAAGCCCTTCGTACAGACGGGTATTCCACTTGGATGGATACAACCACGGAAGGAGATGTTTCGTCGTTGTCCGGATGGTTTGCTCTGGAATCTTATCCGACGGATACTGCTGCCTTTATGGGAATCAGAGACATGGCAGGAACATCTGTAGCGGTATGTGTAGACCGTTATGGTGAGCTGCTGTTGGGAATGGGGCAGAATGGCTCATACTCTTACTGTTCATTAAAGACAAAAGTCGACCGTTTCAAGTGGCTGCATGTGGTCCTTGATTTGAGTAATGAATCGGTTTGCCTGAATGGACAGAG
Source organism: Bacteroides sp. AF25-38AC (assembly GCF_003602995.1). Classification (NCBI taxonomy): domain Bacteria; kingdom Pseudomonadati; phylum Bacteroidota; class Bacteroidia; order Bacteroidales; family Bacteroidaceae; genus Bacteroides; species Bacteroides sp. AF25-38AC. The sequence goes on along the minus strand of NZ_QTMD01000001.1, from coordinate 322,447 downwards.
GATGAGTGCAGAGGTATGGCCCCGGAACTTGCAGGATGGTGAAATGATGTTTCGGGTAGGTAAGGATTTCAGGGAAAAGAAGGTTTGGATGTACGATGTTACGGCTATAAACGGGTTGATTGACGGGATAAGCCTCACTCCCTTTTCCGATGATTCGTCTGCATGGAGAGACGAGATTGCCTTAGGATTGAAGAAGACTCCGGTTTTGGCTATTCCGGAAACCCGTTTTGCGAAGGACTTCAACCGTCCTCGCTATCATCTGTTGCCGGCTGCCAACTGGACGAATGAGACGCATGGTTTACTTCTTTATAAAGGTAAATATCATATATTCAATCAGAAGAATGCTTCTGCAATCTTCCTGGGACAGATAAATTGGGGACATTTCAGCAGTCCCGATATGCTTCATTGGACGGAGGAAAAGCCGGCTTTGACTCCTGATGCTGCTTATGACAAGAATGGAATATGGTCCGGGCATGCTGTTATCAATGATGACGGTATCCCCCAGCTGATATACACAGCCGGTGGAGACAAGATGGGAGTGGGTATTGCTTTTCCAAAAGATACTGCGTTGATAGAATGGGAGAAATATGCGGGTAATCCGGTTATTGCCGAGAAGCCTGCCGGATATACCCGTACGGACATGCGTGACCAGTATGTTTGGAAAGAGGGTGATGTCTGGTATATGATTATCGGTTTCGGCATTGAGCAGACCGATACACCCCACGGGGCTTTGCTGCTTTATAAATCGGCGGACTTGAAGAGATGGGATTTTGTACATTTGCTGTTTGAGGGCAATCCGGAAGTGGATGACTCCGGTATTTTCTGGGAAATGCCGGTCTTTAAGAAGATGGGCGGCAAATATGTTCTTTTGGTGAATAGGGTTCCTCATAAAGGCATACCTGCGCGTTGCCAGTATTGGATAGGAGATTTCAAGAATGAAAAGTTTATACCGGACAACCCAGTCCCTCAAAATCTGGAGGTCATCAATCGCTTGCTGTCCCCCTCTGTTGTTGAGACTCCGGAAGGGGATGTTGCTGCCATTGCCATTATACCCGATGAAATAGGAGGGGAGGCCACTTATGAACAAGGATGGGCACATCTCTACAGTATGCCCAGAAGATGGCAGCTGAAAGATGGGAAACTATGCCAAACACCCCATCCCGTGATGAAACAATTGCGTGAACAACCGACGGTTTATTCCAGACAGGCATTGACTGCTGCGAAACCGTGCATTGTGAGCAGAAGGGAACATCAGCTTGAAGTCAAGGCGACTTTTTATCCCGGTGACGCAAAACGGTTTGGATTTACATTGTGTAAGAATCCGGATAATAGCGAATATAGCCTGATTTATTATGATGTGGAGAAGGAGGAACTTATTGTGGACCAGACGCATTCTTCCTTGCGTGCACACATTCCTTTGAAGATTCGTAAGGATCATTATCGGTTGGATACTGCTAAACCGGTGGAGATTCGTTTGTTTATTGACGGTTCTGTAGTGGAAGGATTTATTAATAACGAAGATGCGTTCACTACAAGAATCTTCCCTTTGAAAGAAAATAGTACGCTATTGGAGCTATTCTCTGATGGAAAAACAACGGAAGTTGCTGCCGAAGTTTGGAAACTGAAAGATGTAAAGGTAAAGATGAACTTTTAATGAAAATACAGAAAATGAAGATACCAGCTATATTGGGTGCACTTTTATTGGCAGGAACATTGTCTGCCGGTGCACAAATGAATTCAGACAGTTTATACAAAGAGCCGTATCGTCCTCAGTATCATTTCAGTCCGGAGAAGGGATGGATTGGTGATCCCTCGGGATTCATGTACTATCAGGGTAAATATCATATGTACTGGTGGGGCAAAGTCGAATCTACAGATTTGGTACATTACCAACAGATAACCCCTTATGCCATGACCGGAACGGATGACAATATCAGTTACTTCACCGGTTCTGCGGTCATAGACAAGAACAACACGGCCGGCTTCGGCAAGGGGGCTTATGTGGCGGCTTACACCGTTTTTGAGAAGGACTCCAAGAAACAGGCGCAGGGCATCTCTTTCAGTCATGACGGAAAGACATTTCATTATTATGAAGGTAACCCGGTTCTGGACCTTTGGAGTACGGAATTCAGGGACCCTACCGTCTTCTGGCACGAGCCGACCCAAAAATGGGTGATGGTTGTAGCCAAGGCCCTGGAGAAGAAAATAAAGTTTTATACCTCTCCTGATTTGAAGAGCTGGACTTGGACCAGTGATTTTGGCCCTGCCGGTGACAGTGAAAAGTCTTGGGAGTGCCCGGATTTATTCCAGTTGCCGGTTGACGGGGATTCTGACAAGAAAAGGTGGGTGATGGTCGTATCTGTAAACTGGGCGCAAGAACAATATTTTATAGGAGACTTCGACGGCACTTCTTTTAAGCTGATGGAGAACCATCCTGCAGAGCCTCTATATGTGGACAAAGGGCTGGACTTTTATGCATCCCGCACATTTCAGGATTTTGACGGAACGTTGGATTCCAAAATTTCGATGGGCTGGATTGCAACCTGGGACTATGCACCGGTAGCTCCATCGAAGTATGGGAAGGGCTTCTGGTCCATTCCCCGTAATCTGGAACTGAAGACATACAAGGAAGGCGTGAGGCTGGTGCAGAAACCGGTGGAACAGTTGCAAACACTTCGCCATAAGCCTGCATCGGTGAAACGTGCTTTATCGGTGGGAACACAGAGGTTACCCGGCTTTGTTCCCGATGAGAATGTCTACGAACTCGATGCTTCGTTTTCTACTGACGTATCCAACACCTTTGGCTTGAATTTGTGTGTGGGTGAAGGGCGCAAAGTGGTGGTCAGCTATGATACGGATTCACATAATCTGGTGATTGACCGCACCCATTGCTCCGATGTGCAGATTCCTAAATTCAGCCGTATGGCATATGCCAGGGTGGAACCGGTAGATAATAAGATACGTTTGCATATATTTGTAGACAAATCGAGTATTGAAATCTTTGCCAATGACGGGAAGGATGTATTCACATTATTAACCTATCCGGGCGAGGCTCAAACCGGTATCGAACTTTTTGCGCAGAAGAAGGGGACGAAGATGGAGTTGGATGCCTGGATGCTTAAATCAATATGGAGATGAGGAATTTATTGTTTGCATTGCTGCTTTTGCCTTTGATGGCCTCTTGTGTGAAGGATACGGCACAAGTGACTTTGGACTCTTTGCTGGATGAAATGATATCTGTAGAAGAATCCGCACGTTATCCGCTGGTGCCATATCGTTGCCTGCAAGTCAGCAGTTATGACCGCTCCTCCGTGTCTCCCGATTCGCCGGGATGGTTTGCCAACAATGATGGCTATGGCATTGTCTGTACGGATACGGTTGATGGGAGAGTGGAACGTGTGATGTTCGATGAAAAGGGCCCTGGAGCTATTACCCGTATCTGGATAACCACAGTTGACAAGCGTGGGACTTGGAGATTTTATTTTGATGGCGAAAGTACTCCCGGATGGATAGTTCCTGCCTATGATTTGATGCGTTTCGGAATACCCAGGTTGGGTAGGGGACTGCTTCAACCCCACACCAGCTATACTCCGGACGGGAAAGGCGGCAATACTCTTTTCCTGCCCATCCCTTTTGCCCGGAGTTGTAAAATTACATTTGAAGACGAACCGGGCATTGCGCCTACTCCCAAATACTATCACATCAATTATCGCAAGTATCCCGAAGGAACTTCTGTGGAAACCTTCTCTGCGGCATCCGTAGCCCGCGTCGGTAAAAAGATTTCAGAGGTAGATGATGCCTTGCTGCATCCTGCATCCCGTTCCGGTTTGCAGGTGGACAAGAAGCGGCAGGTGCTCCAGCCGGGCGATTCTTTGTGGATTGACCTGCCGCAAGGGGAAAATGCGGTTTATGAAATCAGTTTCCAGCTCGCGAATGCAGATTCTACGGCTTATGCCCAACTGATGCGCAATCTTATATTTAAGGCTGATTTTGACGGCCGGTCTACGGTTTGGGTTCCTCTTTCGGATTATTCGGGAGGGGGTATGGGTGCTCCGGCTGTTGATAGCTGGTTCTTGTCTGCAGACGGACAAGGCAAGGTGGTGAGCCGCTGGCTGATGCCCTACAAGACAGAAGGCAGACTATTGTTACAAAATATCTCCGCACACACTGCAGACGTGAGTATGGAAGTGGGAACGGCACCTTTGCCATGGGGAGGGCGTTCCCTCTATTTCCATGCTTCCTGGCGCCAGCAGACCGGACTTCCGGTTTATGAGCGTCCGGATGATGATGCAAATTGCCGGGAGTGGAACTTTGCCACATTGACCGGACGAGGCATATACAAAGGGGATGTCCTGACTCTGTATAACCATTCGCGTGCCTGGTACGGAGAAGGGGATGAAAAGATATGGGTAGATGATGATGTTTTTCCATCGCATTTCGGTACCGGAACAGAAGATTACTACAATAGTTCGTGGGCTCCGGTCGTAATATTCCAAACGCCTTTTGGTGGCGCACCCCGTGCCGACCAGGCGAGTTCTCACGGTTATAATACATTCTTCCGTACAAGGAATTTGGACGGTATACCGTTTTCTTCATTATTGCGTTTCGACATTGAATTGTTGAGTTGGGTAAGGGGAACTGTAGATTATGCAACTACCGTTTACTGGTATGGAGATATGGGAGCGAAAGCTGTTGATACTTCAGGACTTGAGGAAGCAGCCCAAGACTTGCTACCCGTTCCCGGCGATTTATCTAAATATCGAAGAGAAAATAGCATAGAATTTGAGGAAACAACTCCAATAGCCTCTTCTCCATCCATTCATTTTGACAAGCAGAGTATGCTTGGTTTCGTTGACGGGCAATGGAGTGGAGGAACCCAACTCTTGTGTATTGGTGGAAAACCGGGTGATTCTGTAGAGTTTGAGTTCAATCAATTGGAAGACTGTCCTTATCAACTGGTGGTGTATGCCACGAAAGCTCCTGATTATGGCATAGTTTCTTTTTCCGTAAATGGACAAGATACACATATAAAGTGGGATGGATATGATACAAAAGTTACTCTTTCTGACCCTATTTCTTTAGGATGCTATAGTCCGGTGCGTGGAGCATTGACTTTGAAAATATCTTTGTCAGGAGCTAACCCAAAAGCTGTTGAGGAGAAGAATTTGTTTGGATTAGATGCTATACAACTTATGAAAAAACAATGATATTATGAAAGAGAGGATACTGATACTTTTACTACTGGCTACTGTTTGTAGTATGCAGGCACAAAATATTCACATGGCACTACGTCCGGATGATTTACTGATAGATAATTTTGAAGGAGATACTTTTGGAAACTGGATATTGGAAGGAAATGCTTTTGGCAATTCACCAGTTTCTATGGAACGTTTGTCAATATGGGGGGATAATAGGTTTGAAGGAAATCGGATGGCTTCTAGCTTTGTCAATGGAGATGCCGGTACCGGTGTATTGAAGTCACCTCTTTTCAGGATAGAACGCAGATATGTTAATTTTCTGATAGGTGGGGGTGTTGATTATCAGCGGGAGTATGTAGCCCTTTGGATTGATGGAAAGGAGGTGAAAAGAAGTACGGGGTATAATAGACGTGTCATGGAATATGAGTCTTGGGATGTTGCTGAATATATGGGAAAAAATGCCCGGATTGTTTTAGTGGACCAATCAAAAGAGGGCTGGGGATTTATCAATGCCGACTGTTTCTACCAGTCTGATACCAAATTGGAAAAAGAAATTTTTGCGAAAAGAATGTTGGTAACTCACCGTTATTTGAATATTCCGGTAAAGATGGGAGCGGTTATAGAACAGATGGATATATGGATTGGTGATAAAATGGTACGTAATATGGAAGTGGAGCTTGGCGGCGATGAACCTGATTATTGGGTTACATTGGAGGTCAAGGATTGGATTGGGCAAGAATTACGGATAGAGGCGAGTAAGAGTCCTAATGTAGAGCAAGCTTTGAATCAATGCTTTTGTTCTGAAACTCCTAAGGAAGAGAACTTGTTTTATAAAGAACCGTTACGTCCTAAAGTACATTTTACTTCTCGCCGGGGATGGCTGAATGATCCGAATGGTCTGGTTTGGCATGAAGGGGAGTGGCATCTGTTTTATCAGCATAATCCCTATGGCTGTATTTGGGGTAATATGACATGGGGGCATGCTGTGAGCCGGGATTTGGCACATTGGACTGAGTTGGGGGATGTATTACATCCGGACTCGTTGGGACCTATTTTTTCCGGTTCGGTAGTTGTTGATAAAAAGAATACGCTGGGGTGTCAACAAAATGGAGATACAGTATTGGTTGCTGTTTATACTTCGGCAGGTGGATTCGGGTATCACACCCGGCATTTGCAACATTCACAAAGTATAGGATATAGTTTGGATAAGGGGCGTAATTGGGTTACTTTTTCCGGTAATCCGGTACTTCCCACGTTGGTCAGGTACAATCGTGATCCTAAGGTGACGTGGCATACGCCGACTGGCAGATGGATTATGGTATTGTACTTGGATAAGCAGGAGTATGCTATCTTTTCATCTCCCAATTTGATGGATTGGACTGAAACGGACCGTTTTAAATTAGAGGGGGCGGATGAGTGTCCCGACTTTTTTGAAATGTCCGTAACCAATGAACCTACTGTCCGGAAATGGGTCTTTACCGGGGCGAACAGTACCTATTTGGTTGGGAGTTTTGATGGATATCGTTTTCGGACTGAGACGAAACCTGTAAAAATGGATAGTGGTACAAACTATTATGCGGTTCAAACATATAGTAATGCACCAGATGACCGAAGAATACAAATAGCATGGATGAACGGAAGTAATTTCCCGGATATGCCTTTCAATCAACAAATGTCCTTTCCGCGTGAATTAACATTACATCGGGTTGATAAAGGATATGTCTTAAAAAGTATGCCGGTAAATGAACTCGCTTTATTATATGGGAGAAAGTACATCTGGAAGAGTCTGGTAGTTGAAGAAAAGAATTGTTTCACGACAAAGTTGAATACTCCTGCCTTCTATCTGAAAACGGGTTTTGCTGTAGATAGTGTTGATGCGCAGATATTGGCTTTTGATATTAATGGTTTGAATTTGATTTACGATTCTGTCAAACAGATACTCACTGTTGAGAAAGAGAATGGGGAAACCTTGAAGCAGATGGTGCTAAAGCCCAATGAAGGAAGAATTGAATTGGATATATTGTCGGATATTGCTTCTGTAGAAATCTTCGTCAATCAAGGAGCACTGTCTGCTGCTTTCTATCATCTGATTGAAAAAAACACTCCTTCTGTCACCATATCAGTTGAAGGCGGACAAACAAAGTTGAAACAGTTGACAATTCATGAATTGAATTCTATGTATGTTCCCCAGTGACATACAGATACCTTTTTAAGGATGGAATGTAACATTTGTAGTATGCTTTGAAACAAAAAAGATAGTCTCCTGCTGCTTGGTGGCGTATCTTTGCATGCTAGAAAAACATAATTAATTTAATACCAACAGAAACATGATTCATTTAAAAGACTTTTGGCGGACAATCAGAAGGACGCTTACCGTATTTATATTAGGAACTACCGTGGCTGTCTTCACATGCCAGGCCATAAATCCTCCTTTCGTGATTAAACATCTGGGTGACGGACAGAGTATCGTCCAAATTGACGAGCAGAAGAAGTTTTTGCTGCTGCCGGTGGAAGAGGCTTCTCCGGAGGCAAAATTGTATATGATAGCGGACAATGATGTTGTACGCAGTATGAACGTGCGATTGGCAGTCAATAAGGTTGACTATTTTGTTCCGGTCGATTTGACCGGCTTCGATAATAAACATCTCTCTTTCAACTTCCAGCTTATTCCGGATTCGGCCTTATGCTGGGAAGAAATGAAACTGTCGGATGAATTCGATGTTTCGAACCGGGAGAAGTACCGTCCGGTGTATCATTTCAGCCCGGCTTACGGTTGGATGAATGATCCTAACGGAATGTTCTACAAAGACGGGGTCTACCATTTGTTCTACCAGCATAATCCCTACGGCTCCATGTGGGGGAACATGCATTGGGGACATGCCACCAGTACGGACCTCGTCACTTGGGAACATCACGGAGATGCTATTTCGCCCGATGCGCTGGGAACAATTTTCAGTGGCTCTTGTGTTGTCGACAAGGATAATACGGCCGGGTTCGGTGCCGGTGCCGTCATTGCTTTCTATACATCGGCAAGCGACCGCCAAGTGCAGAGCATGGCCTATAGCCTTGACAACGGAAAGACCTTCAAGAAGTATGCGCGAAATCCCATCCTGACTTCCACGCAGCGCGACTTCCGTGACCCTAAAGTCATCTGGCACGAAGATACCAAGAAATGGATCATGGTTCTTGCCGTAGGGCAGGAAATGGAGATATACTCTTCTGCCGACCTGAAGAGCTGGACGCTGGAGAGCAAATTCGGTGAAGGACAAGGTGCTCACGGCGGAGTCTGGGAGTGTCCCGACCTGCTTGAACTGCCGGTTGAAGGTACGGAACTGAAGAAGTGGGTACTCGTCTGTAACCTCAATCCGGGTGGACCGTTCGGTGGCTCTGCCACACAATATTTCGTGGGGACATTTGACGGAAAGAGATTCGTGAACGAGTCTCCCGCAGTGACGAAATGGATGGACTGGGGAAAAGACCATTATGCAACTGTCACTTGGAGCAATGCTCCTGCAGGACGTGCCATTGCATTGGCATGGATGAGCAACTGGCAATATGCCAACGATGTGCCCACCCGCCAATACCGTAGTGCCAACTCCGTGCCGCGCGACCTTTCGCTCTATACCTCGGAGGGTGAAACCTATGTAAAGGTAACCCCGTCTCCCGAATTGCTGAAACTGAGGGATAAAGGCAGCAAGAAGCGTGCTTTCAAGGTAGACCGCACGTATAATCTGGACAAACTGCTGAATGACAATTCCGGAACGTATGAAATCGAAATGACCATCAAGAACAAGGATGCGGATGTGATAGGATTCCAGCTCTTTAACTCGAAAGGCGAGGAGGTGGAGATGTACTATAACCTGGCGGAAAAGACGTTCACCATGGACCGTACCGAGAGTGGTGAGGTGTCGTTCAGCAAGGACTTCCCTGCAGTGACCGTGGCTCCTGTCGAGGGTGGCAATGAAATGAAACTCCGCTTGTTCGTAGACAAGTCGAGCATTGAAGCGTTTGGCAACGACGGACGTTTTGCCATGACAAATCTTGTATTCCCGTCGGAACCTTACAACCGCATCAGTTTCTATGCTAAAGGTGGAAGCTGCAATGTCACCTCGTTTACTGTGTACAAACTCGGATTAAAATAACAGATAATAATCTTCAGCATGGAAAATACTAAGAATTCTTCCTTGGCAAAGCTCTTTCCGGTCATGCTTTGCTTCTTCGCCATGGGCTTTGTGGATTTGGTGGGCATCGCCTCCAACTACGTGAAGGCCGACTTGAACCTGACCGACTCGCAAGCCAACATATTCCCGTCTCTGGTGTTCTTCTGGTTCCTCATCTTCTCCGTACCTACGGGTATGCTGATGAACCGCATCGGACGCAAGAAGACGGTGCTTCTCAGCCTTGTCATCACGTTTGCCTCTTTGCTTCTCCCGGTTTTCGGAGACGGCTACGTGCTGATGCTGCTCTCGTTCTCATTGCTGGGCATCGGCAATGCGCTGATGCAAACGTCGCTCAACCCGCTGCTTTCCAATATCGTAAGCGGCGAGCGGCTGGCAAGTACGCTCACCTTCGGACAGTTTGTAAAAGCCATTGCTTCGTTTCTGGCTCCATACATCGCCATGTGGGGAGCTACGCAGGCCATTCCGTCTCTGGGCATGGGCTGGAGGGTGCTGTTCCCGGTCTATATGGTTATTGCGGTGATTGCCATTCTCTGGCTGAGCGGTACTTCCATCCGCGAGGAAAAGGAAGAGGGACGCCCTTCCACCTTCGGGGAGTGCCTCGCCCTGCTGGGCAAGCCGTTTATCTTTCTCTGCTTCCTGGGCATCATGTGCCATGTGGGCATTGATGTAGGTACGAATACCACAGCGCCCAAAATCCTGATGGAGCGTCTGGGCATGACGCTGGCCGATGCCGGCTTTGCCACCAGCCTTTACTTCATTTTCCGCACGGCGGGTTGCTTTCTCGGCGCCTTCATTCTTCAGAAGATGGCTCCCCGAACCTTCTTCGGCATCAGCGTGTTATGTATGTTGGCTGCGATGGTAGGGTTGTTCGTTTTCCATGAAAAGACAATGATATACATTTGCATTGCCCTTATCGGTTTCGGCAATTCGAACATCTTTCCGGTTATCTTCTCTCAGGCGTTGCTTGCTATGCCACAAAAGAAGAACGAGGTTTCCGGTTTGATGATTATGGGGCTCTTCGGCGGTACGGTATTTCCGATAGCAATGGGCTTGGCAAGTGATGCTGTAGGACAAAGCGGTGCCGTGGCTGTGATGACGGTAGGGGTAGTGTACTTGTTCTTCTATATGCTGCGTATGAAGCGGTAATCTTTGTTCGCAGGCTGCGGACACATATCCCAAGGCTGCGGATATCTGTCCCAAGGTTGCGGATGTCTATCCCAAGCCTTGGGATAGAGATAATCCTTAGTTCTTAGAGACTTTTTAATAGATAATTGGCAACTTTTCATTCTATAGTTAGGAACTTTTTTATTAGGTTTGCAGTGGGTAGGACATTGAGTTTGCCGTGAATAAAATATATCATTCATTAAACAATATAATATTATGAATAAGATAATAGTAGGTATGGGCGAGGCTCTGTGGGACTGCCTCCCCGAAGGAAAGAAGATAGGCGGTGCTCCGGCAAACTTTGCTTACCATGCATCGCAGTTTGGTTTCGACAGCCGTGTGGTCAGTGCCGTAGGTGCCGATGCGGATGGGGACGAGATTCTGGATGTGTTCGCCCGGAAGGGGCTGCGCACGCAGATTGAGCGCGTGCCTTACCCCACGGGAACGGTGCAGGTGACGCTCGATGCCGTGGGCGTGCCGTGCTATGAGATAAAAGAAGGCGTGGCCTGGGACAACATTCCCTTTACCGACGAACTGAAGCGTCTGGCACTGAACACGCGTGCCGTATGTTTCGGCTCTTTGGCGCAACGCAGTGAAACAAGCCGCATCACCATCAACCGTTTTCTCGACACGATGCCCGATGCGGAGGGGCAACTGAAGATATTCGACATCAATCTCCGCCAAGGGTTCTATACCAAAGAGATACTCTGCGAATCCATGCGCCGCTGCAACATCCTCAAGATAAACGATGAGGAGCTGGTGACCATCAGCCGTATTTTCGGCTACCCGGGCATCGACTTGCAGGACAAATGCTGGATTCTGCTGGCTAAATATAACCTGAAGATGCTTATCTTGACTTGCGGAACGAACGGCAGCTATGTGTTCACTCCGGGAGTGGTTTCCTTCCAGGAGACGCCCAAGGTACCGGTGGCGGACACCGTTGGAGCCGGTGACTCGTTCACGGCAGCCTTCACCGCTGCCATTCTCAGCGGGAAGCAGGTGCCCGATGCCCATAAACTGGCGGTGGAAGTCTCTGCCTATGTATGTACCCAGAGCGGTGCCATGCCGGAATTGCCGGTGGCCTTGAAAGAAAGGCTGGCATAGATTTTTCTTATTCTTTTCACATTTTTCGTTATCTTTGCTCATCTGCAATCTTAAATCAGAGGAAAGTGAAGATGAGACAGCATAACCTTCGGATTTTATTCTTTCTGCTCGTGCTTTGGGGAGTGGCGGTTGCCTGCTCCCGGCGCGAGGCACGTTTCCGTATCGGCGTTTCCCAATGTAGCGAGGATGAATGGCGGCGCCAGATGAACAGTGAGATACTCCGTGAAGCCCATTTCTACGAGGATGTGGAGGTGGACATCCGTACTGCCGTCGACGATAATGACCGTCAGGCAAAAGATATTCGTGAACTGATAGCCGAAGGGGTGGACCTGCTGATTGTGGCCCCTAATGAAGCCACTCCGATAACTCCGGTTGTGGAGGAGGCATACAACCGGGGCATTCCGGTGATTGTAGTGGACCGTAAAATCCTTTCGGACAAATACACGGCCTACGTCGGTGCAGACAACTACGAGATAGGGAAAGCTGTGGGAGAGTATGTGGCCAATGTGCTGCATGGGCAGGGAGATGTGGTGGAAATCTCCGGTTTGGTGGGTTCCACACCTGCCGTAGACCGTCATCAAGGATTTGTGAAGGCTATATCCGATTATCCTGGTATCCGGTTGCTGGCCGCTGAAGACGGTGCCTGGTTGCAACTCAAGGCCGGAGAGAAAATGGATACCCTGCTGAGCCGCTTTCCGCATATCGACCTGGTGTATGCGCAGAATGACCGTATGGCGGCCGGAGCCTATGCTGCCGCTGCCCGCAAGGGGCGGGAGAAGGAAATGCGGTTTATCGGCATAGACGCCCTGCCCGGCAAAGACTACGGAGTGGAGAAAGTGCTTGCCGGCGAACTGGATGCCACGTTTATATATCCTACCGGTGGCGACCGCGTGATGCAGATTGCCATGGATATCCTGAACAAGCGTGATTTCCCCCGTGAAACTATCCTGGGCACTTCCGTCGTCGACCACGACAATGCTCTCATCATGAAGATGCAGACCGCCCACATCGGCACCCTGGATGGAAAGATAGAAACCCTGAACGGAAAGATAAACCAGTATTTGGCCAGTTATGCCACGCAGCAGGTTGTCTTGTACGGCAGTCTGTCTGCCCTATTGTTGCTGGTCGGTTTGTTGGTGGCTGTCTACCTCTCCTTGCGTGCCAAGAACCGGTTGAACCGTGAGCTGTCCATGCAGAAAAAGAAACTGGAAGAACAGAAAACTCAGTTGATACAGCAGAAGGAACTGTTGGAAGTGCAGAAGTCGCAGTTGGAACAGCTTTCCCATGAACTGGAGGAGGCTACGCATGCCAAGCTGGTGTTCTTCACGAATATTTCGCACGATTTCCGTACTCCGCTGACGCTGATAGCCGATCCCATAGAGCAGCTTCTTGCCAACCGCACCCTCGACGGACAGCCGCGCCAGCTCCTCGAGCTGATGAAAAAGAATGTGCATATCCTGCTTCGCCTGGTCAACCAGATACTTGATTTCCGGAAGGTGGAGAACGGGCGCATGGAGCTCCATCTCGAACCTTTTGATTTGCTCGACAGCTTCCGGGGCTGGAACGACTCTTTCCGCATGGCGTTGCTGAAGAAACATATTGCTTTCAGCTTTGAGGCATCTCCCGATACGGACTTCCGGATGATGGCGGATGCGGAGAAGATGGAGCGCATTTACTTCAATCTCTTCTCCAATGCCGTGAAGTATACGCCGGAGAACGGGAAAATCACCGTACGGTTGTTAAAGTCGGAACAGAACTACAGTCTGTCCGTCTTCAATTCCGGCAGCTACATTTCTTCGACCGATGTGGAAGCCATCTTCGAGCGCTTCTATCAAGTGGACGGGCATCAAGCCGGTACCGGTATCGGACTGGCGCTGGTACGTGCCTTTGTAGAGATGCATGGCGGTAACATTACGGCACGCAGTGACGAGAAAGGCACTACTTTCATCGTTACTTTCCCGCAGCAGGATGTTTCGCAGTACCATCCCACCATAGTGACGTTGCCTGCCGAAGAGCAGGACGTGTCGTCCACCTTGATAGATACGGAAGTGAAAGCAGGCGAAGAGGTGGTTGAGGCCGATTGTCCTACTGTGCTGGTAATTGACGATAATGCGGATATCCGCAGCTATGTGAAGTCGCTGTTATCGAACGAATTTCGTGTATTGGATGCGGCGGACGGGGCAGAGGGTATCAGGCTGGCCATGAGGTATGTGCCGGATGTGATTATCTCGGATGTAATGATGCCCGGTATGGATGGTGTGGAATGCTGCCGCCGCTTGAAGGGAGAGTTGCAGACATGCCATATCCCGGTGATTCTGCTGACGGCCTGCTCGCTGGACGAACAGCGTATCCAGGGCTATGATGGCGGTGCCGATTCTTATATTTCCAAACCATTCAATTCGCAGTTGCTCTTGTCTCGTGTCCGCAATCTTATTGCAAACCGCCGTCAGTTGAGGCAGTTCTTCGGAGATAACCAGACTATCGAGAAGGAAGCCATCAGTGATTTGGATAAGGGTTTCGTCTCCCGCTTCAAATCGCTTGTCGAGGAGAGGATGAAAGATGCGGAACTCAATGTGGAGGATTTGGGACGGAATATGGGTATGAGCCGTGTGCAGCTTTACCGTAAGCTGAAATCGCTGACCAACTATTCGCCGAATGAGCTGCTGCGCCAGATGAGGTTGAAAAAGGCTGCCTCACTGCTTGCCTCCTCTGACATGACGGTAGCGGAGATTGCCTATGAAGTGGGCTTTTCGTCACCTTCCTATTTCACGAAATGCTATAAGGAACAGTTTGGGGAGAGTCCTACCGAGTTTCTGAAAAGAAGGGGATAGCTGTTGTCTATCCCCCTTGTTCTTAATACACGTCTGTTTACTTCTGTAAATGATACTGGAACTTATTTCAGTATTTGAGGCAGGTTTTCCCTTCCCCAGAAGTAGTAAACACAGATTCCAATCCAGCTTGTGAGCAGGATGATAATTGCAACTAATAGTTTCTTCACGCCGTCTACCGGCCACTTCATGATTTCAAGTACGGCTTTGACACACAGAACCACACCGATAATCCAAATGATAAATCCAATCATAACCTGTGATATTTAGTATTGTTAATTAAAAACAAATAGAGACTACGCCTTATTCAGGAGCAGCCTCTATTCTTTATTTAGTAATCGGAATTACTCTGTAACTTCAGCGCCCCAATTTTCTTTGGAAAGACGCTTGTAGCTGTTGTAACGCCATTTAGCGTTTTCTTCAGCAGCCTTGAACAGCTCGTCGGCCTCCTGCGGATATTGCTTCATTACGGATGCGTAACGAACTTCACCCTTCAGGAAGTCTTGGAATCCGCTCCAATCCGGTTCCTTGCTATCCAGCGTGAACGGATTCTTGCCTTCAGCCTCCAGAGCCGGGTTGTAACGCCACAAGTGCCAGTAACCGCACTTAACGGCCTTTTCTTCCTCTGCCTGGCTCTTGCCCATACCTGCCTTCAGACCGTGGTTGATACACGGAGCGTAAGCGATGATGAGTGACGGACCGGGATATGCTTCTGCTTCACGGATAGCCTTTAAAGTCTGAGCCTGGTCGGCACCCATAGCGATTTGGGCAACGTATACGTAACCGTAAGTAGTAGCCATCAGACCGAGGTCTTTCTTGCGTACACGCTTACCGGCAGCGGCAAACTTGGCGATAGCGCCTACCGGGGTAGCCTTGGAAGACTGACCGCCTGTGTTGGAGTAAACCTCAGTATCCAGTACGAGGATGTTGACATCCTTACCGCTTGCGATTACATGGTCGAGACCACCGTAACCGATGTCGTAAGAGGCACCGTCGCCACCGATAATCCACTGGCTGCGTTTTACCAGGTATTGAGACAGACTGGCGATAGTCTTGCAGCTGTCGCACTTGTCTTTGGCAGCTTCTACCATCGGAATAATCTTTTCAGCCAGTTCCTTGCTCTTGTCTGCATCGTACATGTTTTCAATCCAAGCCTGGAATACTTCTTTGTATTCAGCCGGAGTTCCTTCTGCTGCGATGGCATCTTCCATAGCCTTCACGATACGTGCGCGCATCTTTTCGTTGGCAAGCTCCATACCCAGACCGAATTCGCAGAAGTCCTCGAACAATGAGTTAGCCCAAGCAGGACCGTGACCCTTTTCGTTCTTGGTATAAGGAGTAGAAGGTACTGAACCGGAGTAGATGGAAGAACATCCTGTTGCGTTGGCTACCATTTCGCGGTCACCGAACAACTGGGAAATCAACTTCACATACGGAGTTTCACCACAACCGGAGCAAGCACCTGAGAACTCGAACAACGGAGTGGCGAACTGAGAGTTCTTCACGTTGGCCTTGATGTCAACCAAATGTTGTTTGCTCTTCACGTTTTCAGCACAGTAGGTCCAGTTGGCAGCTTCCGGCAATTGGCTTTCGAGGTGTTTCATAGTCAGAGCCTTGCCACCCTTCTTCGGGTTGCCCGGACAAACATCGGCACAGTTGCCGCAACCCAGACAGTCGAGAACGTCTACCTGAATACGGAATGTCATGCCGTCGAATGCTTTACCTACAGCCTTCAGTTGAGTGAAGTTGGCACCCTTCTGCTCTTCAGCATCGAGTACGAACGGACGGATGGAAGCGTGAGGACAAACGTATGCACACTTGTTACACTGGATACAGTTTTCAGCGTTCCACTCGGGTACGAATGCAGCTACACCACGTTTTTCATATTTGGCAGTACCTTGTTCCCAAGTACCGTCTTCAATACCCTTGAAAGCGGATACCGGCAATAAGTCACCGTCTTGTGCGTTGATAGGACGAACCACTTCGTTGATGAATGCAGGATCGTTGTTTTCAGCCTTGGCGTCGTCTGCCAGATTGGCCCAAGCCGGGTCAACGGTCAGTTGCTTGTATTCGCCGCCACGGTCAACTGCTGCGTAGTTCTTGTTGACAACGTCTTCACCCTTCTTGCCGTAAGACTTAACGATGAATTTCTTCATCTGTTCTACAGCCAGGTCAACCGGAATAACGCCGGTGATACGGAAGAATGCGGATTGCAGGATGGTGTTGGTACGGTTGCCCAAACCGATTTCCTGTGCAATCTGGGTTGCATTGATATAGTAAACAGTGATATTGTTCTGTGCAAAGTACTTCTTCACCTTGTTGGGCAGGTTCTTGGCAAGCTCTTCGCCTTCCCAGATGGTGTTCAGCAAGAAAGAGCCGTTCTTACGCAAGCCGCGGGTTACGTCGTACATGTGCAGGTAAGCTTGAACGTGGCAAGCCACGAAGTTAGGCGTGTTTACCAGGTATGTAGAGCGGATAGGAGTATCACCGAAACGCAGGTGCGAGCAGGTGAAACCGCCTGATTTCTTGGAGTCGTAAGAGAAATAAGCCTGGCAGTGCTTGTCGGTATTGTCACCGATAATCTTCACAGAGTTCTTGTTGGCACCTACTGTACCGTCAGCGCCCAAACCGTAGAATTTGGCTTCGAACATGCCTTCGCCGCCCAATGCGATTTCTTCTTCCTGGGGCAGAGAAGTGAAGGTAACGTCGTCCACGATACCGATAGTGAAGTGGTTCTTCGGCATCGGCATAGCCAGGTTCTTGTAAACGGCGAGGATTTGCGCGGGAGTAGTGTCCTTGGATCCCAAACCGTAACGGCCGCCTACGATAACCGGAGCATTCTCTGCACCGTAGAAGCAGTCTTTTACGTCGAGGTACAACGGTTCGCCGTTAGCACCCGGTTCTTTCGTACGGTCCAGTACGGCAATCTTCTTGGCAGTCTTGGGAACGGCGGCAAGGAAGTGCTTGGCAGAGAACGGACGATACAAGTGAACGGCAACCAAACCTACCTTTTCGCCATTGGCAACGAGGTGGTCGATAGCTTCGCGGGCAGCTTCCGTTACAGAACCCATGGCGATGATAACGCGTTCTGCATCTTCTGCACCGTAGTAATCGAACAAACCGTACTTGCGGCCTGTGATTTTGGAAATCTCGTTCATGTATTCCTCAACGATAGCCGGAACTGCTTCATAGTAGTTGTTGCAAGATTCACGGTGTTGGAAGAAGTGGTCGGGGTTTTCGGCCATACCACGGGCAACCGGGTTCATCGGGTTCAATGCACGTGCGCGGAATTCAGCCAAAGCTTCCTGGTCGATAAGCGGAGCGAGGTCTTCGTTCTCCAACATTTCAATCTTCTGGATTTCGTGAGAAGTACGGAAGCCGTCGAAGAAGTTCATAAACGGAACACGGGCCTTGATGGTGGCTAGGTGGGCAACACCTGCCAAGTCCATAACTTCTTGTACAGAACCTTCGGCCAACATGGCAAAACCAGTCTGGCGTGCAGACATAACGTCCTGGTGGTCACCGAAGATACACAGTGCATGGCTTGCCAATGTACGTGCTGATACGTGGAATACACAAGGCAGGAATTCACCGGCAATCTTGTACATGTTCGGGATCATCAGCAACAGACCTTGTGAAGCTGTGTAAGTAGTAGTCAGCGCACCGGCTTGCAGAGAGCCGTGGACGGCACCTGCAGCACCACCTTCTGACTGCATTTCCTGTACCAATACTGTTTCGCCGAAGATGTTCTTGCGACCTGCGGCAGCCCATTCGTCTACGTATTCAGCCATCGTAGAAGAGGGGGTGATGGGGTAGATGGCAGCTACTTCGGAGAACATATACGAGATATGTGCAGCAGCCTGGTTACCATCACAAGTAATGAATTTCTTCTGTTTAGTCATAACTAAATTGAATTATTTATTTAAGTAAAAAAATCTCTCTCTTAATACAAGAAACCGAATAACCAGAGAGGTATTTGGTTGCCTCGGCCTATTTCTGCCTTATGCAGTACATAAGTAACTCCCGGATTATTCTTTATCTTTGTTCCTTCCGGACAAATCTTGAAAGGCATCACCTCATCTACCATGAACGAGATGTTCTTGTCGCCCTTGTTCACCTTGTGGTCCTTCCACATTGTGTTGGCAAAGAAAGTGTCCAGTACGTCTTGCTCTTCCACCTTGACGGGATAGATGGAATACATCAGATTTGAATTGTGCATCATTATCTTCGACGGCTTCTTGGGGAATTCTTCTCCCTTCGGATAGACCATATTGATGAGTCGTGCGTCTGCCAGATACTTGATGTAATTCATTACTGTGGCGCGGGAGGTCTGTATGTCGTTTGCCAGTTGGCTGACATTCGGCGCTTTCGGCCCGTCCACGGCCAACAAATATAGTAATTTCTTTATCTTCGAAAGGTATTTCAGCTCAATTTGTTTGATGAGCAGGATGTCTACTTCCACCATCATGTTCATTGTCTTGAGCAGATTCTCCGAGAAGTTACGCTTTTCGAGGAAGAAAGGGTAGAAGCCGTGGTGCATATAGTCCTGCATGTAGTCCAATGGACGTACTTTGGAGAGGATGCCTTTGGCTATCTGTTCGTGGTTGCTCAGGATTTCTTCCAACGGATAGGCATGGAACTTCATGCCCGTCTGCAGGTTCAGGTATTCGCGGAAGGAGAAGCCGCGCAGGTTGTAGCTCTTCACGATGTCGCGCAACTCCATATTCTCCTCTTTCAGACGCATCACGGACGAGCCGGTGAACACGATTTTCAGGTTGGGGAAGCGGTCGTAGCACATACGCAGTTCCTTGCTCCATTCCGGGTACTTGAATACTTGGTCTATCAACAGCACTTTTCCTCCGCGGCGCTGGAATTCGGCGGCGAACTCCACGATGCCATGTCCGGAGAAGTAGAAGTTGTTCATGTTGATGAAGAGGCAGGAGCGGTCTGTGCCGAATTTCTCTTTGGCATATTGCAGCAAGAAAGTAGTCTTACCTACGCCTCTTGTGCCTTTGATACCGATAAGACGGTCATTCCAGTCTATTTCGTCCATTAGGTCGCGGCGTACGGGGGCATTGGTATGCTCTACGAGATAAGCGTGTGTACGGTAAAATGCTTCCATGCTTTAAATTCGGTTTATCGGGCGACAAATATACGGCTTTTTTATAGATTTGCAAAGTAGAGATGGCAAAATATTATATAACTTTGCACTCTCATACAAAACGTGAGTAATTGGTTAACATTTGAAAGATGAAACTTTATGTGTTCAATCCTGATGCAGATATGGCATTGGGAAATAATGAAGAAAATTATATGGCGCCCGCTACCATCCGCCGTATGGCTGAAGACTTGGCTTTGTTGCCGATTTGGTATGCCCAGCCGGGTAGTGGGGTACTGGCCTCTTCCGCCTATAATGCAGATTATCTGAAACAGATGCAACAGTTGTTCCGGCTGGATGTGCATTTGGTGACAGAGCCGGAGCTACCCGATTATGCTGATGTGCGGGTAATGCCTTGGGGATGGAACCCCGCTATCCGTAAACGGATGTTGAAAGGCGGTGTTCTGGAAAAAAATCTTCCTACGCCGGATGCTTTGGATAAATATCGTATGAAGGCTGCCCGTAGTAACGCTTTGGCTTTTCGCGCACTTTTCTATTTCAATAAAATAGATTATACTTGTGGTGACGGTTGTTGCTTGGTGGAGGCTGATGGTAGAATGACGGATATCTCTCCGGATATTGTTGATCGTTACAAGGAGGGATGTGTGTTCAAATCACTTTGGTCGGGAAGTGGAAAGGGATTGTGTTGGTGCCGTCATGGCTTTACGAAAAATGTTTCCGATTGGTGTAGTAGGGCGCTGAAAGAAAATAGAGGTTTTGTGATGGAGCCTATATTTGATAAGGTGGAAGACTTTGCCATGGAATTTTATTCGGATGGTCGGGGAAAGCTTCTTTTTGTCGGCTATTCCCGTTTTGTTACGGATGACAAAGGGGCATATCGTGGTAATATCCTTACTTCGGATGAGCAAGTGGAGGAATGGATTCAGCAATATGTACCCTTTGAAGCATTTGTACGCATACGCAATATGATGCAGAAAGCATTGGAAACGAGTTATGCTACATCTTATATGGGTTTCTTGGGTGTGGACATGATGGTCTGCCGTCAGAAGGAAGGGCATCCGTATGCCATCAACCCCCATGTCGAAATAAATCTACGGATGAATATGGGAATCGTTTCCCATGTGCTTAGTGAGCATTTCATTGTCCCCGGTGGGGAGGGACGTTTTTCCATTGATTGCTTTCCGACCCATGAAGCTTTGATGGAGCGGCATGAGCAGGATGTGCAAAGCTATCCGCTGGTGGTGAAGGACGGCAGGGTTGTTTCCGGCTATCTGCCTCTGGTACCGGTCACTCCGAAGAGCCGTTACCGGGCTTTTGTCTGTGTCACTGCTGCTGAATAGCTTCGCTTTCGTTTCCGCAACGGTCTATGGCTGTCACGGCAAAATATTTTCGGGCAGTCCACGGGCGGATGGGGGCATAGGTATATTCCGTGCCTTGTACTCGTTGTGCCAGGATATTCTCCGGATTGGAGGTATCTACGGGATAGGTGTCCGAACCGTAGATTACATACATCGGAGCATTCCGCTTGTCATTGTCCGTGGCGGGTTGCCAGCTTAGTTTCCAATAGCCGTTTTCCGGTGTTTCCACCGTGAGTCCGGAGGGAGGTGTAGGAGCTGCATTGTCTATCCACGGCATGGCGGGTTGCAGGGCCGGGGCGGTATAGAAGTCTTCTTCCAGCGCATCATAAAGCCCTTGCGTATTGTCCATCAGATACTTCACACGGTAGTGTGCCTCCCCCGCCAGACCGTGGGCGCGGATAAAGTGCATCTGCCGTTCAATCTCGTCCAGCGTCCAGTTCCCTTCGCTGGGGTCGAGGAAGTAGATGCCCAGACCGGGAATGATTTGGCGTCCGTTACTTTGTTCCTGCCAGTCGAGGGCAAAGGGATAGAAATGATTGCCACGGAAATAGAGCATCGGATAAATCTGGTCCTGGATGCCCTCGCCCAGCCAACCCTGCACGTCTTGATAGACGGTGTGGAAGGCATTCCAGCCACGGGAGGGGTAGCGGGAAGTGTCTTTGTATTTTCCTACCGGGCAGGTGCTGACCTTTACCCAGGGTTTCATGGCTTTTACACCTTTATATATATAGCGTACTATTTCCGTCAGGTTGTCTCTGCGCCATTGGGCAAGGCTGCGTCCTTTGCTGTATTTGCGGTAGTCGTAGCTGTCGGGAAAACGGGGGGCGTTTTCCGGATAGCGCAGGTAGTCGAAGTGTATCCCGTCTACATCGTAGCGTTCCACCACTTCGCGGACAAGGCTCATCAGGTACTCTTTGGTTTGCGGATGTCCGGGATTCAGGAAGTATTCGCGTTTGTAGGGTACGCAGATGGCGCGTTTCTTTTTGGTGACGGACTCTTTACCGAGGGCGGCTACATGCTTGCGGTTGCCCAGAGGGATGGTCACCATCCAGGCATGGCACTCCATACCGCGCTTGTGGCATTCGGCTATGGCAAAAGCCAGCGGATCGTAGCCGGGGTCGCCGCCCACCTTTCCGGTCAGTATGGAGTTGTAGGGCTCGATGGCTGATTTGTAGAGGACATCTCCCCGTGTACGGGTCTGGAACAGTACTGTGTTGAAATTGGCGGCTTTCAGTCTGTCCAATATTTCAATCAGTTCGGCCTGTTGCTTGCGGATGCCTTCGGGCGAAGTGGTGCGTGTCTGCGGCCAGTCCAGGCCATAGACGGCAGTTATCCAGGCGGCACGCACTTCATGCTTGGGCGGTTGCGCAGCCAGTGGCAGCAAGACGGCCATATATAGTAAAATGGAAATAATTCGTTTCATTTTTCTCTTTTCTTCTTTATTTCTGTCATATTTCTCGGCGAAGATAAGCAAAACACCCGATTATTTTGTGCTGTTTACTTGGAAACTGTTACATTTGCATACATTAAAGATATTAACACGCCATGATTACATTTACGCTTTGCCTGCTGGCGTTGATAGCCGGCTATTTTATCTACGGACGCTTCATAGAACGCGTCTTTGGTCCCGATGACCGCAAAACACCCGCCCTTACCAAAGCCGATGGTGTGGATTACATTCCACTGCCTACTTGGAAAATCTTTATGATACAGTTTCTCAATATTGCCGGGTTGGGACCTATCTTCGGTGCCATCATGGGAGCTAAGTTCGGTACGGCATCCTATCTGTGGATTGTACTTGGCAGTATCTTTGCCGGTGCAGTGCACGACTATCTTGCCGGTATGCTCTCCTTGCGGCATGACGGGGAAAGCCTGCCGGAAATCATCGGACGCTATCTGGGGCTGACCACCAAGCAGGTGATGCGCGGCTTTACCGTCATCCTGATGATATTGGTGGGAGCTGTCTTTGTGGCAGGGCCGGCCGGACTGCTTGCCAAGTTGACCCCCGACAGCTTGGATACCACCTTCTGGATTATTGTTGTTTTCGCTTATTATATCTTTGCCACTTTGCTGCCGGTAGATAAGATTATCGGTAAGATATACCCACTGTTCGCCGTTGCCCTGCTGTTCATGGCGGTCGGTATTCTGGTAATGCTTTACGTCAACCATCCTGCATTGCCGGAGATATGGGACGGATTGCAGAACACGCATCCCGATGCGGTTGCATTGCCCATCTTCCCCATCATGTTCGTCAGCATTGCCTGCGGTGCCATCAGTGGCTTCCATGCCACGCAGAGTCCGCTGATGGCACGTTGCATGACAAGCGAGCGCCACGGACGCCCCGTTTTCTATGGGGCAATGATAACCGAAGGCATTGTAGCCCTGATATGGGCTGCCGCCGCCACTTATTTCTTCCACGAGAACGGGATGGGGGAGACGAATGCCTCTATCATTGTAGACGCCATTACAAAAGACTGGCTGGGTGCCGTAGGTGGCGTATTGGCCATTCTGGGTGTTATTGCCGCGCCTATTACCAGTGGCGACACGGCTTTCCGTTCAGCGCGCCTCATTGTGGCGGATTTCTTGGGAATGGAACAAAAATCCATGCGTCGCCGTTTATATATATGCATCCCGATGTTCCTGGTAGCCATTAGCTTGTTGCTTTACAGCCTGCGGGACAAGGATGGATTTGATATGATTTGGCGTTATTTTGCCTGGGCCAATCAGACTCTGTCCGTCTTTACGTTGTGGGCCATTACGGTCTATCTGGTACGCGAGAAGAAAGGACGTTATTATTACGTCACCTATTTCCCGGCATTATTCATGACGGCTGTGTGTACCACTTACATCTGCATTGCTCCCGAAGGTTTCGGGCTCGGTCCGAATTATGCGCTGGGCATAGCCTTGATAGCTGTTGTGCTGGCTGCTATTTGGTTTAATATTTGGTATTTTAAGACGACTAAAAAACTTTGGTAATGAAGAAAATCAAGAAATCTACCGGGCTCACGTTGGCCCTGCTTATTTACGTTTCTGCTACTGCCGCTTATTTCCTTCCCCGCAATACGGAAATCAGCGATACTGAGAAGTATGTCACCGTAGCTGCTTCGTACCTCATTGTATTTGTGCTGTGGCTGGTGCTTCGCAAGAAGGAGGCGCTGCAACGCAAGCGATTCGAAGAAGACAATAAACAACATTGATTATTTACTCAAAAAACAGAACAAGATGAAAAAACTGGCATTATTCGTTTGCTTGCTTGTTGTCACAGTGGCAGCTCAGGCACAGTTTGAAAAAGGTAAGTGGATTTTGAACCCGTCCATCACCGGTTTGGAATTTTCTCATGACACGGGAACCGACAAGACAAGTTTTGGCCTTGAAGCCAAGGGAGGTGCTTTCCTGCTCGACAACATCGCCTTGCTGGTGCATGCCGGGGCTGCTTGGAATACCGGAGGGTCTGACCTCGATGTCTATACGCTGGGTGTAGGTGGACGTTATTATTTCGACAAGATTGGCGTGTATCTGGGTGCCGATGTCAATGTGGACCGTTGGGATTGGGGACACGATTTGGATGATACCAAGTTCTCTTTCGGTCTGGAAGCCGGTTATGCGTTCTTCCTGACGCGTACGGTAACCATTGAGCCTGCTGCTTATTGGAACATTAACGACGACCGTTCTAAATTTGGTCTGAAAGTAGGTTTCGGATTCTATTTCTAATCTCATTTTGCTACTACCACAGAGTTTGTTTTTGCAAAACATCTGTCATGCTATCACGCGGAGGGGTATATTCTATTGATTACAAATACCTTACCGCGTGATAGATAGGCGTGATAGATAAGAATCGTTACACTTATCTGTCACGCCCATTTCGTTTCCATTTCAATTGTACTGCATACTTCTTTCATTGGCGCTATTATCTTAGTTATCAGTTCTTTCCTACTGCAAAGTTCTGCACGCTTTTTGCAGTGTCACTGCATGAGGCTTGCAGTAGCTCTGCAATACGGTTGCAGTCGTACTGCAATGGGCGTGCAGCAGCACTGCAAAAGGAATGCAGTGACTTTGCAGTGGCGATGCAGTGTCTTTTAGCCGTAATCTTTTCTATTCTCATACCGTTATTACATGTATTCCTAATATAGTCTTATGAGATTAGGGGTTCTATTTTTGATTATGATTGCGAAAATGAGTATATTTGATGCTATGGACTTGAAATACAAAATGCTATGAACAGAGTTTGTTTTCTCCTATTGCTTTGTTGCCTTTCATCCTGCAAGATGAATAAGACGGAACGCGTAGAAATGCCTGAAGATTCTGTAGATACGGTAGGGTTAGACCGACGGTTGCAGGAAAAATCAGTGAGCGATAGCCTCAAGATAGGGCTCGTGGATGACGGTGACTGCTTGCAAAAACAATTGCTTGCCATTCACGACGAACTGAGAAAGCGGTTGGAAAACACAACCTACACACACATCCGGAGGAATGTGACCGGATATGGGGTGGGGATGCATTGCATAGATATAGATTTGATTGTGAATACTCCTGAAAAACGGAAAGAGTTCCGGGAGGAGATAATGGACTCCCCCGTTTTCTGTTTTCATGGTGTAGAAGTCCCCGTCATCAACGAGAGAGTAGGCAGGAATCATATTCGTGGCATCCATATCCGTCCCGAATATCCAGTCTTTTCAACGAAAGCGCCTCATGCGACATTCATCCTCAGCAATCACAGTGGCGGAGATTTGACCTGCGGCGAGCATTACTACCTGACGTTCGAAGACGAAAAAGGTACCTGGCGGGAATTGCCGATAAACGCTGCCTTTTGGGACATCGCCTATGTGCTGCGGGATGGGGAGGAAAGGGTTATGAAAGCCTCTCTTTATCCGGATGTGCATCCCAACAAGCCGGGACGCTACCGTTACTTTTATGAGATAACCATCAGGAGGAAACCTGTCTTGATGATGACTGAGTTCAGATTGACGGACAATGAGGAAGAATGGAGAACGGCGGAAAAGACATCTCTTCCCCCTTATATTTCGGATGCAGGGAAGGGCGGAAGCCCACAATTGATAACGGAAGAGCCAATGGAGGAACCGGTCTATAAAGTAGTGGAAGTGATGCCCGAGTTTCCGGGAGGTATGAAAGCCTTAATGGATTTTATTCAAAAGAATATCCGTTATCCGGAAGAAGCCCGTAAGAATGGCATTCAGGGAAGAGTTGCTGTCAGCGTGGTGATTGACGAGAATGGTCGTGTGACGGACCCCGTTATTATGCGCAGCAGGTATCCTGCCTTGGATGAGGAAGCATTACGGATTGTAGGATTGATGCCACAATGGAAACCGGGGATGCAGCAGGGTAAAGCCGTGAAGGTGGAATTTACTTTTCCGGTTACTTTTAAATTGGAGTAGTAGCACCCGGTAAGATTAAGCACAAAGACACGGAGGCATAGAGTTTTATTCTTTTTCCTTGAATTTAATATCTCTGTGTCTCCGTGTCTCTGTGCTCTATTTAAGGAAGCGAGGGATATAATTTCTCTTGCAAGAATTGTCCCGTATAACTTGCCGCACACTTCGCCACTTCCTCCGGTGTACCGGTAGCTACGATGTTTCCTCCTTTGTCCCCTCCTTCGGGTCCCAGGTCTATCACATGGTCCGCACACTTCACCACATCCAGATTATGTTCGATGATGACAATGCTGTGCCCGCGGCGTATCAGGGCGTCGAAGGCTTCGAGCAGTTTCTTGATGTCATGGAAGTGTAGTCCGGTGGTCGGTTCATCGAAGATGAACATGGTCGGGTCTGCTTTCTCCTGGCTGAGGTAGAAGGCGAGTTTCACGCGCTGGTTCTCTCCACCGGAGAGGGTGGAGGAGGCTTGCCCCAGTTTGATATATCCCAAACCTACATCCTGCAAGGGTTGCAGCTTCTTCACAATCTTTTTCTGTCCGTGTTGCGTAAAGAATTCGATGGCTTGGTTTACGGTCATCTCCAATACGTCGTAGATATTCATGTCGTGGAACTTCACTTCCAGCGTGTCCGCCTTGAAGCGTTTGCCGTGGCAGGATTCGCATTCCAGTACAAGGTCTGCCATGAATTGCATCTCCACCGTGATGGTGCCTTCACCCTTGCATTCCTCGCAACGGCCGCCTTCGCTGTTGAAGCTGAAGTATCCGGCACTGTATCCCATCTGCTTGGCAAGCGGTTGGTCCGCCCATAGTTTACGGATTTCATCGTAGGCCTTGATGTAGGTCACGGGGTTACTTCTCGATGACTTCCCGATAGGATTCTGGTCAACAAACTCTACATTGCGCAGGTTCTGCAAGTCTCCTCCAATGGAAGTGAACTCGCCCGGACGTTCGTTGCATTCATCCAACTCCCGTTTCAAGGCGCGGTAGAAGATGTCGCGTACCAGCGTACTCTTGCCCGAACCGCTGACACCGGTGACTACGGTCATTACATTCAGCGGGAACCGTGCCTCTACACCCTTCAGGTTGTTTTCGCGGGCACCTTTTATTTCTATGTAGTTGTTCCACGGGCGGCGGTGTTCCGGCAGGGGGATGGTTTCTTCGCCCAGCAGATAACGCACGGTATAGCTGTCACTGTCTTTCTGAAGGTCTTTCATATCTCCTTGGTAGACGACCTCCCCTCCCAGGCGGCCTGCCCGGGGACCGATGTCGATGATATAGTCGGCAGCGCGGATAATCTCTTCATCATGTTCCACTACCACTACCGTATTGCCCAACTGTTGCAGCTGGCGGAGCACGTGTATCAGTTTGTCCGTATCGCGGCTATGCAGGCCGATGCTCGGTTCGTCAAGAATATACAGACTGCCCACCAGGCTGCTACCCAGTGAAGTGGCCAGGTTGATTCGCTGGCTTTCACCGCCGGAGAGCGAGTTGCTGAGGCGGTTCAGCGTGAGGTATCCTAAACCGACATCCAATAGGAACTGGATGCGGCTGTTGATTTCTGTCAGGATGCGGCGGGCTATGTCGGCGTCATGCGGGTCCAGCTGCAGGTTGTCGAAGAAGAGCTTCAACTCAGTGATGGGCAAATCTACCAGTTCGGAGATGTTGCGTCCTCCCACGCGTACGTAGTTTGCTTCAGGTTTCAGGCGGGTACCGTGGCATTTGGGACAGAGCGTCTTTCCGCGGTAGCGTGCCAGCATCACACGGTATTGTATCTTGTACTGGTTTTCCTGCACCATCTTGAAGAAGGCGTTGATGCCTTCAAAGTAGGGTGTCCCTTCCCACAGCATCCGGCGTTGCTCGTCGGTCAGTTCATAATAGGGAGTGAAGATGGGGAAGCCGGCTTTCTCGGCTCCGTGTATCACCATATCCCTCCATTCACCCATCTTTTCGCCCCGCCAGCATACTACAGCGCCGTCATAGACGGACAAGGAGCGGTCGGGTATCACGAGATGCTCGTCAATGCCGATGACTTTCCCGAATCCCTCGCATACGGGGCATGCGCCGATGGGAGAGTTGAAGGAGAACATCTGGTCGTTCGGTTCTTCGAAGGTGATGCCGTCTGCTTCGAACTTGGTGCTGAAACGATAGAGGCAGGTACTCCCGTCGGGCTGGTAGAAACGCAGCAGGCAGGCACCGTCTCCTTCGTACATGGCTGTTTCGGCCGAGTCGGTGAGGCGGCTGACGGAATCCTTTTCTGAAGAGGCTGTCATACGGTCAATCAACAGAAAAACAGTGTCTCCGGCTTTCGGCTTGTATTCGTCGATGCGCATCATTTCACCGTTCACTTCCAGACGGGTGAAACCTTGCTTCATGTCTATCTCCAGTTGTTGTTGCAGGGTGCGGTCTTCGCGCAGCAATATCGGGGCGAGCACGGTATATCTGGTTCCTTCCGGATATTCCGGCATGCACTTCACGATGTCTTCTGCCGAGTGTTTCTTCACTTCTTGTCCGCTGACCGGGCTGAAGGTCTTTCCGACACGTGCGTAGAGCAACCGCAGATATTCGTATATTTCAGTGGAGGTACCCACGGTGGACCGTGGGTTACGGCTGCTTACTTTCTGCTCAATGGCAATGGCAGGTGGAATCCCTTTGATGAAATCGCATTCGGGCTTGCTCATACGTCCCAGAAACTGGCGGGCATAACTGCTTAAGCTCTCCACGTAGCGGCGCTGCCCCTCGGCATATAATGTATCGAAAGCAAGTGAGGATTTTCCGGAACCGGACAGTCCGGTGATGACTACGAGTTTGTTACGGGGAATCTCTACGTCAATGTTCTTGAGGTTATTGACACGGGCTCCCTTTATGATAATCGATGTATTTTCTGCCATATAAAAGTCACTTATGTGATTTAGGATTTGCAAAGATAATGCAAACCGGGGTAGAATAAAACGAACCTGCTGGAAAAATCGTATCAGATAGGCAAGGTTAAGATTTGTTATACTTTAGGATGACTGCTAATTTACATTAAATAAAAGCACTAAATTCGCATCCGACTCCTTTTAATGTCCGAACATGGTAAAGCGTAATATAAAATGGCTTCTTGTTGTGCTGGTGTTAGGTTTATGCCCCTCAATCCTGCATGCCGAAGACCCTTATGGAGAGATGAAAGCTCTGGCAGATAGTGCGCAGAAAGTGTTGGGACAAGACCGACTGCCTTCCATCAATGCCCGGTGGATAAAACTTGCCCGCGAACTGAACGATACGGTACAGATTAGTGATGCCCATAACAACTTGATTTCTCATTATTATCAGTTGGGGGACATTGACCACTTGAAAGCCGCAACCTATGAATATATGGACTGGTGCCGGAAATACCAACGGACACGAGACCGGTATATGGCGTGGCGGCAGTACATTCAGCGCATGACGGAGAAAGGTATGCAGGAGGAGGCGATGGCTGAAACCGTCAGACTCCATCAGGATGCCGAGCAAGCCCGGGACAAATACGGATTGGCATGTGGCGAAATGTGCATCGGGTATAACCATCGGGTCTTTGGAAACAACGTAAAACTGTGTATAGAGAATTACAACAATGCACTGAAACTTTTCGAGGAGGGCAGCTATTATCGTGACGCATACGTGGTGTTGCTTAATATTATCCAGACTTATCTTTCACGCAGTGAGTATGCGGAAGCCGGCGAGTATCTGAGTAAATTGTCGCAACTGGAGGACAAACTGAATCGTAAACAAGTCAGCATAGACCCTTCCCTGCACTTGCGTTTCTGTGAATTCAGGGTTATAGGCTTATTGGCCAATGAAGGTAGAAAGGCTGCTGAGCCTTATATTGAGGAGACCGACCGCTTCTACCGCCAACATCCGGAGAGCTCGACACCCGAAGCATGGTTTGGCTATAAGATAATGTGTTGCCGTATCCTCGGTGATTTGAAAGGTAACATTGCTTACGTGGATTCACTCATGGATTATCAGCATTCACTGGGGCTTTGCTATCCTTATAACCATTATATGAAAGGAGAACTGCAGGAACAGTTGGGCGATTATCGTGCGGCTTGCCGCAGTTATGCCAGATATGCCGCCGTGAGTGACTCCGTGCGTACGGCAGAAATGGATGACAAGCTAAGCAAATATACGGCACAGTTTGAAGTGGACCGGTTGAAGATGGAGAAGCTGGAACTGAGTGCCAGATTGAACGAGGAACGACTGATGATAGCCTTGACCGTTGGCGGACTGGTATTGTTGCTTTTGCTGCTCATTACTTATCTGTATATCCGCACCCTCTCCATGAACCGCAAGTTGGAAGCTGCACGCAGGGCGGTGGAAAAAATGAGCCAGGTCAAAAGTTCCTTTATACAGCATATCACCCATGAAATCCGTACTCCGTTGAATTCCATCGTCGGCTTTTCTACCTTGCTGGCTCAAGAGAAACTGGATGATGCGGAGAAGCGCGAGTATGTTGAACAAGTGGAGAGCAACAATACATATCTGTTGAGTCTGATGGAGAACATACTCAATATTGCGGATATGGATTCGCGAGTGTGGGAGATGCCGCGGGAGGAGATAGAAGTGGATGCGTGTTGCAAGGAATGTATTGAGGGCTTCCGCCCGGAACTGAAGCCGGGAGTTGAACTGGAATATGTGCCTGCTTCCGGTATTGCGGCCTTTTATGCAGCCCGGCAATGGCTGAAAATGGTGCTGGTGTCTTTGTTGGATAATGCGGTGAAGTTTACGGAAGAAGGTCATATACGCGTTTCCTGCGAGGAAGATAAGTCCCGACATGTATTGCGCTTCGTGATAGAGGATACCGGTATAGGCATCAGGCCGGACGAATCGGACCGTATTTTCGAACGTTTTTATAAAGTGGACACGTTTACCAAAGGGTCCGGATTGGGGCTTGCCATAGCCAATGAGATAATGGAGTTGGTGGGAGGCCGGATTTATCTGGATGACACCTATTGCGGAGGATGCCGCTTTATTGTGGAATGGCCGATGAAGGACAAACCTTAATTATAAACTATTTTAAGTATTAAAAAGCTGTAATTAGAGAATGAGAGTAAAATCCCTTTTATGTGTATTCTTCTTGCTGCTAATGGCGGGAGGAGTATTTGCGCAAGTGCAGACCGGGTCTGCCTATCCTAAACGTGAATTTCGTGCAGCATGGATACAGTCAGTAAACGGACAGTTCCGTGGAATGCCGACCGAAAAACTGAAGCAGAATCTGATCGGGCAGTTGAATTCCTTGCAGAAGGCGGGAATCAACGCCATAATTTTCCAGGTACGTCCCGAAGCGGATGCTCTGTATGCTTCCAGACTGGAACCGTGGAGTCGTTTCCTTACCGGAGTGCAGGGTAAAGCGCCCGAACCCTATTGGGACCCTATGCAGTTTATGATTGATGAATGCCATAAGCGTGGTATGGAGTTTCATGCATGGATTAATCCGTATCGCACGAAGACGACCTTGAAGAGTGAGTTGGCTCCCAATCATGTGTACAATATCCATCCGGAATGGTTTGTCACTTATGGCGACCAGTTGTATTTTGACCCGGCACTGCCTGAGAGCCGCCGGCACATCTGCATGGTGGTGAGCGACATCGTTTCCCGCTATGATGTGGATGCCATTCATATGGACGATTACTTTTATCCTTATCCCATTAAGGGAAAGGATTTCCCTGACGATGCAAGTTTTGCACGTTTTGGCGGAGGTTTCAGCAATAAAGGAGACTGGCGCCGGAGCAACGTGAATGTGCTGATTAAGAAACTGCATGAAACAATTCGTGAAATCAAGCCGTGGGTGAAGTTCGGGGTTTCTCCGTTTGGCATTTACCGGAATGAAAGCAGTGACCCGCTTGGCAGTAAGACCAAAGGCCTGCAAAACTACGATGACCTTTATGCGGACGTGTTGCTGTGGGCCCGTGAAGGTTGGATAGACTATAATATTCCGCAGATTTATTGGCATATAGGACATCCGGTTGCCGACTATGAGACACTGGTGAAGTGGTGGGCCAGGAATACGGAAAACCGCCCCTTGTTTATTGGCCAGTCCGTGATGAACACCGTGCAGAATGCCGACCCCAAGAACCCGTCGATAAATCAGCTTCCTCGCAAAATGGCCTTGCAACGGGCCTATCAGACCATCGGTGGCAGTTGCCAGTGGCCTGCCAGTGCGGTTGTAGAGAATGCAGGCAAGTATCGCGATGCCCTGATTGCCGAATATCATAAGTATCCGGCGCTGCCTCCCGTTTTCGATTTCATGGATAACGAAGCCCCGGCAAAGGTACGTAAGATGAAACCGGTGTGGACGGAAGACGGATATATTCTTTTCTGGACAGCTCCCAAGTATAAAGAGGAAATGAACCGTGCCGTCCAATATGTGGTCTATCGCTTTAATGACAAAGAGAAAGTGAATATAGATGACCCTTCCCATATTGTAGCCATCACGCGCGATAATTTCTATAAACTTCCTTATGAAGACGGAAAGACAAAGTACCGCTATGTGGTGACAGCCTTGGACCGTCTGCATAATGAATCGAAATCCGTTGGAAAGAAGATTAAACTTTAAAAATTAGGGATTAAGGATTAGGGATTAATCATTAACGTTTAATCCTTAATCCCTAATAAAGTATCAATCCTGCTATTCCACAAGCTACAATCATTCCTATCGGGTTCAGTTTATATTTCTTTGTGCCTATAAATGCCACGAGGAAGATGAGGCAGCTGATGACGAAGGAATATATGTCTTCTTTGGGAGAACTGAAGTTTTCCGAATTCATCAATACCAGCGCGGCTGAGGCCAGCAGACCGACTACTGCCGGGCGGAGCCCACTGAATACCGCTTCCACGGAAGGATGTTTCTGGTATTTCAGAAAGAATTTGCTGATGGTCAGCATCAGTAGGAAAGAAGGAAGCACCACGGCAAACGTAGCAATAATAGAACCTAAAATACCATAGCTTGTACCGTAGCAATCAGCTATCGTAGTATAACCCACATAAGTTGCCGAATTGATTCCTATCGGACCGGGTGTCATCTGGCTGATTGCCACAATATCAGTAAATTCCTGCGCTGTAAGCCAACCGTAACGGGTAACTACTTCACCTTGTATCATAGACAACATGGCATATCCGCCACCAAAGCCGAAAAGCCCAATCTTAAAGAATGTATAGAATAACTGTAAGAAAACCATGATTAGTAATTAATGATAAATGGTTAGTGATTAATGTTGCTATCCTTTTTAATTCTTTAATTTTTAATTCTTCGGACGTTGAAAACGTCCGAAGCAGTATCCTCCTACACCTGCCGCAATGATAATCCAGATGGGAGAGAAGCCCAACAGCCAGATGAGCAGTGCTGAAACCACCGGTATCCATATGTTGTATCGGTTTATCCGGGCCGATTTAGCCATGCTGAATGTAGGGGCTGCAATCAATGCAACCACTGCCGGGCGAATACCTTTGAATATACGTTCCACAATGGTGTTGTCCTTGAAGTTGTGAAAGAACAACGCTATGGCGAGGATGATGAGAAACGAAGGAAGTATGGTTCCCAATGCAGTGATTATGCTCCCTCGTATTCCCCGTAGCCGGTACCCTATAAAAATGGATATATTGACGGCAAGGATGCCCGGAGCGGACTGTGATATAGCAAGCAGGTCAATGAAATCTTCTTTGGCTATCCAGTTTCGTTTGGTTACGATTTCGTTTTCTATCAGCGGTACCATAGCATAACCGCCGCCGATGGTAAAGGCTCCTATCTTAAAGAAAATGGAGAATGCTTCAAGATATATATTCATATTCAAAATGTTGTAATTTACTTTATTTCTTTATCATCTTTCCCTTCCTTCCCTCTCTTGGCATACTGGCTTGGGCTCATATTGAAATGTTTCTTGAATACTTCACGGAAATATTTCGCATCACTGAAACCGGTCAGCTCTGAAATCTCGGTGATGGTATGCTTTTGTTCTTTCAGAAGTTGGGCAGCATGTTTCAGTCGAATCAGCCGGATGTAGTCAGCCGGAGCTTGGTCGGTCAGTGCCTTTATCTTATTGTAGAAGCTGGTCCTACTCATATTCAGCAGGTTGCAGAGCACGTCGACGTTGAAGCTTGGGTTGTCCATATTGTCTTCGACGCTCTTTTTGACGGTTGCAATGAATTTCCAGTCCAAGTCGTTGGAGCAGTTGATGCAATCCGTATTGTTCTTCTCGTCGTTCAGGTCCAGGCTGGCATATTTGTGGCGCAACAGTGCCCGGTTAGTCAGCAGGTTGGCAATGTTTGCCCGCAATATACCGATATTGAAGGGTTTCACAATATATTCATCCGCTCCGCTTTGCAGTCCCTCGATGATATTCTTGTCGGTATTCAGTGCTGTGAGCAGGATGATGGGGATATGTGATGTCTCGATGTCGTTCTTCAGGATATGACACAATTCGTCTCCTCTCATTTCCGGCATCATGATGTCTGAAATGACGAGGTTGGGCATATACTCCTTGACAATGGTCAGTGCTTCTTTTCCATTGGAGCATACTTGTATGTTGTATTGTTCAGACAATGTTCTACGCAGATATTCCCTTAATTCGTCATTGTCCTCTACAATAAGAATTTTCTGGTGGTTACTGTTGTTTTGTGACTGTTGTTGCGTCTTGTCGTAGATTCCACTGGAAGCAGGGGATGATGTAGTAGAGGCATTGATAGGCACTCCGGAGGCCGAATAAACAATCCGTTCGTTTTTGGGTTGAGGGCGTTGGATTGCTTTGCGGAAATGCTTGTTCCCTTTGGGGAACGTGATTTTGATGCAAGAGCCTTTCCCTTCCATGCTGCTGAAGTTGAGCTTTCCTTTATGTAAGCGTACAAGTTTCCCTACCAGAAGTAGTCCGATGCCGCTGCCGATAACTTTGGAATTGATAGCATTACTGCCACGGAAATGCATCTTGAACAGCTTTTTCTGTTCTGAAGCCGGAATTCCGATACCGGTATCTTTCACCTCAATACTCCAGGTATCTTCTGTCTCGGAAGTAAAGACATGTACATTGCCGCCGTCCGGTGTATATTTCAGTGCGTTGGATATGATATTTTTCAAAATGGAATCCATCTTGTCCTTATCTAACCATACGTTCAGATAACGGAAGCTGCTTTCGTAGGTTAGGTTGATGTGTTTTATGTTTGCGTATGAACGGAAAGCATCGATCGTCTCTTCCATATATGTGCTCAGTTCGTATTCGGATACGTATAGACTTCCGGAATAGGTGTCTGCGCGTTCGAAATTAATAAGGTTGGTGGTCAGGCGCAACAAGGCATTTACGTTTCGCAGGGCTGTATTGATGTTGCTCTGTCCGCTGGAAGTCAGTTGCTCGCGTTCGGTGATTTCTTCCAAGGGTGCTTTGATGAGCGTCAGTGGAGTACGTATATCATGCGCTGTATTGACGAAGAAGCGTATTTTCTCATCGGATTCTTTCCGCTGTTTTCTCAAGACTATTATTCGTAGAGTGATGCTTGCAATGGATATGATAATCACTGCATAGAGTATCAGCGCCCAGAAACTGAGCCAGAGGGGTTGCTCGATAATGATGTCCATACTGCGTTCCTCCAGGACAATACGACGGTCTTCGTTGGAGATGGCACGTACGCGGAGGGTATAGTTGCCCGGACTCAGGTTGGTAAAACGGATGACGTTTTCCTCTCCCGGACGGCTCCAACCCTCATAGAAGCCTTCCAGTTTCCAGGAGTACAGAATTAGGGAAGGATAGTCATAGTTGATGTCTGAGACCTGCAATGAGAAGATGTTCTGGTTGTACTTCAAACGCAAGGTTTTTGTCTCGTCAATATCCAGAATAAGTGGAGAACCTTCATCCTTGGGATAAACGGTCTGATAGAATACCCGCAGGTCACTGAATACCATTTTGAACTTATAGTCGCGAGGCAGGATCATGTCTTTGTTGAATTCTATGGCTCCATCCGTACTGCCGAAAATGAAATTGCCGTTTTTCCTCAAGGTGCCTGAGGCTGCGTTGAAATGGTCAGACTTCAGTCCTTGTTCTTTGGTCCAGTTATGGAATGTCTCTTCGACAGGATAGAAGGTGGACAGACCGTGTTCTGTACTCAGAAAGATATTTCCTTTACCATCAGACAATAGTGTATAGATATTATTGGAAATCAAGGCGCAGTTGTCTCTATGATAATGTCTGAATGTGTTTTTGGTCGTATCATATACCAGTAAACCGGCATTGTTGGTACCGATATACAGCATTCCGTCGGAAGCTTGGCATAGGGAGTAGATGTAGTAGGATTCTACCGGCATCTGGATATAGGTATACTTACCGGTTGCTTTTTCCAACAGGTACAAGCCGGTGGAAGTGCCTATCCACATATGTGTGGAGTCTTTCTCTATGATGGCAGTGATACCATTCAAGCCCGGGAAATGGCGTATATTTTTTCTGGAATAATCTATTTCTTTTAAGTTATAATACCCTCCGAACCAGATGTTTCCTGAAGAATCTTTCATAATGGAACGGATATACTTGTCCGGCCGGATATTCAGATTACTGAATAAAGACGGAGTAAAGAACTCTGTGGACAGTAGTTTCTTGTTGATCTGGTAGATGCCGGAACTATATCCTCCGGCCCAGATGATGCCGGGCTCCACTTCGCACAATGAGATGAAGATATGGTTTTTACTATGGCTTGCGGTGTCGAAACTGCTGAGAAAAGAATGCCATTGTTTCGTCTTGCTATAATAAAGGCTGATGCCGTTATTGGTGGCAAACCATAAATCGCCGTCATGGTCTTCAATGATGGCATTTACCTGGTCATTGATGAGTGACTGTTTATTGCCGATAGAGTGTTTTATCCATTGATAATCGGCATATCGGTTGTTGCGTACAGTTATACCAATGGGATAATTAGCCATCCAGATGCGTTGTTCACTGTCAATGTAGATATCATTGATGGTATTTCCGTTCATTGAGTTGTACCGGTTATAGTCAGCAACAATGTATGGTATAGATTCATAGGTATCGGTATTCATTTTGTAGACACCGGCCCCGTCTGTAGCTATGAGGATTTCATTGTTATTGTAGGCACGGATACAGTTAATACTAACGTCCATCAGTCCGGATGGGATATGCATGACTTTGTGCTCATTCAGGTCATAGGTAAATATTCCCCGTTGGAAAGTACCGATAAAAACCTTGTGAGACGGTTTATGATAGTATAGTTCGTTGATTTGTATCTTCAAGGTGTCCAATTGGTTGCAGGGACTGAGGGTGAGGGTGTTGTTGGCCAGCTCAGCATAATGTATGCCGATGTCGGTCCCGATGAAGAAGTGGGTCGAATCAATCTGTGCGATATCAGTAATTCGTTCTCCTATTTCGTTTTGAATGAATGTCACCTTCTGGGTATTGCTGTCGTACAGATATAGGGCATCTTCATTGCAAAGCCATATTACGCTGTTGGCATCCACAAAACCGTAACTGATAGGGGTTGGACGTCCTTTCACTTCGCTTTCGGGTAGCTTGTATACCAGGACAAAACGGTCGTGTTTTGTATCATAGCGGAACACGCGTCCTTTCTTGCCAATTTCCCATATGGTTCCTTTGGAATCCACATAGAGCCAGTTCAGGTTCATCATGGAATTCACTTCCTCATCTCCATCCATCAGTTTGTACGGCTTGAATTCTTTTCCGTTGTATCGGTCGATGCCGTCGTGGGTAAGAAACCACATGTAACCTTTGGGTCCCTTTTGAATAGCATATACCCGTCTGTTGCTCAAACCGTCTTCCACACCGATGTATTTGTATGTTTGTGCAATGCCTATAATTGGCAATAATAGTAGTATGCAGAAAAAGAAGTACTTTTTCATAATTGTCGAGCGGTTTTTTGAATGTTGTACTGAGGGAGAGTTGAAAATAAACACAAAAATAATGCTTTTGTTTGAGAAAAGCAAAAAAAGAAAGCGAAGAATAGAAATGTAACAAGCGCGGGATTATTCATAACCCGCGCTTGTTACATTTCTATAAAAAAGGAAGTTCAGTTCATTTTTTATTGGCTTCCACCCACTTGCGTGCATTGACAAATGCTTCTACCCAAGGAGTGATTTGGTCGCTGTTTACGCGGTCTGCGGGGTAGCAACCGTTCTGCCAGGGGAAGATGGCACGTTCCAAGTGGGGCATCATGGCCAGATGACGTCCGTCGGCACTTGCCAATCCGGCTATGGAATAATCTGAGCCGTTGGGGTTGGAAGGGTATTCGTCGTATGAGTATTTCAGCACGACGTTGTATTTGTCCTCGTCGTATGGCAAGGAGAATTTTCCTTCACCGTGAGCTACCCAGATACCCAGTTTGCTTCCACTCAGTGAGCCGAGCATTACGCTGCGGTTGGTGGGGACAGTAACACCGAGGAATCTGGATTCAAACTTGTGTGAGTCGTTATGAAGCATCTTGCCGTTTTTCTTGTGCTCGGGATTGATAAGATTAAGTTCCATCATGAGCTGGCAGCCGTTGCAGACACCCAGTGAAAGCGTATCCTCGCGTGCATAATATTTGTCGAGCGCTTCTTTTGCTTTCGGATTGAAGAGGAAAGCACCTGCCCAACCCTTAGCAGAACCAAGAACGTCGGAGTTGGAGAAACCACCGCAGTAAACAATCATGTTTACATCTTCCAACGTTTCGCGACCGCTGATAAGGTCGGTCATGGTAACGTCCTTCACATCGAAGCCTGCCAGATAGAGTGAGTAGGCCATTTCGCGTTCGCCGTTGGTTCCTTTTTCACGGATGATGGCGGCGCGGATACCGGAAGGTGTGCGGCGGTCCGGGTCGATGCCGTATTGTGAGAACTTGCCTTTGAAGTCCGGCATGAAGGCGAATTCCACCGGTTGCATCTTGTAGTTCTCGAAACGCTTCTTGGCACAGCCGTTCATGGACTGCTTACGGTCAAGGAGATAAGAAGTAGAGTACCATACATCACGCATATAGTCGATGCCAAACTGATAAGTAGCATCGCCTTTTGATACAAGAATATGGCGTTCGTCTGTCGGTTTGCCGAGCTTCACGTAACCTACGCCTGCATCTTCCAGGATTTGCTTTACAGCTTCCTTGTGCTTGTCGCTCACCTGGATAACGATACCCGGGTTCTCCGCAAACAGAATCTTGATAAGGTCTTGCTCCTTGATTTTATCCAGGTTGATTTCCATACCGCCTTCCACATTGGCAAAGCACATTTCAAGCAGTGTAGTGATAAGACCACCGGCGGAAATATCATGTCCGGCAAGAATCAGTCCCTTGTTGACCAGTTCCTGCACGGCAAGGAAAGCATCGCGGAAGTATTCGGCATCCTGCACGCTGGGAACTTCGTCACCTACCTTGCCCAGGGTCTGAGCAAAGGCAGAACCGCCGAGTTTCAGGTTGTCGAAACTGAAGTCTATATGATAAATGGTAGTCTTTTCATTGTTAACCAGCACCGGAGATACGACTTTCTTGACGTCGGAAACTTCTCCACCGGCAGAAACAATTACCGTGCCCGGAGAAATTACTTTGCTGCCGTCGGGGTATTTCTGTGTCATGGAAAGAGAGTCTTTACCGGTCGGTACATTGATTTGCAGGGAACAGCAGAAGTCACTCAAGGCCTTTACTGCCGTGTACAGACGGGCATCTTCACCTTCTTGCGAACGGCAAGGCCACATCCAGTTGGCAGAAAGGGAAACGCTGTCCAGACCTTCGGCAAGCGGTGCCCAAACCAAGTTGGTCAATGCTTCGCTGACGGAAAGAACGGAGCCGGCTGCCGGGTCGGCAAGTGCCGCCTGGGGAGCATGGCCCAGAGAGGTTGCGATACCCTTTTCGCCGCGATAGTCCAAAGCTACCACACCACAATCGCTCAGAGGCAACTGCAATTCACCCTGGCACTGTTGGCGGGCAATCTTGCCTGTTACAGAACGGTCCACCTTGTTTGTTAACCAGTCTTTACAAGCCACAGCTTCCAGTTGGAGCACATTGGTGAGGTATTCGTGTAGTTGGGAAACTTCGTATTGGGGCATTTCGTAGTGACGTTCCACGGTCTTGTCCACCATATAGGTCTTGGGGGAAGAGCCGAACATCTGTTCTACGGCGAGGTCGAACGGACGTACACCGTCAGCTTGCTGGAAGGCAAAGCGATGGTCGCCGGTCGTTTCACCGACTACGTACATCGGGGCACGCTCACGTTCGGCTACCTTGCGTACATGTTCGATGGCCTCTTCCTGAATCAGCAAGCCCATGCGTTCCTGGCTTTCGTTGGCAATGATTTCCTTGGCAGACAGAGTCGTGTCACCGATGGGCAACTTGCTCATGTCAATTAAACCGCCGCATTCCTCTACCAATTCGGACAGACAGTTTACATGTCCGGCAGAGCCGTGGTCGTGGATGGAAACCACCGGATTGGTCTCTTCCTCACAAAGTGCGCGTACCACGTTGTAGGCGCGTTTCTGCATTTCGGCGTTGGCGCGTTGCACGGCATTCAGCTCGATGCCACTGCTGTAGCGTCCGGTATCTACGGAAGATACGGAGCCGCCGCCCAAACCGATGCGATAATTGTCTCCACCGATGACAACCACTTTGTTGCTGGCTTCCGGTGTACCTTTCAAACAGTCACGCTGGGTACCGTAGCCTACGCCTCCGGCAAGCATAATCACTTTGTCGTAACCATAGACTTCATCTTTTTCCTTATGTTCGAAAGTGAGCACGGAACCGCAGATTAGCGGTTGGCCGAATTTGTTCCCGAAATCACTGGCACCATTGGAGGCTTTGATTAGTATTTGTTCGGGAGTTTGATACAGCCATTTGCGTACCGGCAGAATCTCTTCCCAGGGACGTCCTTCTTCCGTACGGGGGTAGGAGGTCATGTAAACGGCTGTTCCGGCAATCGGCCAAGAGCCCTTACCGCCGCCCATACGGTCGCGAATCTCACCGCCCGTACCGGTAGACGCACCGTTGAACGGTTCTACTGTTGTGGGAAAGTTATGTGTTTCCGCTTTCAGGGAGATGACACTCTTGATGTCTTTTACTTGGAAATAGTCGGGCTTGGAGTGGTCTGCCGGAGCAAACTGTTCGATAACCGGACCTTCGGCAAAGGCCACATTGTCTTTGTAGGCAGAGATAATCTTGTTGGGATTCTCTTGTGTGGTCTTCTTTATCATTTGGAAGAGTGAAGATTCCTGTTCCACTCCATCGATGATGAATGTTCCGCCGAAGATTTTGTGACGGCAGTGCTCGGAGTTGATTTGCGCGAAGCCGAATACTTCGGAGTCTGTCAGAGGGCGCCCGAGGTCTTTCTCTACCTTCTTGAGGTAATCCATTTCCTCTTTGGAAAGTGCCAGACCTTCCTTTTCATTGTATGCCTCCAGGTCTTCGATGTGTACAATCGGTTCCGGCTGCCGGTTGGTTGTAAATACATTCTGGTCCAGCCCCTTGTACATACGTTGCAGCATCGGGTCGTGGTCTGCGTTCTCATCTTTTACGGGGAAGTACTCTTCGATGCGTATGATGCCGTCCAGCCCCATATTCTGGGTGATTTCTACGGCGTTTGTACTCCAAGGAGTAATCATCTCACGGCGCGGGCCGACGAAATGTCCTTTCAGGTTGTCTTCACTTTCGGGGGTGGCTTCTCCAAAAAGCCAGCAGAGTTTGTCGCTGTCTGCCTGGGGGAGTTCATGATTACATTCTACGGCAATCACACTCTTGGATGGGGTTCTGAAAAAAAGAATCATAGTTATATTTACGATTTTACGATTTACGATTTTACGATTGAAGTTACTTTTTTGAGTATCTTCATCTTTTCTTCTTGGGGACAAAGATACGCAAAATCGGTGGGGAGGAGAAAAAAAGAAAACAAAAAACGCATGCAATTTTACTTGCATGCGTTTTTTTGTTCTGTTTTATAAAGCTGGATGCGTATTATTGTATGACGATTTCATCCGTAAATAAGAATTGCTTCTTCCCTTGTATGGCGTGGAAACGTACATACCGTGCTTCAGTAGGGGTGCCGGTCCAGCCGAAATCTCTGAAAATCACGTCTTTTCCGGCCTCCTCCTCACTGCAAGTATCACTGCCCAGCAGGGTGAATTCTTTGCCGTCCACTGATGCCCACACTTCTACTTTGGCTGGAAGAAAAACCTGTGGGGTACGGATTTGCATGAAGTTGGCCATGACCCGGTGTATAGCGGTCACTTCGCCCAAGTCGATGGTAGCATCCAAATCATTGGGGCAGAATCCCTGCCAACGTCCGTCCATATAGCTTTTACCGCCACGTAGTCCGTCAAGTAGTCCGGTATCGCCGCCGCCTTTATATACATCTTTGTTCTGGTAGTATCCGCCATCCGGCGCATAGGTTATCTTTTTGCCTATGCCTTTGTGGTAGTCGGTGCGCAGCTCGAGGCTTTTGCCGAGTGGCTTATTTCCGTCGAAAAGACGGGCTGTCAGCAATATCGAATCTTTTACGGCAAATGGTTTTTTGTATAATTTGGAAGATGCGGTCGGTTCGGAGCCGTCTGTTGTATAGCGGATGTCAATCGGATGTTTTTCGGAGGTGAGGGAGAGCATGATTCTCTTCTTGGCATAGTCAACGGTCTGGCTGGTCTGCACTAGTTCGGACAGGGTGAACGGGTTGTAGCCTTTTGCCTTGATATGGCGTATTTCGTTGTTGATACGTCTCTTGAAACTTTCCGGATGCTTGTTCTTTACGGGAGTCCAGCCTACTTCTGCCAGGGCGATGATACGCGGATATATCATGTATTCGGCATGCTCGTAGGTGGGCAGATATTCTGCCCACACATTGCCTTGCACACCTAATATATATTTGCAGATATCTGTTCCCAATGAATCGGGAGCCGGGTCGTAGGAGTAGGTCTGTCCGATGGGGACGCAGGCGCCAAACGCCAGAGGCTGTGTCTCAGGGTCATCCTGGTAGTGGTCCAGATAGCAGTGGCTCTCCGGTGTCATGATGGCATAATGCCCCATGCGGGCGGCGGCAATGCCACCCTCCGTACCTCGCCACGACATGACGGTTGCATTGGGGGCCAGACCTCCATCCAGTATCTCATCCCAGCCGATGATTTCACGCCCTTTGTCGTTGAGGTACTTCTCTATGCGGGCTATCATATAGCTTTGCAGCTCACTTTCATCTTTGAGTCCTTCTTCCTTCATGCGCTTCTGGCATTTGGGGCATGTCTTCCAGTGGCGTCTGCTGGCTTCATCGCCTCCAATATGGATATACCGGGAAGGAAACAGCCGTATCACTTCATCCAGCACGTCTTCGAAGAACTTGAAGGTCTCTTCGTTACCGATACAGACTTCGCCGGATGTATAAGGCTTGCCGGTGCAGGACAATTGCGGATAGGCAGCCAGCACTTCTCCTGAGTGTCCCGGCATTTCTATTTCGGGGATAACGGTGACATGCC
Organism: Bacteroides sp. AF25-38AC; assembly: GCF_003602995.1. Lineage (NCBI taxonomy): Bacteria > Pseudomonadati > Bacteroidota > Bacteroidia > Bacteroidales > Bacteroidaceae > Bacteroides > Bacteroides sp. AF25-38AC. The sequence continues at coordinate 278,677 of NZ_QTMD01000001.1, read as the reverse complement.
TCAAGCGGGCGTATTCTAAAACTTCGCGTACATCTGCTTCCGTATAGTAGCCTCCATAGGCTCCTTCTTCATTCTTCTCGCAGAAGCGGTGGTCGTATTTCCCCCAATCCTGCAGATTGGCGGCTTTTCTCCAGGCTGCGAATTCCGTCAGGCGAGGGTAGCCCGGAATCTCCAGCCGCCATCCGGCACCGTCGGTCAGATGCCAATGCAGGCGGTTGATTTTGTAGGTGGCTACCAGGTCTATTTGCTTCTTGACATAGTCCGTGTTAAAGAAGTGTCTTGAAACATCCAGGTGCAGCCCACGATAGGGGAATCTGGGTTCGTCCTTGATGGTCGTGACTGGCAGTTCCTTCCCGTTACGGGCAAGTTGTGCCAGGGTTTGCAGTCCATAGAAGGCACCTGCAGCGGAGGAGGCCTGAATGTTTACACCTTGTTTGCTGACTGTCAGGTTGTAGCCTTCGGCAGCGATTGGATTATCCGTTGCGTCCGTTATTTCTATCGTTACAAAAGGGTTCTTGTTGACAAGCTTCATGGGGATGGCAAAGTCCGGCAGATAGGCCAGCAGGTCATTCATGTCGGATTTCGCCAGATTGGTCGAGAAGGTTACCGTAGATGGCAGTTCTACTGTTTTTGACGTTGTTTGGGCATACTGCGGATATGGAACCACACCGAGTTCCTTGGGGGATTCGCATGCCGTCAGTAGTAAGACGGCCATGGAAACGAGTGTTAGAGTTTTTTTTATTCGTTTCATAAGGGGGTATTGTTAAGTTCGGAGGTAAATATACGGAATAATATGTAAAATGGATAATCTTTACTTCTTAAAATCCTTTTCCGTCGAAAAAACGTTAACACTATTCGTTCGTCTCATAAAAAAGTCCGATATTTGCAGCCATGATTCAGATAGAGACCATATTTGACATATTGTGGAAGGGGTTCATTATCGGCGTCATTGTGTCCGCGCCATTGGGTCCTGTAGGAGTATTGTGTATTCAGCGTACTTTGAATAAAGGACGGTGGTATGGTTTCGTAACGGGGATAGGAGCTTCGCTAAGCGATATTGCATATGCTTTGCTGACGGGCTACGGGATGAGTTTCGTTTTTGATTATGTCAACAAGAACATCTTTTACCTGCAACTTTTCGGAAGCATTCTTCTGTTGGCGTTTGGCGTTTATACGTTCCGCAGCAATCCGGTACAGTCCATCCGGCCGGTATCCACCAATAAGGGTTCCTATTTCCATAACTTCATAACGGCATTTGCCGTCACACTTTCCAATCCACTGATTATTTTCCTTTTTGTAGGTCTTTTTGCTCGCTTTGCTTTTGTAAGTGAGGGTGTGCTGGTGTTCGAGGCCGTTACCGGATACCTGGCCATCGCATTGGGTGCTTTGGCTTGGTGGTTTGGCATAACCTTTTTTGTCAATAAGGTCCGTACACAATTCAACCTGCGAGGTATCTGGATACTGAACCGTATTATCGGGAGCATTGTCATTGTGGTGTCTGTGCTGGGACTGGTGTTTACGCTGATGGGTGAATCACTGTATTGAGTGGAAAGGTGAAAGTGGGAAGGTGAAAAATCATAATTCATACATTTTATCGTGAAGATTGCGCAACAACTGAAAGAGAAGAATATAGCCGAATACCTTATATATATGTGGCAGGTGGAGGATTTGCTCCGTGCCAACGGCTGTGACATAGACCGGATACGCCAGAACATCATTTTGCGCTATCCGGAGGAGGAACGGCCTGCGCTGGAAGAATGGTATGGAAATCTGGCAGGTATGATGCGTGCGGAAGGCGTAATGGAAAAAGGGCATCTGCAAATCAACCGTAATGTCATTCTGAATCTGACGGAGCTGCATGGCGAATTGCTGGCTTCTACGAAATATCCGTTCTATAATGCGGCTTATTTCAAGGCACTGCCTTTTATCGTGGAACTGCGTCAGAAGAACGGCCGGAAAGAGGAGTCTGAGGTAGACACTTGTTTCGAGGCGCTTTATGGAGTGCTGCTGTTGCGCTTGCAGAAGAAGGAAATCAGTCAGGGCACGGCAAAGGCTATGGAGGCCATCAGTGGTTTCATCTCGTTGCTTGCCAACTATTATGACAAGGAGAAGCGGGGAGAACTGGAGTTGATGGATAATTGATAGTGGATGATTGATAATTATGAAGGAAAATATTGTTCATCGTAACATTCTATATATAAGTGTAACTTTATTAAATGAATATTCTGATAACCGGTGCCAACGGTCAACTTGGCAATGAAATGCGAGTGTTGTCGAAAGAAAACGGACAACATGCTTATTTTTTCACTGACGTGCAGGAATTGGACATTTGCGACGAACAAGCTGTGCACAGGTTTGTGAAGGGTAACCGGATAGATGTGATTGTGAATTGCGCTGCTTATACGGCGGTGGACAAGGCAGAGGACAATCAGGAACTTTGCGACAAGCTGAATCATGTCGCTCCTGGCTATCTGGCTGCTGCTGCCGAAGCTTGCGGTGCTGCCTTGATACAAGTGTCCACCGATTATGTTTTCGACGGAACCGGACACACTCCCTATACGGAAGAGGCGGACACTTGCCCCAATTCGGTATATGGCTCTACTAAACTGGCAGGTGAGCAGGCGGTGATGAAGCATTGCAGCCGTGCCATGATTATCCGTACAGCATGGCTCTATTCCATTTACGGGAATAATTTTGTGAAGACGATGCTTCGTCTGGGACGTGAGCGAGAGACGCTGGGGGTTGTCTTCGACCAGATAGGCACACCGACATATGCCAATGATTTGGCACGTGCCATTTTTGCGGCTGTCAACCGGGGGATTGTTCCCGGTATCTATCATTTCAGCAACGAGGGTGTGTGCTCGTGGTATGATTTCACGTTGGCTATCCATCGCCTGGCCGGCATAAAGACCTGCAAGGTAAGCCCGCTGCATACGGATGAGTTTCCTGCCAAGGCGCCGCGTCCGCATTATTCCGTGTTGGACAAGACAAAGATAAAGAAGACATTCGGCATCGATATACCCCATTGGGAGGCGAGCCTTGCCGTCTGCATGAAGAATTTGGAAGAGTGATTATTACTGACTAATTGATATATGGCCAATAACAACGAAATAGAGAGACGGAGAACGTTTGCGATTATCGCGCATCCGGATGCCGGTAAGACATCATTGACCGAGAAGCTGTTGCTTTTTGGTGGACAAATCCAGGTGGCGGGTGCCGTAAAGAGCAATAAGATAAAGAAGACGGCAACGTCGGACTGGATGGATATTGAAAAACAGCGTGGTATTTCCGTTACCACTTCTGTAATGGAGTTCGACTACCATGACTACAAGGTCAACATCCTCGATACTCCGGGTCACCAGGACTTTGCCGAAGATACCTACCGCACGCTGACGGCTGTGGATAGCGTTATCATCGTGGTGGACGGTGCGAAAGGTGTGGAAACGCAGACACGCAAGCTGATGGAGGTCTGCCGTATGCGTAATACGCCGGTGATTATCTTCATCAACAAGATGGACCGTGAAGCCAAAGACCCGTTCGACCTGCTGGACGAACTGGAGGAGGAACTGCACATCCACGTGCGTCCTTTGACGTGGCCTATCGAGAGCGGTGTCCGTTTCAAGGGTGTCTACAATATCTACGAGCATAACCTCAACCTCTACCAGCCCAGCAAGCAGGTAGTGACGGAGAAGGTGGAAGTAGACATCCATACCGAGGAGCTGGACAACCAGATTGGCGCCCAGCTGGCCGACAAGCTGCGCGGAGAATTGGAACTGATAGACGGTGTTTACCCCGAATTCGATAAGGAGGAATACTTGAAAGGAGAGCTTGCTCCCGTATTCTTCGGTTCGGCACTGAATAATTTCGGTGTGCAGGAACTGTTGGATTGCTTTGTGGAGATTGCTCCCAGTCCCCGTCCCGTGAAGGCGGAAGAGCGTGAGGTGGAGCCGGAAGAGCCTAAATTTACCGGATTCATCTTTAAGATAACCGCCAATATCGACCCGAATCACCGTTCATGTATCGCTTTCTGCAAAATCTGCTCCGGGAAGTTTGTACGCAATGCCCCGTACTTGCATGTACGTCATGGCAAGACGATGCGTTTCTCGTCGCCTACGCAGTTCATGGCGCAGCGCAAGACAACTGTCGATGAGGCTTGGGCGGGAGATATTATCGGCCTGCCGGATAACGGTACGTTCAAGATTGGCGATACGCTGACCGAAGGCGAGGCGCTTCACTTCAAGGGACTTCCGAGTTTCTCTCCGGAGATGTTCAAGTACATTGAGAATGCCGACCCGATGAAGCAGAAACAGCTTGCCAAGGGTATCGACCAGTTGATGGACGAAGGTGTGGCGCAGTTGTTCGTCAACCAGTTCAACGGGCGTAAGATTATCGGTACGGTGGGGCAGTTGCAGTTCGAGGTCATCCAGTATCGTCTGGAGAACGAATACAGTGCGAAGTGCCGTTGGGAGCCGCTCAGTCTGTATAAGGCCTGCTGGATTGAGAGCGATGATGCGGCGGAGTTGGAAGCCTTCAAGAAGCGCAAATACCAGTACATGGCGAAAGACCGCGAGGGTAGGGATGTGTTCCTGGCCGACAGCGGATATGTGTTGCAGATGGCGCAGATGGACTTCAAGCATATCAAGTTCCACTTTACGAGTGAGTTCTAAGCTATATGATTTTTGCTGACTCACGGCTATAAATGATGCAAGTCGAAGAAAAAGAGGAGGTACAAAGTAATGAAAAACTTTGTACCTCTTTATTTATTGTGGGAAGAAAGTGTTACCTTTGTTTCTGCAACGATTAATATGCATTGATTATGAAAACTGTTGAAGTAAGCTCGTTCCTTACCGATTTTACACCTTACTTATTATAAACACAAAATTTCAAGATGAAACATACCTTCCTTTTTCTCCTGCTGATTCTCCTTCTGGGGCTGACAGCCTGCTCGAAACCTGCCGATAGAACTTTGGTGTATAGTGTGGTGAAAACCTATCAGGATTTGTATAATGCGGTAACAAAGTAAAATCAGCCAAACACGTAGAGAGGCACATTCTCTCTATGTGTTTATTCTTTCTTTTCACTGGCATAAACTCATAAATGATGTCATATTGCAAAGAATAACTTATAACAATTACCTTGTAGAGATAGGAAGATACAGGTGGCTTCATTATCAGGGGTTTGCGTGTGTCGCTTGTAGAGATTATCACCTTATTCCTCTTATTTAAGCTTTATTTCCCCCCTTCTTCTTGTAGAGATATGGTTTTTGTAATCCTTTGTTTTTGAGTGATTTGTGAAAATCGGTTGTAGATGCCATTTTCTTGTTTTCCCTTGTTTCCCACCCTAACTTTGCAACATCGAATTTGAGAAAAGCAGACGGCTGAATCGTTGAGGCCTCACGATGAAAACTTCTGCTTCTCGGGTGAGACAAGAGAAACAGAATATACCTATTATTAATCATTTAAAACATTACGATTATGGCATTTTTTTAAAGAGTTCAGAAAAAAGTAAACGATTTGTGGTATCCTCAATCAGTAACCTGGGGCAAGGCGGTTACTACCCGTGAAGTGGCAGATGAACTGTCTTTCATTTCTACCGTGACCCGTGGTGACACGTATGCGGTGATGGAGAACTTGGGGCGTGTATTGAGCAATTTCATGGGGCAGGGACGTACTGTGAAGATAGACGGTATAGGCACTTTCTACTATACTGCTACCTCTACCAAAAGAGGGGTGCCGACGGCTGAGGAGGTAAGCGCTTCGCTGATAAACGGAGTACGTGTCCGTTTCCTGCCCGAAGTGGAGCGTAATAGTGGCAATCAGGTGACTACCCGCAGCATGGTGAATACAAAGATTGTTTGGAAAGAGTGGGGTAAGACTTCTACCTCCACTGGTACTACTCCCGGCGACAATACCGGTGGAACCCCCGGCGGCAACGACGGCGACCAGGGTGAGAATCCGTTGGGCTGATTCTCCTTCCTTGAAAGCAATTGATGACTGACACCGTTTTATGCTAAAAGTTTCCCGTACCGCCTCATTGGTTGTGCGGGAAGCTTTACTTTTTAGCATCTTTTATCATTCTTCTCTGCCTTTCTTTAATGGATTATCGCTAATTTCGAGCGATTTTTCGTAAATTCGGCTGAATAACTAATAATTTATAATATGGAAAACTTGAATACAGCACTTTTGCTGATGGTGGTAGGTATGGCAACAGTCTTCGCTATCCTGCTGATTGTTATTAACTTAGGAAAAGCTCTTATTGCATTGGTGAATAAATATGCGCCCGAAGAGGTGACACCGGCTAAAGCTGCGGCAAATGGTCCCGCACCTGTCCCCGGTAATATTCTGGCAGCTATCAGTGCAGCCGTAACAGTAGTGACACAAGGTAAGGGTAAAGTTGCTAAGGTAGAAAAAATCTGAAATAATAATCTTATATAAAAACACACCGAATAATTTAGTATGAAAAAGGAAATTAAGTTCAGTTTGGTATTCAGGGACATGTGGCAGAGTGCCGGAAAATATGTACCCCGTGTTGACCAACTGGTGAAAGTAGCTCCCGCCATCATTGAGATGGGTTGTTTTGCGCGCGTGGAAACCAATGGTGGAGGTTTTGAACAAGTAAATCTGCTGTTTGGGGAGAATCCGAATAAAGCCGTGCGCGAGTGGACGAAGCCGTTCCATGAAGCCGGTATCCAGACCCACATGTTGGACCGTGCCCTGAATGGCCTCCGCATGAGTCCCGTGCCCGCCGATGTGCGCAAGCTGTTCTATAAGGTGAAGAAAGCGCAAGGTACGGACATCACGCGTACTTTCTGCGGTCTGAACGATACCCGCAATATCATTCCTTCTATTGGCTATGCACACGATGCCGGAATGATTTCCCAATGCTCGCTCTGCATCACCCATTCACCCATCCATACCGTAGAATACTACACGGAGATGGCACTGAAGCTTATCAAGGCAGGTGCCGACGAAATCTGCATCAAGGATATGGCAGGTATCGGACGTCCGGTTTCTTTGGGCAAGATTGTGGCCAATATCAAGGCGGCGCATCCCGATATTCCTATCCAGTATCATAGTCATGCGGGTCCCGGTTTCAATATGGCAAGTATTCTTGAAGTGTGCGAAGCGGGTTGCGACTATATCGACGTAGGCATGGAGCCGCTTTCCTGGGGTACGGGACATGCCGACTTGCTCAGTGTGCAGGCCATGCTGAAGGATGCAGGCTTCCAGGTGCCCGAAGTCAATATGGAGGCATATATGAAGGTACGCGCACTCATCCAGGAGTTTATGGACGACTTCCTTGGCTTGTACATCAGCCCGCGCAACCGCCTGATGAACTCCCTGCTGATTGGTCCCGGACTGCCGGGTGGCATGATGGGCAGTCTGATGGCAGACTTGGAATCCAATCTGGAGTCCATCAACAAATACAAGGCAAAACGCAACCTGCCCTTCATGAAGCAGGATGAACTGCTCATCAAGTTGTTCAACGAAGTGGCATATGTTTGGCCGCGCGTGGGTTATCCCCCGTTGGTGACTCCGTTCAGCCAGTACGTCAAGAACCTTTCCATGATGAACGTCATTGCTATGGAGAAAGGCAAGGAACGCTGGGGTATGATTGCCGATGACATTTGGGATATGCTGTTGGGCAAGGCAGGTAAGCTGCCGGGTCAGCTGGCTCCCGAAATCATAGAGAAGGCCGAACGCGAAGGACGCAAGTTCTTCACCGGCAATCCGCAGGACAACTATCCCGATGCTCTGGACAAGTACCGCAAGCTGATGAAGGAGAACAAGTGGGAACTGGGCGAGGACGACGAAGAGCTCTTCGAATACGCCATGCACCCGGCTCAATACGAGGCTTACAAGAGTGGCAAGGCCAAGCAGGACTTCCTGGAGGATGTGGAGAAACGCCGTGCCGAACGTGACAAGTCTCCGCTGGACGATGCCAAACCCAAGACGCTCACTGTGCAGGTGGACGGTCAGGCTTACCGCGTGACGGTGGCATACGGTGACATCGACCTGCCCGCTTCGGCCACCGAAAAGGTGACAGCTCCCCCCGTAGGCGAAGGTCAGGACGTTCCGGCTCCGCTCGAAGGCAAGTTCTTCTTGACAAAGAATGCGCAGGAAACCCCGTTGAAAGTGGGTGACAAGGTGAAGAGTGGCGACCTCCTCTGCTATATCGAAGCTATGAAGACATACAATGCCATCCGCGCAGACTTTGATGGAACGGTTGTTGCCATCTGTGTCAATCCGGGTGACTCTGTTTCTGAAGATGATGTATTAATGAAGATAGGATAATGGAAGATATATTTGCAAAACTCTATGATATGACGGCCTTCAGCAACATCATTGCTGATCCGTCGTTCCTCGTGATGTATGCCATCGCTTTCATCCTGCTTTATTTAGGTATCAAGAAACACTATGAACCATTGTTGTTGGTACCCATCGCTTTCGGTGTGCTCATTGCCAACTTTCCCGGCGGCGAGATGGGGGTGATTCAGGCAGATGAAAACGGAATGGTCATGGTAGGCGGGGTGATGAAGAATATTTGGGAGATGCCGTTGCACGAGATTGCGCACGACCTCGGACTGATGAACTTCATTTATTATATGCTGATTAAGACCGGCTTTCTGCCGCCTGTTATCTTTATGGGTGTGGGTGCGCTGACAGACTTCGGTCCGATGCTCCGTAACTTGCGTCTCTCCATATTCGGTGCGGCTGCGCAGTTAGGTATTTTCACCGTACTGCTTTGTGCTGTGATGATAGGGTTCACTCCGCAGGAAGCAGGTGCGTTGGGCATTATCGGTGGTGCCGATGGTCCTACGGCTATCTTTACTACCATCAAGCTGGCTCCCCATCTGTTGGGACCGATTGCCATTGCTGCTTATTCTTATATGGCGCTGGTACCGGTCATCATTCCGATGGTGGTGAAGCTGTTCTGTACCAAGAAGGAATTGATGATTAACATGAAGGAGCAGGAGAAGCTGTATCCTTCGAAAACCGAGATTAAGAATCTGCGTGTATTGAAGATTATCTTCCCGATTGCAGTGACTACGATTGTTGCTTTATTTGTGCCCACAGCAGTACCTTTGATTGGTATGTTGATGTTCGGTAACTTGATTAAGGAAATCGGTTCGGATACAAGCCGCTTGTTTGATGCTGCTGCTAATAGTATCATGAATGCAGCTACCATCTTCTTAGGATTGAGCGTTGGCGCCACGATGACCAGTGAGGCATTCCTGAATTGGACGACTATCGGTATTGTGATTGGTGGTTTCCTGGCATTTGCATTGTCCATTACGGGAGGTATTTTCTTTGTGAAGCTGTTCAACCTATTCAGCAAGAAGAAGATCAATCCGCTGATTGGTGCTACCGGCCTGAGTGCCGTACCCATGGCAAGCCGTGTCTGCAATGAAATAGCAACGAAGTATGACCCGAAAAACCATGTGCTGAATTACTGTATGTCCAGTAATATCTCCGGTGTAATCGGTTCGGCTGTTGCGGCGGGTGTGCTGATTTCATTCCTGGGATAAACGGTCAGTAAGAAAAATATAAAGAAACTCCGGTATGGCTTTGTAAAGCTATGCCGGAGTTTTTTTGTATGTTTTTCTTTGAGGGGCATTTCATTCACTAACCACCTTCCAATATTCAGCCATCGCCATCTTCTCCGCCAGATACGCATCAATCAGGTTGGTGTGTGCCTGCGTCCACGAGAGTTGTGCGGACAACACATCTGCCATGCTGGCTTTTCCTTCATTATAAGAGAAGGTGACAAGGCCCAGATTCTCTTCGGCGAGTGTTATATTCTCCCGGGCCGTCTTGACTTGCTGTTCAGTTTCCGTCAGTTTTGTGGTGGCTGCGGAGAGCTCTTCCAGAATATTGTCCGTTACATAGCTTTGTTGCAGCTTCTGTATGCCGATATAGGCTTTCTGTTGGCGGTTTGTCTTGAAGCGGGCTCCCCAACGGAAGATGGGGATGCTGACGTTGACCCCTGCGACGGGAGTATGAGGTACATCCTGCCCCATATAGGCGATTCCCGTATCCCAACCGGTGGCGAGGAACATGCTGACTTGTGGGTTGTAGCGGCTGAGGGCAGCATGCCGTTGCGCTTCACTGCGGGCGATGTTCACGGAGGTACTGGCATATTCTGCCCGGCGGGGCAGCACATCATCCAGGCCCAAAGGGATGATGGGAGCAGTCGGTATATCTATTTCGGCTATGCTGTCTATGGGAGCGTCCGGTTCCGAGCCCATAAGGATATTCAGTTTTTGCAGGGCAAGGGTATGGTTTTGGCGTGCCTTGATGTACTGCAATTCGGCTTCCTTACGTCGGGTGGAAATCATCAGCAAGTCTGTGCGGCTGATGGCACCGTCATCAAAGCGGTCTTGGATGATGTCGTACTGCTGTTGTACAATATCCTGAAAGGTAGCCGCGGCTTTCAGACCGGCACGGGCGGCAGAGGCATTCCAATAGACGGCGTCACTTTGATAGTGTATCTGGTCGAGGGTCAGCTCTGTGGTAAGTTGGTCCAGTGCCTCTTCGGCTTGCGCCACTTTCTTTTGGGCTATTAGGGAACCTCCGGTATAAAGCGGCTGCGTCAAGGTGGCAAGTGCCTGATAGGTATAAGGGTGGTAGTCTCCTTTCGGACTGTTCCATTGGTCCAGATGATTGAGATTGGCGGTACCCTCGGCGGTGATGTCAATCTGGGGCAGGAAACCGGTGGAGGCAATCTTGCGTGCCTCGGTACTGGCGAATGTTTTCAGATGCTGTTGTTTCAGAATCTGGCTGTATGCTTCTACCTTGTCGCGGTATTCTTCGCGGCTCAGATATGCTTGTTGTGCCCCGGCATTCAGTCCTGAGCACAGTAATGATAGAATAAGTATATTTGTTTTCATCATTCAATTGGTAAACTGTAAATTGTTGAATGTTCTCTCACTTGATTTTATGAATGGCGCAATAAGCCACCGGCAGCACGAATAGTGTCAATGCCGAGGCTACCAGCAAACCACCCATGATGGTTGCCGCCATGCCGCCGAACATGGCGTCGAACAATAACGGCAACATTCCCAGGATAGTGGTACCCGATGCCATGGCCACCGGGACAATACGGGTGGTCGTTGCACTGATAACGGCTTCACGCGGTGCTTTTCCGGCAGCGGTTTCCGTATCAATCTGGTCCACCAGCACGATGGCATTCTTGATATTCATTCCAATCAGCCCCAGCAAGCCGAGGATGGAGAAGAAGTCGAATGATTTCCCCAATACCACCAGTCCCAGTACAATACCTATAAAGATAAGCGGCAGCATCAGCAGGATAACAATCGGCTTCCGGTAGCTGCGGAACAGAAACAGCAAGGTGACGAACATAAGGAAGAATGTCAGCGGCAGGTTAGCTGCCAGTGCGGCATTGCTTTCTGCCTGGCTTTCCTGCTCTCCGAAGTATTTCATGGTGTAACCTTCGGGCACATCAATCTCTTCTTGCACTTGCTTCCATATACGGTTGAAGGCGGCAATGGCATTCACACCGCGGCGTGGGTCGGCCTGCGCCATCATCACCATCTGCCGGTTGTAGTCTTTCACATTGGAGAACTTGTACTGGAAGTCGAACCGGCTGACGACTTGTTCCAGAGTGGTTGTTTCGCGTGCAGTGCCGAATACGGGGAGTGTACGCAAGTCGTTGATGCGGAAAGAGTCGATAGTTTTATCCTTCAACAGAACGGGAAGTACCTGGTCTCCTTCCCTGTATTCCCCAAGTGTCATGCCGTTCGTACCGATCTGGATACTCTGTGCCATGCTTTGACGGGAGATACCCAACGGTTGTGCACGCTCCTGACTGTAAACGGGATGCCATACCGGTATCTTATTGCCCCAGGAGTTGCGCACGTTGATAAGTTCGCCGTCACGGTGCATGATGTCCAGAGCCTTGTTGGTCAACATGACCAGCGTATCCGTGTTATTGCCGATGAACCCGATTTCAATGGCGGCATCTACAGCAGGAGAGAGTTTGAACAACATGGTACGGGTGATGGCATTGGGATAGTTGGCCTTCATGTAGGCATCAAGGTTCTCTTCCTGCTTCTTGGTATATTTGCTGTCCGTTACTTCCACCAGGATATTGGCGAAGTTAGGTTTGGGACCGACGGAAGTGGAGGCCAGATAGTAACGCAACGGTGTGCTGCCGAATGTGACGGATACCCGTTTCACTTCCGGCTGCTGCATCAGATGCGCTTCCACCTTTTTCATTTCGGTTTCTACTTCGCGGATGCTGTACCCGTCCGGATAGAATACATCTGCCCGAAAGTAGGGCTTGTCCAGAGAAGGGAAGAAGTTCTGGGGCATCAGCCCCATGACGATGAGGGAGAGGATGAACAGTGCTGTAATGCTTCCAAGGGTCAACGCCTTCTTGCGTATCAGTGTGCTGAGGATGGAGGCGAATTTATGGTAGAAAGGCTTGTCGTATGGGTCCTTGCTACCATCTTTAGCCTTTGCTTTCAGTATGAAGTTGCCGAATGTAGTGGTTTGTGTCAACGCCAGCACCCAACTTAATCCCAGGGAAATGGCCAACACTACGAATAGCGGTTTCACGATTTCGGCTACGGAAGAGGGAGCCAGATACAGTGGCAGAAACGAACAGATGGCAATGAACGTTGCTCCCAGCAATCCCCATTGGGGACCGGTGGCACCGTCTATCAGCGCTTTTCGGCGGTCGATGCCGCGGGCAATGGCAATTTGGGCATTATCTGTCACCACGATGGCATTGTCCACCAGCATTCCCATGGCTATGATGAATCCGGCGAGGGAGGTCCGGTTCAGACCTACGCCAAGAAACGACATAATGAGCAGTGTGCCTCCGATAGAGAATATAAGGGAAGAGCCAATCAGTACTCCTGCACGCATGCCCATCACCAGCATGATGATTACAATCACAATCAGGATGGATTCTATCAGATTGATGATGAACCCGTTGTTGGCTTCTTTGGCAATCACGTTTTCGGGATACAGACTTTCCAGTTCCAGCCCCACGGGGATGAGGGGCATGAGTTCGGCAAGCCTCCGGTCTACCAGTTCACCGGTTTTTACCACATCCTTTGTCGGGTCGGTGGAGATGCCGATACCGATGGCGCGCTTTCCGTTGACGTGCATGATATTGCCGGGAGGTTCCATGTATCCCTTTTCAATGATGGCGATGTCACCCAGCTTGACTTGTCCGCCGGAGGTAGTGATAACCTGGTTGCGGATATCATCGACAGTCGTGTAGGTACCGTTGGCCACAATGCGTAACTGTTGTTCTCCGGCGCTGATTTCACCCGTATTGATAATCTGGTTCTGCGATTGTAGCAGGCTGGCCAGCTGCTTGGGGTCGATACCCATTCCTGCCAGCTTGTTTACGGAGATGAATATATGGATGACCTCTGTCTGTGTACCGAAAAGGGCTACCTTCATCACACCGTCTGCCGTGATGACTTGTGTCTTGATTCGTTCCGCCCAGTTTCTCATTTCTTCATAAGAGAAACCGTCGTCACCCACCAGGCCGTAATAGATGCCGAAAACGTCTCCAAAATCATCCGAGACGGTCGGTACAGAAGAGCCTGCGGGCAGTTGGGGCTGTATATTGAGCACTTTACGCCGCAGTTCGTCCCACTTCTGCGGAATGGATGCGGCAGAGAGTGACGGTTGCAGTTCGAAGGTTATCTTGGAGAGTCCGTACATAGACTCTGACTTTATCTTGTAGACGCCGCTCATCGACTGTATTTCTCGGGAGATGGGTTCGGTGACGAGCCGTTCCACTTCTGCCGGCTCCGCTCCCGGGTAGCGTGTCATGATGACTGCCGACTTGATGACGAAAGGTGCGTCTTCCTTCTTTCCCAACCTGCCGAATGACAGTATACCGCCGATAAGCAGCACAGCCAGAAAGAAGTAGACTATCTTCGTGTTGTCTAATGAATATTGGGCTAGATTCATAATGAATATTTTTTAGATAAATGGGGAATGTAATGTGCCAATGTGATTAATCACATTAGTACCTTTATTGCTTCTCCTTCTGTCAGCTGGTATACTCCGGCCGTCACAACGGTTTCTCCCGGTTCCAACCCTTTAGAAATAAGCAGGTTTGCCTCTCCCGTTGGAGAATAAACGGTCACTTCGCGGCGACTGACTTTATTACCTTCCACCACCCATACATACGTTTTCCGGTTTTCACTGTCGCCAAATACGGCGCTTAACGGTACATTCATCAGCTTTTCTTCCAGAAAGGGAGCGACATCCGATGCCAGCTTTATTTTGCATGTGAATCCCGGTTTTACGTCATAACGTGTACGGTCAAAGTGCGGGTCGTCAATTGTTATTGTCACCGGAATACCCGTCCCTGCTGTGGAGATGTCAAGATACTCTTCCAGTCTGGCATCGAAAGCCTCTGTGGGGTAGCTGTCGAACACCACCTTGAACTTTACGTCCTTGGCACGGAGCAGATAGAGATAATCATCCGGTACGGTGAACTTGATTCGTAGCTTCTGTGTATTTACCAGCTGTACAACCCCTTCTCCTGCATTGACACGCTGATAGTTCTCTACCAGCCGTTTTTCGATGGAACCCTCGAAAGGGGCTGTCAGCCGCGTATCCCGCATATTGTTGCCGGACAACTCGTAAGTGGATTTTGCTTTCTGATAGTTGGCTACGCTGATTTCGTATTCCTGCACGGAGATAGCCTGGCGGCCAAGCAGCCGTTTGTTACGTTCCACTTGTGCGGCAGCTGTTTCGTAGGCAGCCTTGTCGGCTGCATATTGCAGGGAGATGTCGCGTGGGTCGATGGCGGCAATCAGTTGCCCCTTTTTTACCCGCTGTCCCTCTACAACCGGGAGGCTGATGATTTGTCCGCTGACGCGGAAGGCAAGTCTCACATATTCCACGGCTTCCACTATTCCGGAGAAGTCTTTGCGGATAACCGACTGTGAACTGACTTGCGCAGTCTTCACCGGTCGGATAAGGGTATTGCTACCCTTTTGTTTTTGCCCGCACGACGTGATGAGCAACGCCATGACCAGGGCGAAAAGAAACATTTTTTTCATTGGTAAACAAGTATATAGTTATTCGTTCAGGTATATATAAAAACATAAAACCGGGAAAACAACCAAATGTTCTCCCGGTTATAGGATAAATGATGATTTAATGTGCCAATGTGCTAATTGGCTGCGCAATGTTTATGCTGCGCTATCACGCCGCAGGTCATTGGCACATTGGCATATTAATTTTCAATTCCGTCCCCCGTTCCAGCGTATATGGGTGTCCGTAGACTTGTATGTCCACTTTGCTGCCTGCTGTAAGCGAGATTTCGATTTCTTTTCCTACCCGTATGTGAAGTGTGTTTTTCAGATAATTCACCTTGAATGAATAGCTGTCCCATTTTTGCGGTATGACAGGGGAGAAACACAACGTCTCCTTCAGCACCTGCATACCTGCAAATCCGCGTACAATGGCCAGCCAGCTGCCGGGCATACTGGTTATGTGCAGACCTTGGTCTGCTTCGTTGTTGTAGTCGTCCAGGTCAAGCCGTGTGGCATGCAGGAAAAGCTGGTAAGCTTTTTCCACTTTGCCGATGCGTGCAGCCAGGATGGAATGGATGTGGGGAGAAAGGGAGGATTCGTGTACGGTCATCGGCTCATAGAACTCGAAATTGCGGCGGACGGTTTCCGTGTCAAAATAGAAATAATAGAGGTAAAGTCCGAGCAACACGTCACTCTGCTTGATGTAGCAAGAGCGCAGAATGCGGTCCCATGACCAATGTTGGTTGATGGGGCGTTCTTCGGCAGGAATGTTATCTGTACTTTCCAGTACTTTATCCATATAGCCGTCATTTTGGATAAAAATACCCCGTTCCTTGTCTTCCGGCAGATACATGTGTTCGATGATGTCTCTCCACCGGGCACTTTCCTTCACTTGGTCGAGATTGGTGATGCGGCGTATGTGGGCATATTCATCTGGATATTGCTGTGCCACCATTTCCAGAAAACGGAGGGTCATCTTGAGGCACTGTATACAGGAATAGTTAGTGTACCAGTTGTTGTCCACATTGTTTTCGTATTCATCCGGGCCGGTAACCCCCAGTATGACATATTTCTGTTTGGGTTGGGAGAAGGATACCCGTTGTCTCCAGAAACGGCTGACGGCAATCATTACTTCCAGGCCATATTTAGCGATATAGTCCATATTGCCCGTCAGCGCTGCATGCTGAACGATGGCATAGACAATGATATTGTTACGGTGGATTTCCTCGAAGGTTATTTCCCATTCACTGTGGCATTCCTCTCCATTGTTGGTTACCTGCGGAAACAACGCTGCACCGTCCTTGAAACCCAGTTTACGGGCGTTTTCGATGGCTTTGGGAAGCTGGTTGTACCGATATGCCAGCAAGTTCTTTGCAATCTCTTTGGGAGTGGAGAGCAGAAAAAACGGTACACAACACAGTTCCGTGTTCCAATAAGTATTTCCGCCATATTTTTCTCCGGTGAATCCTTTGGGGCCGATGTTTAGGCGCGGATCATCTCCCCGGTAAGTCTGATACAGTTGGAATATGTTGTACCGGATACCTTGTTGCGCTTCCGGGTCCCCTTCGATGACGACATCCGTTTCGTCCCAGATTTCCTGCCAGGCCCTTCGATGCTCTTCTACCAGCGTATTCCAGCCTATGCTCTTGGCTTCGCGTGCCTCGGCCACGGAGTGTTCCACCAATTCACTCCGTTCGTGGTAGAGAGAAGAAGCGATGGCGGTGTATTTGATGAGTGTCACGTTGTCTCCGGGTTTCACGTCGGCACCTACGCTGAAACCGGTCTGCTTTTCCTTTTCTATCCGTATGGGGTTGGCAGTGGTTTCCTTGTTGTTTTTGAAGAATTGGTAAGTCATGGCGTAGCACACTTGTGCATCTTCCCGGCGGGTCTGTGTCCAGAGATAGGCACAGCTGCTGGTAGAACCGGAACGCAGTATGTTCCATATTTTCAGGTTTGGCAGATCGGCATCGTCTA
The DNA here is from genome assembly GCF_003602995.1 of Bacteroides sp. AF25-38AC. NCBI lineage: Bacteria > Pseudomonadati > Bacteroidota > Bacteroidia > Bacteroidales > Bacteroidaceae > Bacteroides > Bacteroides sp. AF25-38AC. The sequence goes on along the minus strand of NZ_QTMD01000001.1, from coordinate 261,666 downwards.
CTATATTCCCGTCAAGGATGGGCACGAGTGAGATTCTGCCGGTATAGTTGATGGAAGACACGCTGTACTTGATGAGACAGAGGTTGGGTCTTGCCATATTTGTGATATGCTCTACATGGATGCGGAGCTGGTTTCCACGAGGAGACGTCACCTCCATGTCCCGGTAGGAGATACCTTCCTTCATATCCAGGCGGCGGTTGAAGCTGTCGACATCCCAGCCTGCCAAATCGAGTTCCTCATCGATGAGGCGCAGGTTGATGCGGCTCCAGTCGGCAGCCTTGGGTATACGGGTGTAATATGGTGGAAATCCGTTCTTCCACCATCCTACGCGGGTTTTGTCCAGGAAAGTGATGCCGGCCACAAATGAACCACGGTAACTGTCACTGCTGTAAGGCTCCTCAAAATACCCCCGTTGCCCGAAACGTCCGTTTCCGAGACTGAATATACTTTCCGACATCCGTTGACGGTCGGGGTGGAATTGGTCTTCGATGATGTTCCATTCATCGGTCTTGAGGTATTTCTTCATGGCGACGTGTTTTCTGTAGTTATCGCCGTAAAGTTAAGCAATATGCGGAAATAAAGAAGAAATGGAAAGGAAAAAAACAAACGTGCGGTAGGCTTTTTTTTACCTGCTTTCTTGCCGGAGGGCTGGTAGGCTCGTCAATAACAGATGCTATGTACGGTCAGAAGAAGAGGTAACAATCATACGGTATGAAAGCATGAATCATACGATATGATTATGGTAATCATACGGTATGATTCATGTCTTTATTACAAAGATAACGGCTGTCCTTTGTACGGTGTGCCGGTCTCGGTTCTTTGTGTGTTATGTTTCGGAGGCGTGTGCTTACTTGCTTTTTTCTCCTTGGTTCTCTTTGATGAGGTATACGCAGGCGGCGCCGATTATCAGCATGATTCCTGCCAGCACAAGCATATTGATTTCAGGAGGCAGTCCTCCTTGGGGAGTAAACAAGGCAAGGATGGTGCCGCCCAAAGCAGCTGCTATAATCTGCGGGATACAGATAGTACCGTTGAAAAGTCCCAGATAAGTACCCATGTGTCCTCCGCTCAGTGCGTTGGTCAGGATGGTGAACGGCAGTGCCAGCATGGCAGCCCATGCACAACCTATCAGCAAGAAGGAAATGAAGAGCATATAAGGGTCGTGTATGAAGTAGGTGGAAATGAAACCTATACCTCCCAGAACAAGGCTGAGTGAGTAGACCCGGCGACGGTCCTTGAACATCGGTATGCAGATGGCCCAAAGCACAGAGCCGATGGCTTGTACGGCAAACAGTACGCCTACCCAGTCGGCGGCATTCTGATATTGCAGGCTCTTGGTGTCGAGTACCACTTTGGTGACACCATCTACCAGGTGCTCTACTGTAGGAGCATCAAAAGCATTGGCAGCGATGCTGCCGTTGGTATAGGTCCACATGAACATAAAGGCAAACCAGCAGAAGAATTGTACCAGTCCGATAGTCCAGAATGCTTTCGGAGCCTTGATGAGCAGCTTCAGCATGTTGGTCTTTTCATGTTCCTCTTCTTCGGTGATGCCGTGATACTCTGCATATTCGGCAGGCGGCATCTCTTTTACTTTGACCGAAGTGTAGATAACGCAGAAGATAAGGATGGCTGCTCCGATGTAGAATGAGTAAATCACCGAGTCGGGGATTACTCCTTGGGGAGCTGTATTGCTGATGCCAATCCATGCAAAGATGAACGGGAAGAGATAGCCTACCAGGCTGCCTGCATTGCAGAGAAAACTCTGGATGGAGTAGGCGAGCCCTTTTTGTTTCTCATTCACCATGTCACCCACCATCATTTTGAAGGGTTGCATGGCCATATTGATGGAGGTGTCGAGGAACATCAGCGATACCAGTCCGAAAATCATGGCTGTACTTACTGCCATGCCGAAGCTTCCGGCATTGGGTAGCAGGCACATGACGAGTACGGCCACCAACGAACCTATAAACAGATAAGGGATGCGCCGTCCGAAGCGTGTCCAGGTCTTGTCACTGGCGGCTCCCACAATGGGTTGTACAATGATACCTGCCAACGGCGGTAATATCCAGAAATAACTCAAATTATGCGGGTCTGCACCCAAAGTGGAAAAGATACGGCTGATGTTTGCACTCTGCAAAGCATATGCAATCTGTACGCCGAAAAAACCAAAGCTGATGTTCCACAGCTTCCAGAAACTTAAATCGGGTTTTACTTTCATGATGGTTTAATATGTTTTATTATTTCGTAGTTCCTCTTATCACCAGATTGGTACGTACTATCTTGTTGTTGCTTTTCTCTTCTCCCTCCAGCTTTCCGGTCAGAATGCTGAAAGCGCTTTTACCTACTTCCTCGCCATGCTGCTCCACGGTAGTCAGCTTCGGGTCGGTGCTTTGCGCAATGGCTCCGTCGGTGAATCCGCAGATGGATACTTCATCGGGAACTTTTACGCCGACCAGTTTGCAGGCATACAGTATGCCCGAAGCTGTCTCGTCGTTGATGGCAAAGAAACCGTCAGGGCGGTCTTCGCTTTCCAGCAGGTCGGGAGTGATGGAGATGGCACGTTCACGGGTGTCGCACAACAGAATCATGCTGTCGTCCACCGGAATTTTATACTTCTTCATGGCATCCAGGTAGCCGTTCCGGCGATTTTTGGTAATCTCCAGGTGGGGAGCCGCACCATAGAAAAGGATACGCTTGCATCCGGTCTGTATCATGTATTCCACGGCGGCAAAGGAGCCGGCATAATCGTCCACCACCACTCGCTCGGTTTTCAGCCCCGTGCAGATACGATCGTAAAAGACGATGGGAATATCGTTGTTCAGTAGCTCCTGGTAATGGTCGTATTGGGAAGTGTCCTTGGCAAGTGAAGCGATGACTCCGCAGACACGGGCGGCAAGGAAAGAATGCACAATCTTCACTTCCTGCTCGTACGATTCGCTGCTCTGCGCCACTATGATATTATATCCGGCATTTGCCGCCGCTTTCTCAATTCCGCTCAATACGCAGGAAAAGAAGTGGTGTACCAGTTGGGGGACAATGACGCCGATGGTATTGCTGCGGCTTGCGCGGAGATTTACGGCCAGTACATTGGGCTTGTAGTTATGTTCGCGCGCATAGGCATGGACAAGGTCACGAGTTTCCTTGCTGATGTCCGGATTGTCTTTCAGCGCTCTTGACACGGTGGAAGGGGAGACATTCAGCGCCCGGGCAATATCCTTGATGGTAATCTGCGGTTTATTCATGGTATAGTTTTGAGGACAAAGATAAGGTAAACTTCCCTAATCCGATTGCAAAAATAACGTAATATGGTAAATTGTGCTTATTCGTTGAGGTTTATCGGGTTGTAAGTTTGTGCAAACGATTGCGGTTTCTTATCTTTGTCCGGACCTTTAATGAATATAACCTTGAGTATGTACAAATATATTCTTTTTGTTTTTATACTTTTACAGACTGTCCTTCCTTGCCATATGTGGGCACAGAAGCCCGATTACCGGTTGTTTCAGAATATCAGTTTAGGGACAGAGGCATCTGTCATCAGCTGTTTTCTGCAAGATACACAAGGACTGATATGGATAGGTTCGGATAAAGGTCTGTTCAGCTATGACGGCTATTCCACCCAACCGCATTTCATTTTTGGCGAACGTAGCAATACGCGTATTTATTGCGGAGAAGTAGTAGACAGTACCTATCTTTATCTGGGAGCAGACAACGGGTTATTGATATACAATTACCGGACAGATACTTATGAGGAACCGGGAATTGATTTTCCGACGGACATCCGTACACTGGTGATGTACGATGGGTTGCTGTGGTTGGGCACACTGAACGGGCTGTATACGTATCATCCACAGACCCGTGAGATTTCTTCCGTAAAAGAAGGTATCCCTCATCAGACAATTTACTCTCTTATCCATTCTTCAGACCATCAGCTTTACATTGGTACCTATAATGGCTGTTGCCGCTATACATCCGTTACCGGACGTTTTGAAATGATAGAACTACCTGCTAGCAGGAATAAAAGTAATCTGTTTGTAAACTCTTTGTTGGAAGATGCGGTGAGGAAATGTATTTGGATAGGTACGGAAGGATGTCTTTTCAAATATACTCCTGCCGACGGGCAAATACAGAGAATTGATGCTTTTCATGACAATTCTGTCAAATCAATGGCTTTGGATGGATATGGGCAATTGTTGGTGGGGACAGACAATGGACTGTACATATACGGAGAAGATTCACCTTTACAGCATATCGTGCATGATTCGCGGAACCTCCAGTCACTGTCCAACAACATTGTATGGACTGTTTATGCGGATTGTGAACGGAATATCTGGCTGGGGACGGACTATGGCATATCCATGGCACGTTGTAAAGAGACATTACGCTATGTTCCCATATCGCGGATTACCGGGACGGGGGAAGGAAACCAGTTTTATTCCATGTTGCGTGATGTGCATGGTAATTTTTGGTTTGGGGGAACAAATGGACTTATCCGTTTCACGTTTTCTGAGGAGGAAAGGCCGGAAGGCCGGGTGCCGGGAAAGGGCAGGGATGTTACCTGGTACAAGATGGGAGATAAGAATTTTCCTTTGACCCATAACCGGGTACGACAGTTGTATGAAGACCGGGACGGATACCTTTGGGTGGCAACAGACGGGAGCATCAGCCGCTATGATGAGGAAAGCCGCCAGTTTATACCTTATAGTATAGTAGACAGTACCCGCCGCTACAATACTAACTGGGCATATGGCCTTTTCGAAGACAAGAATGGAAAGTTATGGGTAGCTACTTGTTTGGGCGGTATTTTTGTCGTGGACAAACATAAACTGCTGCATGCCTCTACACACCCATATGTAGCCGAAGGAACCTATTCCATACACAATGGTTTGTCGGGTATGTTCATCAACCAGATGGTTCCCGACAGTGAAGGAAATGCACTGGCCCTGCTCAGTAGTGCCAACAGTGTTGAGAAAATAAATTCTTCTACCAATAATATTACCCATATTGCTTCAGGAGAGTTCAAGGAGGGGCAAAGGCCCAATTTTGTCTTGTGTGCCGAGGATGGTTGTATTTGGATTGGCTTTCCCGGTGGAGTAATGCGTGTGGAGCCTTCGGATAATAGGGTAAAGGTTTTGCCGTTCGATGCTTTCAATCATTATGAAGTGCTTTCCATGATAGAGGCTGAAGGAAAGATATGGATATCCACTACTGACGGATTTTGGGTGGCAGACCAGCGGACATTGGAAGTGCGACGCCTGAGTATTGCCGACAAACGTTTTACCAGCTTGTTCTTTGATAGGAAAGAGGGTGAACTATACTTGGGCACAGCGGATGGCTTTGCCATTTCCTCCCCGGATGCATTGCTGGCGGAACATCCGGAACGCCCGTTATTGCTGACAGCCCTTTATGTGAATAACCGGCTTTATTTGCCCGGTTCGGAGAAAAACTGCCGGAGCATCCGTCTTATGGAACAGATAAACTTGGAGTACAACCAGAATAATCTTGCTTTTGAACTGTCGGATTTGCCTTACTCGCTGGAGGAGAAAAGCAGGATTGTATATCGTCTGGAAGGGGTAGAGCGTGAGTGGACTCTTCTGGCTCCCAATACCAACCGCATCATTTATAATAATCTGGATTATGGAAACTATCGGTTAATGGCAAGTAAGCTGGATTCCTATGGCAAACCCTTTGAACAAATATATAGTCTGGATGTCCATATCCTTCCACCATGGTACTATACTTCGTGGGCGAAGGCATTTTATATGCTGTTATGCTGCGCTTTGATTGTTTGGACCATTCACTTTTTCCGTGTGAAAAACCGCTTGAAGCTGGAACATTTGGAAAAGGAGAAGATTTTGGAACAGTCGCGTGCCAAACTGGAATTCTTTACCAATCTTTCCCATGACCTCAAGACACCTTTAAGTATGATTATTGCCCCTATCAGCAGGATGTTGCCGGAAATTAGGAATCAGCAGGAGAAGAAGCAGCTCGAATTGGTTCAGCGCAATGCCATGAAACTGAATTCATTGATTCATCAAGGGCTGGACTTGAACCGGGTGGATAGCGGCAATAGGACTTTATTGATTTTATCACAGATAGAACTGGTCTCTTTTGCACGTGATTTGCTTGCACTCTATACAGAAGGAAAAATGAAGGAAAAACAGCTCGCTTGTGAATTTCGGACGAATCGGGAACAACTATACATTCAGATGGATGCCATCAAGTTGGAGTCTGTTTTGGATAATCTGCTTTCCAATGCTGTAAAATATACGCCGGAAGGCGGAACCGTTACTCTTTCTTTGGATGCTCCCGAAGGTGGGAGGGAGGTGTATATTTCTGTGGCAGATACCGGTACCGGAATACCAGTTCAGGACCAACCGTATATTTTCCAGCGTTTCTTCCAATCATCCAAGACTGCGGGAAAAAATGAGGGAACTGGAATCGGACTTTATTTGGTGAAAACCTATACGGAATTGCATGGTGGCAATGTTCGGCTGATGTCAGAGGAGAATGTTGGTACTACGGTAACCTTGACTTTGCCGGTTGTGAATCAAGAGCAGACAGCTCCGGTAGGGGTACCTGATTCATCACCGGATATTCTTTCACCGGATGCTCCTCTTGTATTGATTGTAGATGATAATGCGGAAGTGGCGGAATTCATTTACCAGATTCTGCATGCCAAATATCGCTGTCGTGTGGCAGAAAATGGCAAATCCGGATTGGAGCTTGCCATGGAATTGCTGCCCGATTTGATTGTTTCGGATGTAATGATGCCTGTAATGGATGGGTTAGAGATGGTACGGCGTTTGAAAAAACATATCCCTACATCCACCATCCCGATCATTCTGCTGACGGCTAAGAGTGATAAGGAGACAGAACTTGAGAGTATACAGTTACACGTTGATACCTTCATAGCCAAACCTTTCGAGCCGGATATCCTGCTCTTGCGGGTAGAGCAGTTACTCTCCAGCAAGCAGACTCATGAGGCCAAGGCGCGTATGGAGGTACTTGCTACTCCGAAAGCGATAGAGGCCGTTTCGTATGACGAGAAATTTCTGGCAAATGTCACCCGCTTGATAGAAGAGCATATTTCGGATTCCGAGTTGAATGTGAATACTCTTTGTGACTGGGCGGCGACCAACAACAAGCAGATGTACCGCAAACTGAAACAGCTGACGGGAATGACCCCTGTGGAATATATCAAGTCCATCCGCATGAAAAAAGCAGCCATGTTGTTGCAGCAGAAAAAGTTTACAGTGGCAGAGGTAATGTATATGGTAGGCTTTTCCAATCACTCTTATTTTTCTAAATGTTTTCAGGCAGAGTTCGGACTTCCCCCTAAACAATACGCGGCGGAATAATGCCGCTTTTACAAGGACAAACCCTCATCAGAATATATCTGGTGAGGGTTTGTCCTTTTTTTATCCTCTTATGTCCGATATCTGCTTTCGGGGAAAATGATGTTGCTCTAAATTTGCCGGTGAAAGGCAAGACTTGAATTTGATAGCGGAAGAATAGACTCCTGGTTACAGATACTTTCTTACGTACAAATATACAGATAATTGATATTGTTAACTTTAATTTATTGAATGCATGAAGCAAGTTAATCTTAGAATCTATCGGATGATTCTGCCCTTAATCCTAGGGCTATTCTTGTCAGTAGGCACTTATGCACAAAGCATCACTGTGAAAGGGCATGTTAAAGATGCCCTGGGTGGAGTGATAGGTGCAAGTGTAGTAGAAAAAGGAAATACCACAAACGGGACTATCACCGATCTTGACGGTAATTTTTCACTGAATGTACCCAAAGGTTCTACTTTGGTAGTTTCTTTTATCGGTTATAAGACTCAGGAGGTGGTTGCAGCTTCCAGTGTAGTCGTGACCCTGCAGGAAGACAGTGAATTGTTGGATGAGGTTGTGGTCATCGGTTACGGTGTGGCTAGGAAAAATGATTTGACCGGGTCTGTAACGGCAATTAAACCGGATGAAATGAACAAGGGGCTGACGACATCTGCCCAAGACATGATGCAAGGCAAGATTGCCGGTGTCAGTGTTGTCAACAATGGTGGTGAGCCGGGTGGCAGTGCCACTATTCGTATCCGTGGCGGTTCTTCATTGAATGCCAGTAATGACCCGTTGATTGTAATTGACGGACTTGCCATGGATAATTATGGAGTGCAAGGAATGTCCAATCCGTTGGCTTTGGTGAATCCGGCTGATATAGAGAGTTTTACTGTGTTGAAAGATGCTTCGGCTACAGCGATTTATGGTTCCCGTGCCTCCAATGGCGTTATCCTGATTACTACTAAGAAAGGACAGAGTAACTCTAAACCTCGTATTTCTTATAATGGTAATGTGTCCGTCAGCATGGTTACGGACAAACTGGATGTACTGAATGCCAAAGAGTTCATGAAACTTGTACAGAACACATATGGTTATTCTGATGAAGAGTTTCTGGCGAGTGCGGAATATCAGGCATTAGGATATACGAATGCTCAGGGCGAGCATCTTTTTGCCGATACCGACTGGCAGGACGAGATTTATCGTACGGCAGTCAGTACCGACCATAATATCACTGTTTCCGGTGGATTGAAAAATATGCCTTATCGTGTTTCCCTGGGCTACACCAATCAGCAAGGTATCCTGAAAACATCAAGTTTTGAGCGTTATACAGCCAGTGTGAATCTTTCCCCTTCTCTTTTTGATGAGCATTTGAAGGTTAACTTCAACGCAAAGGGCATGTATTCTGTGACAAGCTATGCCAATACCGATGCCATTGGAGCTGCCACTTCAATGGACCCTACCAAGCCGGTTTATGGCGGGACGGAATTTTATGATAAAAACTTTGGTGGATATTGGGAATGGCCCGAAGCAGTAGACTGGAAAGATTCTGAATGGGGATACAACATCAATACTTTGGCTACGGCCAATCCCGTCGGGATGCTGAATAACCGTTCGGATAAAGGAAAGTCAAAAGTGCTGATGGGGAACATTGAACTGGATTATAAGATTCATGGTTTCGAGGATTTGCATTTGCATGTCAATGGTGGTATGGATGTGGCAAGCGGCAAGTCCAACAAGAATTACAACCGTTTTGACCTTGACAATTATTATTATGGACGTGTCGGTTGGAATACACAAGATACATACAATTTGTCATTGAACATGTATGCACAGTACATGAAGGACTTCGGGAAAGCGCACCATTTTGATATCATGGCCGGTTATGAATGGCAGCATTTCCACAAAGAGACAGATTACTATTATTATGGAACTTACCCTGATACGAACCTTGAACATGCCGGTGAAATCTATAATCCGTCAGAAAATACACTCTACAAGACGGAGAACTATCTGGTTTCTTTCTTTGGCCGTATGAACTACTCTTTACTCGACCGTTATCTGCTGACCTTCACCTTGCGTGATGATGGCTCTTCCCGTTTCTCCAAAAAGAACCGTTGGGGATTGTTCCCGTCCGTTGCATTGGCATGGAAGGTGAAGGAGGAGGGTTTCTTGAAAGATGTGGATGCTGTTTCCGATTTCAAGTTTCGTGCAGGTTATGGTATCACCGGACAGCAGGAAGGCATTGGCGATTATACCTATTTTGCTTCATATACCCCCAATTCGGAAGGAGCATATTATCCGGTTTTGGGTAATGGCATCACTTACCGTCCGGATGCCTATAATAATGACTTGACCTGGGAAAAGACCACTACTTATAACATTGGGGTTGATTTGGGATTCCTGGACAACAGAATCACTGCCAATTTTGATTATTACTATCGCAAGACGAAGGATTTGATTAATGATGTTTATGTAGCTGCCGGTTCCAATTTCAAGAATAAGGTGACGAGCAATATCGGTTCACTGCATAATAAGGGTTTTGAATTTGCAGTGACATGGAGAGCCATTCAGCAGAAGGATTGGCGTTGGGAGTTGGGATTCAATCTGACACACAACACTAATGAAATAGACGAGCTGGTGAAGAGTACAGGTGACAAATACATCATTCGTCATGGAGGAATTGCCGTTGGTGATAGTGGTTCCAATGGAATCAAGGGATATTCCGTAGGCGAAGCTGTCTCTGCCTTCTACACCTATCAGCAAGTCTATGATGAGAAAGGCCAGCCGATAGAGGGCGAATTTGTAGACCGTGACAATAATGGCATCATCAATGACAACGACCGTTATTTCTATAAGAAATCAGACCCGGACGTATTGATGGGACTTTCCTCGAAATTGATTTATAAAAATTGGGATTTTAGTTTCTCGCTGCGTGCCAGTCTGGGTAATTATGCTTATAATGCTGTTGAATGTAGCCGTTCTGATTTGTCGGTTACCGGTATTTATTCGGGCAATGCATGGCACAATGTGCCTCAAATGTCACTGGCCAAGAACTGGAAGAAAGTGGATGCCTTGGATGCCCTTTCTGATTATTTCATCCAGAATGCCTCTTTCTTGAAGTGTGACAACATTACGCTGGGCCATTCTTTCGACAAATTGTTCGGGCAGAAAATCAGCGGGCGTGCTTATCTCACGGCCCAGAATGTGTTTACGATAACCAAGTACAAAGGTCTGGATCCTGAAATCAACGGTGGATATGATGGCAGTATCTATCCTCGTCCTCTGGTGGGAATTTTCGGACTCAGCCTTAATTTTTAATCCTTTAAAACTAAAAATAGTATGAAATTCAACAATATGAAATCATTAATTCCGGTTGCTGCCTTTACACTTATGATAGGGTTTTCGTCTTGTGTGGGAGATTTGGATGTAAAGCCTATCAATCCGCAGCAAACCATGACTTTGGATCAAAATGCTCTTTTTAACAAGATATATGCAAGTTTCTGTTTGACCGGACAGACCGGCCCGAGCGGTAATGCGGATATTGACGACATGGACGAAGGACGTTCAGAGTTTTTCCGCATGGCATGGAACCTGAATGAGCTCACTACGGATGAGGCACACTGGATATGGCTCACAGATACCGGTATGGATGAAATGCTCCACAATTCTTATGGAGCGAGTGCCGCATTCTCTATCGGACTATATTATCGTCTTTATTTTACTGTCACGTTGTGTAACTTCTTCTTGGAGCAGATTCCGGATGATGGCGGTACGTCTTCCATGCAACGTGCGGAAGTCCGTTTTATCCGTGCTTTACAGTATTATTACATCATGGACTTGTATGGTAACGCAGCATTTACGGAAGAAGTCTCTTCTGAATTGGCAGAACGCTATACACGTACCCAGTATTTCGATTATATTGAGAAAGAACTGAAAGAGTGTGAGGCTGATATGGCAGAACCGGGACAGAATACTTATGGGCGTGTTGACAAGGTGGCTGCATGGAATTTGCTGGCCCGTCTCTACTTGAATGCTGAGGTTTATACCGGTACTGCCCAGTGGCAGAATGCCATGGATTACGCAGAAAAGGTGATAAACAACGGGTATTATCATCTGTGTACGGAGGGAGCTACCAATCCGGTGACCGGTGAGGTTTATTCCGCCTATCAGATGCTTTTCCTGGCAGACAACAATACGAATGGGGCACAGTATGAAAACATTTTTCCGATACTCTTTGACGGGGTTACTACAAAAAGCTATGGTGGGATGAATTTTCTGGTTCTTGCCACTTATAATTCAACAATGGATGTTACGATTCCTTCCGGCACGAATTGCAGCTGGGGAAAGTGCGCCCGGGTCCGCAAGCAATTGCTTGACAAGTTCTATACGGCAACTCCTCCTGCGGGAAAGACGGTTGCGGAAATGACAGCTCCGGCCAATGATGACCGTGCTCTTTTCTATGGTGACGGCTTTTCCGCTTCCATTAAAGACGAAACGGATGCGACTGCAGGTTTTGCATGTGTGAAGTTTCGTAATGTCCGTTCGGATGGACAATCCAATCAGGTGGTCGATTATGTAAATGCAGACCTTCCTTTTTTCCGTGTTGCTGAGGCTTATTTGATTTATGCAGAAGCTTCTACCCGTTTGAACGGGTCTAATGCGGATGCAAAGGAGAAAATCAATGAACTTCGTTCCCGTGCCAATGCTGCCCAGAAGAATCTATATACGTTGGATGATATTTGTGATGAGTGGGCGAGAGAATTCTGGTTTGAAGGCCGCCGCCGCATGGATTTGATACGGTTCAATAAATATGCCGGTCAGGCATCCTATAAATGGGAATGGATGGGAGGCACTTATGAAGGTGCGCAATTCAGCAATATCAGAGCGATTTTTGCGCTTCCTGAAAACGATTTGGCGAACAATTCCAACTTAATTCAGAATCCGGGTTATTAATCAAAAAAAGAACAGAATATGAAAAGATATTTATTCACTTTGTTGTTGGTGGGATTGGCGATGTTCACTGCATGTACAGATGATAGAGACTCCAATCCGACAGTACAGCAACCCAGTACTTTCGAACTGAATATGCCTGCTTTAGGAGGCGGTGTATATGACTTGGCTAACACAGACTCCATTAGGTTGACCTATGAACAACCAGACTATGGTTATACGGCTCCCGTCAAGTATTATGCGCAGATTTCTGTCTCCGGTACCTGGAATGACGCCACTTCTGCAGAAGCGGATGACGCTACATATATCGAAATGGACGGCTCTGTTACAGTATGTGAGTTTGGTGCGGCGGCTGATTTGGTGAACAAAGCTATCATGAAATTGGGCAATTATACTGACCCGAGCCAACTGCCTGCTGAGGGGATATCCTTGTACGTGAGAATGAGGGCAAGGCTGAATGCCGGTTACGAGTGCTATTCAAATGTCATAGAACTTTCTGTTGCTCCCTATTATGTAGCTTTGGTATCAGCTGCTCCGGAACTGTGGTACCTGATTGGAAGCTGTATCGGTGATGGTTCTTGGGGAAGCGAAGTAGGTACGGGAGTCATTCCATTGTCACCGGTGGAAGGTGCCAAGTATGATGATGTGACGGGTAAGGGAGAATTGACCTATACCGGTTACTTCCCGTCCGACAAAGGTTTCAAGATTGTAAGGGTGCCCGGTGAGTGGGATGACCAGTGGGGAGCTGATGGAGGTGACTTCAACAAACCGCGTCTCAAGGATGCCGATGGTGAGGGAAGTGATTTTTATGTTCCTGCCAGTGGATATTATAAGATTTCCTTGAACACGAAAGAGAACACTCTCTCCATCGTTGCCACTGATGAACCGAAAAATGTTTATGATGGATTATTGATTTCCGGTGACTTCAACGGTTGGGGTACTGATACGAAGATGATTCCCGTAAATACGGTTGAAGGTGTGGTCAATCATGTCTGGAAGTATGAGTTGGATGCGACAAGTGGAGATACCACGGCAAAATTCTTATATGCTGGATGGACCCCCAACTGGGGAGCTTCCACTTTCCCATATGGATTCGGAGTGAACGGAGGTGCCAATATTCCGGTAGTTGCCGGCAAATACGTAGCTATCCTGAATGACATTGACGGTTATTATCATTTCTTCAGCAAATAATTAATGAAATAATAAGGTAAGATTCGATATGAAGAAAAAAGTATTGTTTTCAGGAATTCTGCTGGCTTTCCAAGTTTTGTTGGGGCATGCCCAGCAGCGTCTTTTGGGGGGAGATATTTCTTTGCTCCCCTCTTACGAGGCGGCAGGAACTGTATATAGAAATGCAGTTGGAGAGCCGGTTGCTCCCCTTGACTTTTTCAAGGAACAAGGTTGGAATGCTGTTCGTGTACGGCTTTTCGTTGAGCCTTCCAAAGCCTCCGCGGAGCATAAGGGAGAAGGAGTATGCCAGGATTTGGATTACGTAACCAAATTCGGACAACGGATAAAGGATATGGGTTATCAGTTCATGCTCGACTTTCATTATTCCGATACATGGGCTGACCCGGGGAAACAGTTCATGCCGGACTGTTGGCTGGATGCCGAAACGGCCTCATTGCCTGACAGTGTGTACCGATACACTAAAAACACCCTTCGGTCTATGGTGGAAGCCGGTGCATGTCCCGATTTGATACAAGTAGGAAATGAGATAACGAATGGGATGATGTGGCCTGCTGCCAAAGTCGATCCGTTGGGAAGTGATAACTGGGATTTGTTAGTGAGACTTTTGGAAAGTGGCGCCAGGGCTTGCCGTGAAGTCTGTCCCAAAACAAAGATAATTATCCATACCGAGAAAGCCGGCGAATGGAATAAAACCAAGACCTACTACAATCGTCTGCAGCAGCTTGATTATGATATTATCGGACTCAGTTATTATCCTATGTGGCACAAGGCGGTGGGGGTACTTGCCGCTACGCTTGATTCTTTGGCAGTCCACTTCCCGAATAAGGAGGTGATGATAGTGGAGACTGCAGCTTATTATTCGCACGAGAATGACAGATGGGCAAAAAGTGCGGACGAATATTCCGAGTTTTATCCGGTCAGTGCAGAAGGGCAACGTATCTTCACTCGTGAGCTGGTAGCTGAACTGCGCCGTCATGCCAATGTAACCGGGCTGTTCTGGTGGTTTCCCGAGGAGAATGCCAGTGGCAATACTGTGACGGAGGGATGGTTGAACCGTGGACTCTTTGATAACCATACGGGAAAGGTGCTTCCGGCAATGGAAGAGCTCAGACGGTTTGTACAGCCGATTGACCGTTGATTTCAAATTATTGGGAACCTCATCCCTTAGTAAATGTGCTAAATTATTATATTTGCGGAAATAATTAAGATAACGCCATGAAACACATGAAGTTTTTGACTTTCTTTTTTTGTATTGCCTTTGCCGTATTTGCATGCAGCAGCAATAATGAGACAGACCCCAACGCAGGTGGACTTCCCGATAAGGAAGAGCCTCTTACTACGGACTTTGCTAAAGGTGCCGACATAGGCTGGTGCACCGAATATGAATCCAAAGGATACGACTTCTACAATGCTAAAGGCGAGAAGCGTGAATGCACGGCTTTGATGAAGGAGCTGGGACTCAATGCCATCCGCATTCGTGTATGGGTAGACCCGAGCGACAACTGGTGCAACACTGCCGACGTGGTGGTGAAGGCCCAAAGAGCCAAAGCGCTGAATATGGATGTGATGATAGATTTCCACTACAGTGACTGGTGGGCAGACCCCGCCCAGCAGAATAAACCTGCCGCATGGGTTGGTAAGAATCTGGCGGACTTGAAGAAAGCTCTCAGCAACCATACGGTGAGTGTGCTTCGGGAACTGAAGGCGGTCGGTGTCACTCCCAAATGGGTGCAAGTGGGCAATGAAATCCGTCCGGGCATGCTGTGGGATAAAGACAAGGCTTTGAGCGGCGCATCCTATGACGTGAAGGAATCCGACTTGAAAGATGCTCCGGCAAACGCTTCTTCCGAGGTGGTATATCCCATGAATTGGGCCAATCTCGGCGCATTTATCACTACCGGATATGATGCCGTGAAGTCGGTCTGCCCCGATGCCATCGTCATTGTTCACCTGGACAACGGATGGGACAATGGTTTGTTCAACTGGTTTTTCGACGAACTGAAGAAGAACGGAGGCAAGTGGGATATGATAGGTATGTCACTCTATCCTTACTGGTCGCGCGATGCCAAGCCGGAATATACAGCGGCTGATGCCGTTATTACGGACTGCATCAAAAATATCAAAGTGGTAAGTGCGAAGTATAACTGTGATGTGATGGTGGTGGAAACCGGTATGGAGTGTGCCGACGACAAAGGGAACCTGGCAAGTGCTTCCGTACTGGCAGAAGGGAAACGCCAACTGGCCCGTGTCCTGAAAGAGTGCAAAGAGAATACTGACGGACGCTGCAAGGGTGTGTTCTACTGGGAACCGGAATGCAGGCCGAACCAATATCGGCTGGGGGCATTCACTGAAGACGGCCGCCCCACTGTGATAATGGATGCTTTTAAATAATTATATTAACAAAATCTTTTAAAGAAGAATGAGAAAGACAATACTTATCTTTTCCTGCTGCGCCTTTTTTGCCTTGGCGGCAATGGCGCAGCGTACAGAAGCATTGTTGGAAAAGAACTGGAAGTTCACCAAGGGAGATGTTCCCGAAGCAACACAAACAAATTTCGACGACAGTAAGTGGGAAACAGTGACCATTCCTCATGATTGGGCCATCTTTGGTCCGTTCGACCGCAACAACGATTTGCAGGAGGTAGCGGTTACGCAAGACCTTGAAAAACAAGCTTCCGTAAAGACCGGGCGTACCGGAGGGTTGCCTTATGTGGGTGTCGGTTGGTATCGTACGGCTTTTGATGCTCCTGCCGACAAGCAGGTCACTCTGGTTTTCGATGGTGCTATGAGTGAGGCTCGGGTCTATGTCAATGGGAAAGAAGCTTGTTTCTGGCCTTTCGGATATAACTCTTTTCATTGCGATGTTACCGGTTTGCTGAATGCCGACGGTAAAAACAATGTGCTGGCTGTCCGTCTGGAAAACAGACCCCAGTCCTCCCGTTGGTATCCGGGGGCGGGATTGTATCGCAATGTCCGCCTGGTTACTACGGAACGTGTCCATGTTCCGGTTTGGGGTACACAGCTCACCACACCGCATGTTTCTGCTGAATACGCTTCCGTGCGTCTGCGTACTACAATACGGAATGCCGGTGATGCGGATGTTCGTATTTCTACTGATATTATTGCGCCGGACGGTAAGATAGTAGCCCGTAAGGATAATAGCCGGAAAATTAATCACGGACAGCCATTTGAGCAGAATTTTCTGATAAATGCTCCGTCTCTGTGGTCCCCTGAGACACCTTATTTATATAAGGCAGTATCTAAGATTTATGTAGATGGCAAACAGACTGACGAATATACCACGCGTTTTGGTATCCGCAGCATTGAGATTATAGCTGATAAGGGATTCTTCCTGAATGGTAAGCACCGTAAATTCCAGGGGGTATGCAATCACCACGATTTGGGCCCGTTGGGTGCGGCTGTCAATGTGGCTGCTCTTCGCCGTCAGTTGACATTATTGAAGGATATGGGATGTGATGCAGTCCGTACCTCCCACAATATGCCTGCACCCGAATTGGTGGAACTCTGTGACGAGATGGGCTTCATGATGATGTTGGAACCTTTCGATGAATGGGATATTGCCAAATGTGAGAATGGTTATCACCGCTATTTCAACGAATGGGCAGAAAAGGATATGGTAAACATGCTGCATCAGTATCGGAACAATCCTTGTGTGGTAATGTGGAGTATAGGAAATGAGGTTCCTACCCAATGTAGTCCCGAGGGCTACAAAGTGGCTTCTTTCCTGCAGGATATTTGCCATCGCGAAGACCCTACACGCCCCGTTACTTGCGGTATGGACCAGGTAACTTGCGTGCTTGCCAACGGGTTTGCGGCAATGATTGATGTACCCGGTCTTAATTATCGGGCTCACCGTTATGTGGAGTCTTATGAGACTCTTCCACAGAATATTGTGCTCGGTTCGGAGACGGCTTCCACTGTAAGTTCTCGTGGTGTCTATAAATTTCCCGTACAGAAGGGTGCCAGTGTGATGTATGATGACCATCAGTGCTCCGGTTATGATGTGGAGTGTTGTTCCTGGTCGAATCTTCCCGATGAGGATTTTGCTTTGTCTGATGATTATGACTGGACAATCGGACAGTTCGTCTGGACGGGCTTTGATTATTTGGGTGAGCCTTCTCCTTATAGTACGGATTCCTGGCCCAGCCACAGCTCCGTTTTCGGTATCATAGACTTGGCAAGCCTCCCCAAAGACCGTTTCTATCTGTACCGCAGCCTATGGAACAAGCAGGCAAATACCTTGCATGTCCTTCCGCACTGGACGTGGCCGGGCAGGGAAGGGGAGAATACTCCGGTTTTTGTTTACACCAGCTATCCCAGTGCCGAACTGTTCGTCAACGGAAAGAGTTATGGCAAACAACGGAAACTTACTGCTGATGAAAGCCGTGCTTTGGAAGGCCGGGACTCCCTTGCTTTGCAGCGTCGCTATCGCTTGATGTGGATGGATGTTCCTTATGAACCGGGCGAAGTGAAAGTGGTGGCTTATGATGCTTCCGGCAAGCCTGCAGAAGAAAAGGTGATTCGTACCGCTGGCAAGCCCCATCATCTGGAGCTGGTTGCCGACCGCACCCGCTTGTCTGCCGATGGTAAGGACCTGGCATATATCACAGTCCGTGTCGTGGATAAGGACGGTAATCTTTGTCCGGCAGACAGCCGCATGGTAAATTTCTCGGTGAAGGGTGCCGGAAAATATCGCGCTGCTGCCAATGGAGATGCTACCAGCCTCGATTTGTTCCATTTGCCCAAGATGCCGGCTTTCAGCGGTCAGCTGACGGCTATTGTGCAGAGTGGCGAGCAAGCCGGTGAGATTGTGTTTGAGGCAAGGGCTAAAGGATTGAAGTCCGGAAAGCTGGTACTTTATACTTCAGAGAAATAAATAGCACTATTTGCTTCCACTCTACCACACCTGCTCTGTACCCCTTTGTTCATCGGTGTTTGAGGTGCGGTGGAAGCAACAGAAAAAGGTGGAAGCAAATTTTGCTTCCACCTCTGTTTTTAGGGCCGACATGATGTTAACTTATTGTAATGTAATAAGTTAATATCATGTCGGCCATTTTGTTAATATCGTGTTAATGGCATATTAATATTGTGCAGACACGTTATTCATATCCTGAAAGTATGTTGCTTGGTTTATACATGCATGGCATTTCTTCAGTAAAAGCTTTGTGTTTCTTTTGTTTTGTCTTGATGTTGTGTAGTGCTTAACGGTCGTAAAGCGATTTGTTGACGGCCGTAAAGCGATCTGCCAACGGCCATCAACAAATCGCCTAACGGTCGTTAGGCGGTGAAAATCTCTGTACTTCAGCAGAATAAACATATATGTTATGTGCAAGAATGCCACATGTAGAGTGGAGAGAAGCGCTGTATTATGATATATCAAGTGATTTTTCTATCTTGTGCAACCGCATGCAATCGTTTGCACTGTTCGTTTCCCACATTTTGCTCTTTCTTTATACTTTACTAAATTAATAAAGCATATTTTTGTTGCGTCATGCTTTAGGTACTTGAAAGACATTAGAAAGCAAAAGTACGAAATTATTTTTACGAATAATATATATAGGTAATTAATATTGTTAACTTTAATTTATTAAATGCATGAAGCAAGTTAATCTTAGAATCTGTCAAACGATTCTTACCCTAATCTTAGGGCTATTCTTGTCTGTAGGCGCTTATGCACAGAACATCACTGTGAAAGGGCATGTGAAAGATGCCTTGGGTGGCGTGATAGGCGCGAGTATAGTGGAAAAAGGGAATGCTACAAATGGTACTATTACCGATTTGGATGGTAATTTCTCATTAAATGTTCCGAAGGGTTCCACTTTGGTTATTTCTTTCATCGGTTATAAAACTCAGGAAGTGGCTGCGGCTCCCAGTATCATCGTAACTTTAGTAGAAGATAGCGAATTGCTGGACGAAGTTGTTGTTGTGGGCTATGGCCGCACTAAGAAAGATGACTTGACTGGTTCGGTTACTGCTATTAAACCGGATGAACTCAGTAAAGGTATCACCAACAATGCGCAGGATATGTTGGTCGGTAAAGTTGCCGGTGTGGACG
This sequence comes from Bacteroides sp. AF25-38AC, assembly GCF_003602995.1. NCBI lineage: Bacteria > Pseudomonadati > Bacteroidota > Bacteroidia > Bacteroidales > Bacteroidaceae > Bacteroides > Bacteroides sp. AF25-38AC. Next base: position 242,105 of record NZ_QTMD01000001.1, on the reverse strand, counting down.
TTATCACTGCGGGAGGTACCCCGGGCGCCGGTGCGCAGATTCGTGTACGTGGCGGTTCTTCTCTGAATGCTTCTAATGACCCGCTGATTGTAATCGATGGTTTGACTATCGATAACGAAACTCCGAAAGGCATGAGTAATCCTTTGGCGATGGTCAATCCGAACGATATCGAGACTTTCACCGTTTTGAAGGATGCTTCGGCCACTGCCATCTATGGTAGCCGTGCATCCAATGGCGTTATCATCATTACTACGAAGAAAGGTAAGAGCGGATCTGCTCCCAAAGTATCCTACAATGGTGACATGACCATCTCTATGGTCCAGAAAAAGTATGATGTGCTTGATGGCGATGAATTCCGCGATCTTATTAATAACATGTGGGGCGACAAAGCCGGTGAAGTCGGTATGGGCAAGGCCAATACCGACTGGCAGGACTTGATTTTCCGTACAGCCATCTCTCACAGCCACAATGTATCGGTGTCCGGCGGTTTGAAGAACATGCCTTACCGTTTGAGTGTGGGATATAATTCTTCTGACGGTATCGTCGAAACCTCTTGGATGCGTCGTGCCAATGTCGGCTTGAGCCTTTCTCCCTCTTTCTTTGACAATCATCTCAATTTGAAGATTAATGCCAAGTATATGTACGAAAAAGACCGTTATGCTGATGCAGGCGGTGCGATAGGAGCAGCCCTCTCAATGGATCCTACGCAGCCTGTTTATTTCGACGCTGATGATGAGCGTGCTCCTTTCTTTGGCGGCTATTTCCAGCATACGCAGGCACCCAAGGACCTCAATCCCGAGTGGAAATATACTAATAACCCCAACGCTCCCCAGAATCCCTTGGCTCTGCTGATGCTCAAAGAAACGAAAGCTGTAGCCAATGACTTTACGGGTAATTTTGATGTGGATTATAAGGTACATGGCTTTGAGGATTTGCGTCTGCATGCAAGTTATGGAGGTCAGTACACAGAGAGCAAGCAGGACGATATAACTTCTAAATATGCTTATAGCCCCAACTACTACGGTTGGAACGGCGTGACTCAGACTTATAAATATAGTATCACTGCCAATGCTTATGCCCAGTATGTGAAAGAAATCGGTGCACATAACTTTGACATTATGGTTGGTGGTGAAGAGAGCCATTTCCACCGCAGTGGTTATGACTACGGGCAGGGTACCGACCCTTACAATGGTGAACCTCATGACGCTAAGCTGAGAGAAGAACAGGCATGGGCCACTCACAGTTCTTTGGTTTCTTACTTCGGCCGTTTGAACTATACTTTACTCAACAGATACATGCTTACGGCTACGTTCCGTGCCGACGGTTCCTCTCGTTTCTCTGATGACAACAGATGGGGTTACTTCCCTTCAGTGGCATTGGCATGGAAAATCAATGAAGAGGCATTTATGAAAAAGTTTACCTGGTGGAACGAGTTTAAGCTTCGTCTGGGTTGGGGTATGACCGGTCAGCAGGATATTAAAACTGATTTCGGTTATGAAACTCATTATACTTCAAGCGACTCTTTTGCCCAGTATCCCTTTGGTGATACTTACTATGGTACAATGCGTCCATCGGCTTATAACCCCGACTTGAAGTGGGAGACTACTACTACTTATAATGCTGGTTTCGACCTCGGCTTTTTGAACAACCGTATCACTGCTAATATTGATGGTTACTATCGTGAAACGAAGGATTTGCTGAACTCCATCACTATTCCTGTTGGTATGCAGTTCGGTTCTCAGTTGACCAAGAATATCGGTTCGTTGAAGAATTATGGTGTGGAATTCTCCATCAATGCAAAACCCATTGTTACAAAAGATTTCACTTGGGATGTAAGCTATAATGTCGCTTGGAATCACAATGAGATTACCGACTTGGTAGATGGTGAAGTAGGCTATTATGCATGGGCCGGAGATAAAATCGGTCGTGGTAACAATACTTTGATCCAGGCCAATACGGTAGGTGAATCTACTAACTCATTCTTTGTATATCAGCAAGTATATGACGAGAATGGCAAACCCATTGAAGGTATGTATGTGGACCGTGACGGTAACGGACGTATTGACAATGGTGACCGCTATTTCTACAAGAAACCCTCTGCCGATGTCATCATGGGCTTTACCACTAAATTCCTCTATAAGAATTGGGATTTGAGCATGTCTTTCCGTGCTTCCCTCGGTAACTATGTTTACTATGACTTTTTGTCCAACCGTGCAGTGGTCAGCCAGTCTGGTCTGTATTCCAACAGTGCTCTGCACAACTCTACTCCCGAAGCTGTGGCATTGGGCTTTACAGGTGTAGGAGCCGGCAACGACAACTATTTGAGTGACTATTTCGTACGTAATGCTTCCTACTTGAAGTGCTCCAACATTACTTTGGGATATTCTTTCCCCGCACTGTTCAAGGTCGCAGGTCATGAAACATGTTCCGGCCGTGCATTCGTTACTACTCAAAATCCATTCATTATATCCAAGTACAAAGGTATCGACCCTGAAGTGGCAAGCGGTATCGACTCCAATCCTTATCCACGTCCTTTCAGTATTCAAATTGGCTTGAGCCTGAATTTCTAATCCGTTAAATGTATATAAAGATGAAACATATATTTTTGAAAACAGCCCTTGCCGCCCTTCTGATAGGTGGAGTGGCAACGTCGTGTATCAACGACTTGAATATTTCGTCCATCGACCCGCAATCCAGTTCGTCTTATGAAGATATGGAATTGCTGGCGAAAGTTTACAGTACGCTGGGCCTGACAGGGCAAAAAGGTCCTGCCGGTAGTGGCGATATCAGTAGTGATGAAGGTGAAAGTGGATTTTACCGTACTACATTCAATTTGCAGGAACTCTGTACTGATGAATGTCTTTGGGCTTGGCAGACTGACACCGATATTCCTCAAATCACCAATATCGACTGGACGGCTTCATCTCCTCGTGTGCAATGGACATTCCAACGTTTGGCATTTGATGTGACACTTTGCAACTTCTATCTTACTAACACTGAAGATAAGGCTGATGACCCCAATTACAAACTTTATCGTGCTGAGGTTCGTTTCCTGCGTGCTCTTCATCTGTGGTATTTCCTTGACCTTTGGGGCAAAGCTCCTTTCAAGACTACATACGACATTTACGAGTTGCCGGTAGAGAAGGCCGGTAAAGACCTTTACGACTGGATTGACCAGGAATTGACCGATATAGAACCGCAGCTTGCTGAAGTGGGTGAGTTCAATAATTCCGCCAATTTTGGCCGTGCCGACAAGGGAGCTGCTTATATGCTTCACGCCCGTTTGGCCTTGAACTCGGAGGTTTATACTAAAGGTGCCGTGAAAGATTACCAGAAGGCTATCGACTATTGTAACTTGCTTGATGGAAAATACGAGCTTTCTAAAGCAGAGAAGAATGGCTATACCGGCTACGAACAGGTATTTATGGCCGACAACGATCAGAACGTACAAGCCATGAAAGAAATCATTCTACCCATTCGCCAAGATGGTGCCAAGACAAAGTGTTATAGTGGTGCCAACTATTTGGTAAGTTCCACTCGTATCACCGGAATGCCCTATATAGGTACTTCCAACGGCTGGAGTTGTAACTTCTCTCGTGCTGCTTTGGTTAAGAAATTCTTCTCTACTATCGAGGATTGTCCGCTTGCTACTGAGGCTGCTCCCAAAGATGCTACCGAAGCTGATATTATTGCGCTTGATAAGGCGGCAGGTACTACAACCAAAGATGTGCAGGCGAAAGCGAATGATGACCGTGCATTGTTCTATTCCGGTTGCGGTGGCGGACTCCGCAAATTGCAGGCCGATCAGATTGCAGGCTTCAATTCCGGTCTTTCTATCGTGAAATGGAGCAATATCCGCACAGATGGTGCAGCCACCTCACACAATGAATTCCCTGATGTGGACATTCCTTTGATTCGTTATGCCGAAATGTATCTGACCCGTGCCGAGGCTAAGTTCCGTTTGAGCGGTGACCCACAGCAGGCTCGCGATGATATTAAAGTTTTGCGCGACCGTGCAGGCGCTTCTACTCCAGCCACCATCACCGAACAATATATCATTGACGAATGGTGCCGTGAGTTCTATATGGAAGGCCGTCGTCGCAGTGACTTGATTCGTTTTGGCCTTTTCACAGGTGATGGGTACCTCTGGGATTTCAAGGGTGGTGTAGCCGAAGGCAAGAGCGTGGAAGATTTCTTCAACGTGTATCCTATTCCGGCTGATGACATCAATGGTAATAAGAACTTGACTCAAAACCCGCGTTACTAATAGAATAATTGTCGAATTTATTAAAATCGAAACAATAATATGAAAAAAATATTGTTAAGAATGTTGCTTCCCGTCCTTGCATTGGTGTTGGTCACCTCTTGTGAGAAGGATATAGATAGCAATCCTACATTCCACGAAAATACTACAGGATTTGTATTGAATATGCCTGCCAACGCAGCCAATAATGTATTGGACTTGCTGACTGCCGATGAACTCACTTTTACTACCAGCCAGCCGGATTATGGTGGTATACCTTTGAGCGTTAACTATGATGTGGAGATTTCCTTTGACGATTTTAGCGCAGAAGAACCTGTGTATAAGGTAGTGACAAGTTCCACTTCTACTTCCATCAAAGTGTCGGGCAAGAGAATGAACGATGCTGTAGTTACTATGTTCCAGGATGCTAATGAAGGTGTGGAATATCCTTCTAACGAGGTGAAAGACCTTTATGTGCGTTTGCATGCTAACGTGAATAAGTTGGAGTTGGGCAGTTGCTACTCTAACGTAATCAAACTGCAAGTGAAGGCTACCTATCAGGCCCCGAGCATCACGTTGCCCGAAAAGTTGTTCATTGCAGGTTCTGACATTGGTGAAGCTTGGAAGACTTGGAAGCCGTTTGCCGGTGTGTTCGGTCTGGACGGTAATTATTTTACAGTGGTATATATTGCCGACGGAGGCGCTTTCAAATGGGGTACTTTCGCTGAACAATGGTTGGGCTATGCCGATGTGAAGACTTACGCTGACGAGGCCGGAGCCGGAATCTCGGATGATGGTGGTAACATCAAGTTTGCAAAAGGTGGCTGGTATACACTTTGCTTCAAGGCTAAGATTAACGGTGAAGCCATTGACTATACTCTGACCGTATATCCTGCGGCTCTTTATATCATTGGTAATGCTACCGGTGGATGGGATGAAGCAAGTCCTGCCTTGCAGTTGACGGCTCCTGCCGATGGTAGTGGCATTTGGGTGTCTCCGGCATTTGTAGGCGGAGGCGAAATGCGCGCTTACGTAAAAGCTGGTACGTTCGAGTGGTGGCGCACAGAGTTTACACTCTTCGAAGGTAATGTATTCTGGCGTAATCTCAACATTCCTGACAGCTGGGCCAACGACAAGGGCTCTGATTACAGTGTGGTTCCTGCTGCAGGCCAGAAGCTGTACGTCAAGTTCGGTACTCCGGGTGTAGATGCCAACGAAACGGGTGAGGTGAAATAACCTGAATGATAATCTATTTTAAAAGAAAAACATTATGAAGAAAAATCAAATACTCGCAGGTATGTTCCTTGCCGGAATTACCTTAGGTGCTTGTACGGATGATTATACGGATTGGGCTAACCCCCAATCCAATTCTCCGGAGGATGCTGCTGCCAAATATGAGATTAATTATGCGGCGGGTACTGACGCTGCCATTGTGATGGACGATGTATATGCCAAATACGCTGATGATGCAGAAGGTCTTAAAGTAGATTCGGTTGTGATTGCTTCATTGTCAAGCAGCAATGCGAATATAGCTTCCATTGCCTTCAAAAGCGTAAATGTGAATGGCGTCGCCATTGATGCAGCGTTTAAAGACGGGAAGGTTAAGGTAAACACGTTGGAACTTGACTTGGCTGTTCGAAAAGCTTTTAACAGCCGTGCCCACGTGGAGCGTACTCTGGATGTAAATGTGGATGCCGCAGCCAAATTGACTACCGGTGAGGCTGTATCTACATCGGGTACTGCACAGGTGAAGTTGACTCCGGTTACTACTCCCGCTATCAGTGAGAAGGGATATTGCATGATGGGTGATTTCCAGAAATGGAATGCAAATGAACCTATTGTGATGGAGAAGATTGGGGATGGTCTTTACAAGGCAGTTGTGACAACTACTGCCGAGAAGTCTTGGTTCAAGTTCTATCGTGCTTACGATACAACGAATCCTTCTTGGGACGACGACATCAATCCCGGTGTATTGGGAACTTTCGAAGATGGCGATGTGGCGACTGAAAACTTCCTGACGTGGGTTGGCGATCCTTCTTGCCCCAGCCCACAAGCACCTGCCATTAGCGGCATCAATGATTTTATAGTTACGCTGGATGTTGTCAACATGAGCTTTAAAGTTGCCATCAAGACAATCGACCTCTTTATGACCGGCAGCAACTATGGTTGGGGTGATACATGGAAACAGTTAACTCCGATTCATAGTGCCGAAGGCGAATTCTGGACTATTGTATATCTGGAAGCTGGCGAACAGATTAAGTTTGCTCCGCAAGCCGGTTGGGGAAATGACTTTGGTGGCGAGGCAACGATTAATGACGAAGCCGGTGCCGGCTTGACTGCTGATGGCACCAATCTGTTAGCTAAGAATGCCGGTTGGTACTTACTGCACGTAGTGAACACAACCGACCGCATAGTCAATGTGCTTGCTCCGAATATTTATCTGATTGGCGGTACTGCTGCTGATGGTAAATGGGAGGTTGCAGACGTTAACAAGTTCACCGTTCCTACGGGAAAAGACGGCGAATTCGTTTCTCCCGCCTTTGGCGCTGCCGATGAAGTGCGTATGTGTGTGAACTTTGGCGGTTACGACTGGTGGAAGACTGAATTCATCGTTCTCGATGGAAAGATTGTATATCGTGGTAGTGGTAATGATCAAGAACGAGTAAAGGTTGCTGCCGGTCAGAAAGCTTACTTGAACTTTACTGACGGCATAGGTTCTTTCAAATAATCTTTTTTTTAAATAAGAATAAAGCCCTTTTTCTCGCAATGGAAAATACGAGGAAGAGGGCTTTTATGTTTTCGTTAAACAATCATTTACAGATATTGATATGAAGACTTTTAGATTAATGTCCACTTTGTTTTTTCTGTTTGTATTGTGCTTGGGAATTCATGCACAGCAGCGTCTTCTTGGTGGGGACATCTCTTTGTTGCCAAGTTACGAAGAAGCAGGAACCGTATATCGTGACGAAGCAGGAAAAGCTGTCGCTCCCCTCGAATATTTCAAGGAAGAAGGTTGGAATGCCATTCGTGTACGTTTGTTTGTGGAACCGGACAGGGCTTCGGCAGAGCATAAGGGAGAAGGCGTGTGTCAAGATTTGGATTATGTGATGAAACTGGGGCAAAGAATAAAAAAAGCCGGGTATCAGTTTATGCTTGACTTCCACTATTCTGATACGTGGGCCGACCCTGGCAAGCAGTTCATGCCGTATCGTTGGAAAAATAGCGGTGTAGCATCGCTTCCCGACAGTGTCTATCAATATACCAGAAAAAGCCTTGAAGTGATGGTGAAAGCCGGTGCATGCCCCGACTTGATACAAGTGGGGAATGAGATAACCAACGGGATGATGTGGCCTGCGGCGAAGGTGGAGCCGCTTGGAAAGGATAACTGGGACATACTTGTAAAACTATTGGAGAGTGGTGCCAAGGCCTGCCGTGAAGTATGTCCACGGGCAAAGATTATTATTCATACAGAGAAGGCGGGCGAATGGGACAAGACGAAATCTTATTATAACCATTTGCGACAGCTCGATTATGATGTTATCGGACTTAGTTATTATCCTATGTGGCACAAAGCGGTGGGAGTTCTTGGTGCTACGCTCGATTCTCTCGCTGTAAATTTTCCCGATAAGGAAGTCATGATTGTGGAAACTGCCGCCTATTATTCGCATGAGAAAGACCAATGGGCAAAGAGTGCGGACCAGTATTCTGAGTTTTATCCCATCAGCACTGAAGGGCAACGTATCTTTACTCACGAACTGGTAGCCGAATTGCGCCGTCATGCCAACGTGACCGGCCTATTCTGGTGGTTTCCCGAAGAAAATGCCTGCGGAAATACGGTGACGGAAGGTTGGCTGAATCGGGGGCTTTTTGATAATCGCACTGGTAAATCGCTTCCGGCGATGAAGGAATTCAGTGGGTTTATCCGTTAACTTCATCCAAAGTCGTCAATGGATTGAATTGTATTCTAATTATAATGAACGCGCAAATCTAAAATAGATATGAAAACCAGATATTTTATTGCATTATTCGCTTTATGCTTGTGCCAATGGAGCGCTGCATGGCAAGGTTTATCTTCTGCTGATTTGGTGGAAGTAAAATCCACATCTTCAATAAAAGTAGAACCGGCCTTTTGGTGGTGCGGTATGAAAAATCCCCAACTGCAATTGATGGTTTATGGTGATGATATAGGCGCTTACAAACCTGTCATTAATTATCCGGGAGTTGTGCTGAAAAGTGTGCATCCAATGGAAAGCCCCAACTATCTGGTATTATACTTAGATGTGGAAGAGGCAATGCCGGGGAAGTTCGATATTGAGTTTGTGAAAGGAAAGAAGAAACTGAACTGCTCTTATGAATTGAAACAACGTCAAGGAAATGGTGATGAAAAGGTTGGATTTAATTCTTCTGATGTTGTTTATCTATTGATGCCGGATCGCTTTGCTAATGGCGATGAAAGCAATGACCAAATAAAAATGAATTATCCCTATGCTGTAAATCGTAAAGATGTCAATGCCCGGCATGGCGGTGATTTGGCGGGTATTATGCAACATCTTGATTATTTGGATAGTTTGGGAGTTACTGCCATCTGGACAACACCCGTGTTGGAAAATGATATGGGAGAAGGTTCTTATCACGGTTATGCCGCAACTGATTATTATAAAATAGACCCTCGGTTGGGGACAAATGAAGATTATGTCCGGTTGGCAGAGTGCCTGCATCGGCGTGGAATGAAATTGATAATGGACATGGTCTTCAATCATTGTGGAAGCAAGCATCCTTGGTTGCTTGACCCGCCAATGCATAATTGGTTTAATAATTGGGATAAGGACAAATATGTTGAGACCAATCATGATAAAACCGTCTTTTTTGATCCTTACGCCTCGGATATAGATAAGGAGGAGATGACAGATGGCTGGTTCGTTCCCACAATGCCCGACTTGAATCAGAGGAATCATTTTGTGGCTGATTATTTAATTCAGAATTCAATATGGTGGATTGAATATGCCAATTTGGATGGTGTACGTCAAGATACATATGTATATCCCGATCCGGACATGATGGTACGTTGGTGTCGAGAAGTGTTTGAGGAGTATCCCAATTTCAATATTGTGGGCGAAGTGATGATTCCTAATAATACGGTTGGTGCTGCATATTGGCAACAAGGCAGTTTGGTTAATGAGAAGGCCGATACGGGACTAAAGTCTGTGATGGATTTCCGTTTAAGGGAAGTGGCAAGTAAGGCTTTTCATGAAGAAACCTCCTGGAATACCGGTCTGCAACTCGTTTTTGAACATTTGGCTTATGACTTTTGCTATTCTGATATTAATAATGTGATGCGTTTGCTTGAGAACCATGATTCTGATCGTTTCTTATTGGAAACTCCGAGTTCTTTGGATGCCTATAAGCAGGCAGTTGTCTTGTTATTGACAATTCCTGGCATTCCGCAATTGTATTATGGGCAGGAACTGTTGATGACTGGTACTACAAAAATTGATTTTGGATATATACGTCCGGATATGTCGGGAGGATGGAAAGAAGATGCACTCAGTGTTTTCGAAGAGAGTGGGAGAACGGCTATACAGCAAGAAGCTTTCGGTTTTATGAAAAAGTTACTGCATTGGCGTAAGGGGAATGATGTTATTTCCAAAGGCAAGATGAAGCACTTTATGCCTCGCAACAATATATATGTATATGAACGTTCGTACAATGGGAAAAGTATATTGGTCGTGATGAATGGGGTAAATAAAGAGGTCGATTGGGATTTGGCTCATTATAAGGAGGTAATAGGAAATAAAACCGATGCAAGGAATGTGCTGACAGATACTGATGTGAAGTTAGGAGCAATTATCCGACTACAACCGAAAGAAGTGCTTATGCTTGAATTATGATTGCGTTGCGGATCAAATACTTTGTTTGTCTTGCTTCAGAAGACATTTTCAGGGCCAGCTAAGAGTTGAATGCAGTTTTACCCTCATGCTCTCATAATGTACTGCATCCCTTTATTCATCGGGCATATAGCTATGAGAGTAACCATGAGGGCAAGGCGTTACTATGCTTGATTACAGATGTTTGTTGTATTAAAACACCTTGTATGTCAACAGTTCACTATAGTGAGCGTTATTGTTCACGTAAATGAATAGTTCGGCTTACTGCCGAAAATGTGTGTTTTTGCACAAAACTCATATCAGAAATGTGAGAAAGTTCACGTTTCTGATATCAAAAACGTGAAATGCTATGTTTGGAAGAGAAGTATTTAAGCATCTGTCAGCATGGAAAGCAGACTTTGTGACATCTTTAGAACGACGAAAGATTCCTAACGAATTATCCGGCAATTATCTTTTTTGCATGGAAAAAGAATCAATTCACAGACAACGAATCTGCTGAATATTCCGTTATTCTTGGCAGACAAAACGAAAGAACTGCTTGCCATGCAAATTTTCCGTAACCTTACTGCTGTTTTCCATCTTGTTTATAGCCCTATGTAATCCTTGAGCAGGGCAATGACTCGAAAATCTGATGGCATGAAGAAGATAAAGTTTATTTCTTTTGTTATCTTTGTGTCGTTAACGGCAGAAAAGGACGGATTAAATAGAAAAAATAGCAGGAGGACAGCAGATGGACCCATTGAAATACATAGTACCCGGCAGAAAGAGACTTCCCTACGGCATGATGAACTTCGCGGATATCCGCCAAGACAATTATTATTATGTGGACAAGACCCGCTTCATCCCCATGATAGAGGAGGCGGACCGCTTCTTCTTCTTCATCCGTCCGCGCCGCTTCGGCAAGAGCCTCACGCTGAATATGCTGCAACACTACTACGACGTGCGCACCCGCGACAAGTTCGAAGCCCTTTTCGGTGACCTGTACATCGGGCAACACCCCACGCCGAGCCGCAATAGCTATCTGGTGCTCTATCTCAACTTCTCGGGCATCAGCGGCGAGCTGAACGACTACCGCAAGGGGCTGGACGCGCATTGCGGCATTACTTTCGAGAACTTCTGCAAGATATACGCCGACCTCCTTCCGCAAGATACTCTGGAAGGACTGCGTGCGGTGAGCGGAGCCGTGGAGCAGTTGGATTACCTCTATCAGGCTTGCGCACGTGCCGGACAGGATATGTATCTCTTCATCGACGAGTACGACCACTTCACCAACGCCATCCTTTCCAGTCCCGAAAGCCTGCACCGCTATACGGATGAGACGCATGGCGAAGGCTATCTGCGCTCTTTTTTCAACAAGGTGAAAGCAGGAACTTATTCCAGCATCAAGCGTTGCTTCATTACCGGCGTAAGCCCCGTGACGATGGACGACCTGACCAGCGGTTTCAACATCGGCACCAACTACTCCCTCGCGCCGAAGTTCAACCAGATGATGGGATTCACCGAGGAGGAGGTGCGCGGAATGTTGGCCTATTATTCAGCAAACAGCCCCTTCCACCACAGCGTGGACGAGTTGATAGAGATGATGAAACCGTGGTACGACAACTACTGCTTCGCGCAGGAATGCTACGGTGAAACCACGATGTACAACTCCAATATGGTGCTTTACTTCGTCAAGAACTACATTGATGATGGCAAAGCACCACGCAACATGATAGAGAGCAACATCCGCATTGACTACGAGAAACTGCGTATGCTCATCCGCAAGGACAAGGAGTTTGCCCACGATGCTTCCGTCATACAGACTCTCGTGAGTCAAGGCTTCATCACCGGTGAACTGAAAGACAGCTTCCCTGCCGTCAGCATCACCAATCCCGACAACTTCATCAGTCTGCTCTACTACTTCGGAATGCTCACCATCAGCGGCACGTATAAGGGAAAGGCAAGGCTCACCATCCCCAACATGGTGGTGCAGGAACAGCTCTATACCTATCTGCTGAATACTTACGACGATGCCGACCTGAGTTTCAGCAGTTACGAAAAGAGCGAACTTTCCTCGGCTCTGGCTTACGACGGCGACTGGCAATCCTACTTCGGCTACATTGCCGACTGCCTGCACCGCTATGCCTCGCAGCGCGACAAGCAGAAAGGCGAGTCCTTCGTCCACGGCTTCACCCTTGCCATGACTGCGCAGAACCGTTTCTACCGTCCCGTCTCCGAGCAGGACACGCAGGAAGGTTATGTAGATATTTTCCTCTGCCCGATGCTGGAAATCTACTCCGACATGAAGCACAGCTACATCGTAGAACTGAAATATGCCAAGTATAAGGATTCCGAAACCCGTGTGGAGGAACTTCGCCGGGAAGCCATCGCCCAGGCCGACCGCTATGCCGATACGGAAACGGTGAAGCGTGGCATCGGCGCCACCCGGTTGCATAAGATTGTGGTGGTGTATAAAGGTATGGAAATGCGTATCTGCGAGGAAGTAGGTTGATTGGCTACAAAAGTTTGTCATTCAGCTTTCATAAAACATGGTGGTACGGGAACATTTGCTTGCCATGCAAACGTTTCCGTAAGCTTGCTGCTACTTTTCTCTTGCGTTAATCGGTTTGCCCTTTCTTTTCCGGCTATATTTGTGAAGTGATAACTTTGAATACTTCATATTATGAAAATTATCAATCAACGTAAGATTTCTGTTTTATGGCATTTAATATGCTTCAGTTTAGTGCTGGCATTCACGGCATGTAGTGACGATAAAGAGGAGTTACAGGAGTATTTGACCCCTGCTTCTGGTAGTGAATCAATCTTTGAGCAAGGTTTTAGCTTTGGTGAAGCTGCTTCTTCGCAAAGCGTCAGTTTTGAGGCCGGGCAGCAGTGGACAGCCGAGCTGAGTGGTGAAGATACCGGTTGGTGCAACATCAGTCCGGCAAAAGGTACGTCCGGGAAAGCTACGATTATGGTTTCTGTCGGCAAGAATGAGACAGGGAAAGCGCGGACGGCACAATTGAATATTGTATCCGGTTCGAAGAAGAAAGAAATATCTGTCACTCAGGCTGCCAATGCGATTGTAGCTCCGGATGGTTTGAGTTTTACACCGGCAGCACCGGATGCCGACCAGTCCCTTGTAATTACTTTTAAAGCGGATGCAAAGTCTGCTCTCTATGGGCATAAAGGAGATGTGTATGTGCATATTGGTGTGGTCAGTGAAGGAACTTGGCTGTTCGTTCCGGCAGAGTGGACGGAAAACAAGGATAAATGTAAGATGACTTCAACCGAAGCCAACGTATGGAGCATTACGCTGAGCCCGAATATCCGGGAATGGTTTGGAAGCGGGAAGACACCGGTGAACCGGCTCGGAATAGTGATTCGCAGTGCAGACGGCAATAAGAAAGGGATAGAATCGGATTCCTTTGTTGAGGTGACCGACACAAAATATGAAGGTTTTGTTCCTGGTGAAATTAAAACTGCAGCAGTGCCGGCCGGTATGGTCGAGGGTATCAATGTAGTGGATAATTCTACGGTGACACTGGTACTTTATGACAAAGATGCGAATGGGAATCATAAGGACTTTGCCCATGTAGTGGGCGACTTCAATAACTGGACATTGGGCAATGACGAAAAATCGCAGATGTATCGTGATGATGCTTCCGGATGTTGGTGGATTACGTTGGCGGGGCTGGATGCTGGCAAAGAGTATGCTTTCCAATATTATGTAGGTACGAAGGCGGGTGAAGTGGTTCGCCTGGCTGATGCCTATACGGAAAAGATTCTTGATCCTGATAATGATAAATATATTCCGGCTTCTACCTATAACGAAAGTATGGCTTATCCTGAGGGAGGAGTAGGAATCGTTTCGACCTTCAAGATACAGAAAGACAGTTATAACTGGAAGGTCAATGACTTTAAAATAGCAAATCCTGAGCAATTGGTGATATACGAATTGCATCTACGTGACTTTACCGCCTCCAGCGACATCAATGGTGCAATGGGCAAGCTTTCTTATCTGAAGGCTATGGGAGTCAATGCCATCGAACTGATGCCGGTGCAGGAGTTTGACGGAAACGACAGTTGGGGGTATAATCCTTGCTTCTTTTTTGCGATGGATAAGGCTTATGGCACAAAGGCCATGTATAAGCAGTTTATTGACGCTTGCCATGAGGCGGGTATGGCAGTTATTCTGGATGTGGTCTATAATCACGCTACAGGAAACAATCCGCTGGCTAAACTTTATTGGGATGGTGATAAGACTGCAAAGAATAATCCATATTTCAATGTGGAAGCACCTCATCCTTATAGTGTGTTCCATGACTTCAATCATGAAAGCCCGTTAGTGCGTAAGTTTGTGAAGCGCAATCTGCAATTCTTGTTGAAGGAATATAAGGTGGATGGGTTCCGCTTTGACCTGACGAAAGGATTCACACAGACTTCTTGTACTGAAAGCACGGCATCCAATTACGATGCAAGTCGCATTGCCATCCTAAAGGATTATAATGCTGCCATCAAGGAAGTGAAAGAGGGCTCTTATGTTATCCTGGAGCATTTCTGTGATTCAAAGGAAGAAAATGAACTGGCTGCAGATGGCATGCACTTATGGCGCAACCTGAATAATGCCTATTGTCAGTCGGCTATGGGATATGCTGAAAATAGTTCTTTTAGCAGCCTTTATGAGAAAACACCTGCATGGGTAGGTTTTATGGAAAGTCATGATGAAGAACGCGCAGCTTACAAACAGTCGCAATGGGGTGAAGGTATACTGAAAACCGACCTTGATGCTCGCATGAATCAGTTGGCGCTGAACACTACATTCTTCCTTACTGTTCCAGGTCCTAAGATGGTTTGGCAATTTGGAGAGATGGGATATGACATTTCCATTGGGGAGAATGGACGTACGGGCAGGAAACCGTTGCATTGGGAGTATCTGGAGAATACTGACCGCAAGGAGCTGCACGATGTTTATGCGGATTTAATGAAATTGCGTAACGCCCATCCGGAATTGTTCGATTCAAGTGCCATCTTGACATGGAAGGTCGGAGTTTCTGATTGGGACAACGGTCGTTCATTGTTGGTCGAAAGTGTAACGGGCAAGCAGCTGGTTGTTATGGGCAACTTTACGCATAATGCGGTTGATGTAGCTTTCCCGGCAACAGCTGGTAACTGGACCAATTATTTTACCGGAAAGAGTGAAACAATAAATACACAGGTCAATGTACCGGCTCATGGATATGTAGTCTACACTAATTTCTAATTTCGGTAAAAATCATTCATACATCTTTATCAGCACCCGATTCAGCCAGTTCCAACGGAAACGGAACCAGCGTCGGGTGCTGCTTTGTTTTCCCCCGAAGCGGAGAACGAACTCACGGTAGCCATGCCTGCGGAAGGGAAGTCCCACGTCCATGAACTCTAAGTGGCGGTATCCGCGTTGTTTGGCATCATCCAGTGCTTTCCATACGGCAAGAATCCCCGGATATTGCAGGGCATAAGTCTTGCGCATGCCACCAGAGAACCATAGATAGGCGCTGTCATCTGAATAAATGCATGCGCTGCCACCGATAATCTTCTCCTTATAAATGACGATGAAGATTTTGCTTTGCTGCCCTTTTGTCAACTGGTTTTCGAGATGCTGAAAGAACTTGATGCTGGGGAAGTGGCGCCGTATCTTGGAAGAATATACGTGGCGCAACATCTGGGCAAAACAGAGAATCTCCTCTTTGGTACGTGCTTCCCGTACTTGGGCGCCGTTTTTGAGCCCTTTCTTTATTTGCCGGATACGTGACGGGCTGAAACGCTCTTCCACCTTTTCGACGCTGTGCAGCGAGTTGCGTACCCGCAGCCAATTGATGGCGATGTATTGGTTGTCTCGGAAAGATTTGTATCCGAACATGGCATTTTCCAGGTTGCGGAACTCGATGAGAAAAGAATCGCGCAATGCTTCATTGGTAAGCCTTTGCAGCATGTCACTGAAGATAATCTCTTTGTCTGCCTCGTTATTGAAATATTCTCCCGTACCGTACACCTCACATCTTTTGATGATGCCGGGTGGAAACATGCGGACACTTTTACGTATGGCGGCAAGCAGTTTCGCAACGGGCTTGTCATCTTCGGATGCCACAATGAGTATGGGGGTATACCCCGGAGTTGCCTCGTAGATTCGGAACAACTCTGTGGAATGGAAGGTGTTGGTGCCTGGCAGGTCAGGAACCTTGCTCCCACGGTAATATGTAGTGAGTTTCAAAGGCATGGTCTGCAAATTTAAAAAATAATCTCGTATCTTTGCAAAAATTATTGTTAATGTGTCGATGTGCACATTAGCATATTAGCACATAAAATCATTATGGAAAGTTTCAGTGAATTGATAAAAGCACGCCGCAGCATGCGGAAGTTTACAGAAGAAGAATTGACACAAGAACAAGTCGTTACTTTGATGAAAGCAGCCCTGATGGCACCCACGTCGAAACGCAGCAATGCATGGCAGTTCATAGTGGTGGACGAGAAGGATAAATTGAAGGAATTGTCCTATTGCAAGGAGCAGGCATCGCAGTTTATTGCCGATGCGGCACTGGCAGTAGTGGTTGTTGCCGACCCGCTGGCAAGCGACGTGTGGATAGAAGATGCCTCCATTGCTTCCATCTACCTGCAACTTCAGGCCGAAGATATGGGGCTGGGAAGCTGCTGGGTGCAGGTGCGCGAACGTTTTACGGCTTCCGGTATGCCTTCCGGCGAGTATGTGCACGAGGTGTTGGATATTCCTTTACAGCTGCAGGTGCTTAGTGTTATTGCTATCGGCCATAAGGGGATGGAGCGCAAGCCTTTCAACGAAGACAATCTGCAGTGGGAAAAGATACATATCAATAAGTACGGAGGAAAGTAACAGTGAGTGCAGCAAAAGCAAACAATAACCGTGATACATATAAGGCCACTGCCATCACACTGATTGTATTCGGCATTCTTTACTTGGTGGACAAATTGGTGCATTTTTCTGCAATCGGCTTGCCGTGGGTGATGAATAAGGATAATTTTCTATTGTATACCGCAGTGATTTTTCTGCTGTTCAAGCATGACAAGTCAGTGGGATTGGTATTGATAGGTTTGTGGCTGATATTGAACTTCGGGTTGATAACTGCCTTACTCGGTACGATGTCCGCTTATCTGCTGCCGTTGGCGTTGCTGGTATTAGGGACTATTCTGTATTGGTTGGCAACAAGATAAGCGTATGGCAGGAAGAAGTATAGAAGATACGTCCATTGCCTTTATCGGTGCCGGAAATCTGGCTACTAATCTGGCAAAGGCTCTTTATCGGAAAGGGTTTCGTATTGTGCAGGTCTACAGCCGTACAAAAGAATCGGCGCAGGAATTGGCACAGACGGTGGAAGCTGCATATACCACGGAGCTGCAGGCGGTTACGAAGGAGGCACAGCTTTATATCGTTTCGCTGAAGGACGCGGCTTTTGTAGAATTATTACCCCAGATTGTTTCTGGAAAGGAGAATGCTTTATGGGTGCATACAGCCGGCAGTATTCCTATGAATATTTGGCAGGGGCATGTAGTGCGTTATGGAGTGCTTTATCCGATGCAGACTTTCAGTAAGCAGCGTGAAGTGGATTTTGGACAGATACCGTGTTTTGTGGAAAGCAACTCGGAAGAGGATGTGCAGCTTCTGAAGGACATTGCTTCTGCCCTATCGGAAAAAGTGTATGAAGCAAGTTCTGAGCAGCGCAAAAGTTTGCATCTGGCGGCTGTGTTTACGTGCAATTTTACCAATCACATGTATGTGTTGGCTGCTGAACTGCTGAAAAAGTACGGGTTGCCGTTCGAGGCAATGCTCCCCTTGATAGACGAGACGGCCCGCAAGGTGCATGAGCTGGAACCGCTTGCCGCACAGACAGGACCGGCTGTGCGCTATGATGAGAATGTCATTGACGAGCATCTGCGGATGCTTGCCGATGAGCCGCAAATGCTGGAACTATATCGGGAGATTAGCGAGAATATACATCGGTTGGCAATAAGATAACCGGATGCCGATGCTTGCCTCTTTTGAACTAATGTTTTGCTGCATATAGGTATATTATAATGAACAAGAAAAAAGTGCAATGAGTACCATAAACTATGATTTGAAAAAGATAAAAGCCCTTGTTTTTGATGTGGACGGTGTGCTGAGTGCCAATGTTATCCCTATGAGTTCGGAGGGTGAACCTCTGCGTACGGTCAACATAAAGGATGGTTATTCCCTGCATCTGGCCGCTAAGCAAGGTGTGTTGCTGGGTATAATTACGGGTGGACGTACAGAAGCAGTCCGCAAGCGTTTTACTTCTTTAGGTTTTGAGGATGGAAATATCTATATGGGTTCTTCTGTTAAAATCCATGATTACCATGACTTCCGTGACCGTCATGGCTTGAAGGACGAGGAAATATTGTATGTAGGTGATGATATTCCCGACTTGGAGGTGATGCGTGAGTGTGGTTTGCCGTGTTGTCCTAAGGATGCTGTGCCTGAGGTAAAGGCTGTGGCTCGCTATATTTCGTATGCAGAAGGCGGTTATGGCTGTGGTCGCGACATTGTGGAACAGGTATTGAAAGTGCAAGGGCTTTGGATGGCAGATGAAAAAGCTTTTGGTTGGTAGTTGTTTCAATCGTTAAATTGTAAATCGTCAAATCGTAAATGATATGATGTTAGATAATCTGAAGAAATATAAGGTGATTCTTGCCTCTAACTCTCCGCGAAGGAAAGAATTGCTGGCTGGTTTGGGAGTGGAATATGAAGTAAGAACTTTGCCCGATGTGGACGAGTCTTATCCCGAAACGTTGCGGGGAGCGGATATTCCTCTCTACATATCCAGGGAAAAGGCAGATGCCTACCGTGATATGATGCATCCGGACGAATTGATGATTACAGCAGATACCATTGTCTGGCTGGATGGACAAGTTCTCGGAAAACCCAAGAATAGGGAAGAAGCTATGCAGATGTTGCGCGACATGTCCGGACGTACCCATGAAGTGTTTACCGGTGTATGCATCACTACCACTGAGTGGCAACGCAGTTTTGCGGCGGCAACAGAAGTGCGTTTTGCCAAACTGAACGAAGAGGAAATTGCCTATTATGTGGACAAATACCACCCCATGGATAAAGCCGGAGCTTATGGTGTACAAGAGTGGATTGGATTCATCGGGGTGGAAAACATATCCGGGAGTTACTATAATATAATGGGGCTCCCCGTACAGAGGCTGTACAGGGAGTTGTTGGAGGTCTAAACCAGATCCATCATTAGAGGGATATCTTTTTCACTGATTCCTTGTCTGACAAGTGTTTCTTTGTCTTTACCGAACATTTCTCTAAAAATCTCCTGCCCGCCATATTCCAAAGCTGCTTTACTGTAAAGTTCTGCAGCTTTTTCTATTTTGCCCGTTCTCCAAGCAACATGTCCGGCATTGAGATAGTCTGCTGCGAGTGGTTTGGAGGCGAGTATCTTTTCGTAATACTTCATTGCTTGCTCATACTTGCCGTTGACAAACGAACACCAGCCTATAGCACGCCATGCTTTGATACAATTGCTTTCGATGAAATCAAGCTTGAAGAAATATTGCAG
Organism: Bacteroides sp. AF25-38AC; assembly: GCF_003602995.1. NCBI lineage: Bacteria > Pseudomonadati > Bacteroidota > Bacteroidia > Bacteroidales > Bacteroidaceae > Bacteroides > Bacteroides sp. AF25-38AC. The sequence goes on along the minus strand of NZ_QTMD01000001.1, from coordinate 222,396 downwards.
AGCCTCTTCATATCTTTCCAGTTCGGCAAGGCAGCTTCCGGCGTAGAAAAGGATATTATGGTTTTCCGGCTGGATTGCCTCCACTTTCTTGTAGTATTCCAGTGCAGAGGCAAAGTCCCTTATCTGCCTGTAGCACGTAGCGAGATGGCGGATTGTCCAGACATGGTCGGGCTTTAGTACATCGGCTTTCAGGTAGGCGTCTATCGCTTCCTTATACCTCTTTTCCTTTTGCAGGCAATAGCCAGCCTTTTGGAAAATGTCTGCATTTGCATGGTTCAAGGCTATCAATTCCTTATAAAGCTCCAATGCTTCTGCCGGGTGTTCTTTGCGGAAGTGGAAATCGGCGATGGTAATCAGCAGCTCGGGTTTGCACAGAATCTCTTTGAGTGCCGGGATACGGTGCAGGGCAATCTCTTCCTTGAAGATGTCACGGAACTCGTGTCTGCGCTGGCTTAACTTGAAGAAACGGTATAAGTCGTGGACATACTGGTTGCTGATGACATCCGGTCGTTCGGCATACTGCCGTAAAGCGGAAGATTTGCTTTCGTCCATGAGTGCATCCAAATCCTGGGAAGTCATCTGGCTGAGCATCATCGTACGCTGTGACTGTGGTATATGTGCCATTGTAAAGCAAAGGGAATACTTGTCACTATTGCAGAAGAAACCGGATTGGAGGATAAGGGAGAGGATGGCATTGTCTCCGGTAGGCTTGAATCCGAATTCCTTGATGATGCTGGAGTGATGCATGTCGAACGGATAGAACCAGTTGTACGGTTCCTTAAAGAACGGATAAGTCTTGAGTTGTGCAAACGTACTCATATAGACGTCAGCGCCTTCCAGCTGTAATTCGTTCATCTCCCGTATCTTGTCTCCCAGTCCGGAACTTTCAAAAGCTTTCTCCCAATCCGGATTAAGATCGTTTTCCTCAGGGTTCTCTTCAAAACCGAACTTCATGTTACGCATGATGTTCACATTCCTCATCATCTCCGGAATGATTTCTTCACGCATCTTTTTGTCTATTTTTTCCGTTTCCTGGCTACGGAGTAGCTCGATGTAAATACGGTTCAGTTGCTTGCCGAAACTGCTGTCTTCGTTGAGCAGGGAAAGGCGGGCTGTCAATTCGGGATAAAGCGACAGACGGGTGGGATGAAAAAGAAGTGCGAAAGCGATACCTACCAACGCCCGTTGGTTTACTTGCGTATTTGCATGCGTTACGGCGTCCAGCAACCATGAGAATTTGCGGGTATCGAAGCATTCCATCAGACTGAGCATGACGGCACTGGTGAACAGGCACAAATCATTGACGGGAAGCATTTCTGATTCCAGTAATCCTTTGGCTTGCTGTTCGTCTTCTGCAGACCAGTCACTGTTACTCCATGTGGAAAGGAAAAGAACCTGGGCGGTTTGTTCGTGCCGTTGCAGTACGGCGTCCATGCCTTGGTTATCCGGCATCAGCTGACAAACGGCCAGGTCATCAGGGAAAGATTCCAATACCTTCTGCAGTGCGGCAATATTGTATTCTTTGGGGAGGCGTTCCCGGTTATTGCGCAGGGAATGGTAATAGTGCGTGGAAACTCCGTCAAGGAGAGACAGACGTGCCTGGTCAGCGACTTCCCAAGTTTCGGTCAGAATCTGGCGATATAGTTTCTGTCGTTCAGGATCGTCGATTCCCTGGCGCATGTATTGCAGCATGTACTGATAGGATGTCTGAGCTTGTTCCAAGCGGTTGCGGAGTGTCCAGTCACCGCTGTTCCAAAGAAAGGCTTCCAGTTGGGATTGTGCTTCCTTCAGCCGTTGCTGCTTGAGTAGAGTAACGATATGCTGATATTGTTCTTGTATGGCTTGTTCGTTCATAAATCAGTCTCTTTTTGGGTATGTATCTTATAAAACTACAAAAAGGATGCCAAAAAGTTCATAAATTTCCATTTCCCCAGCTCAGAAACGAACTTGCAACTGTGCTTGAAGCAGGTTTGAGTTTTCTCCTTTATGGCGGTTACAGTATGTATACTGGGCTTGCAGACGGCATTTGGGATAGAACCAATACTGTACACCTGCTACATAATTGGTCTGTTTATCGGAAATAGTTTTATTTTTGTTGAAATAGTCATAAGAGGCTATTACGTCAAATTTGGGAAGCACATGGGCAGATACGGTTGCATAGTAACCGTCACTTTTAACGTGTCCGTCTTTTCCGGCCAAGTATTCTGTACGTACATCTACGGATTTTGTTTTGATGGTGGCACCTGCCGACCAGCGGTTTCGGGTGTAATTCTCTCCTATGGCTATGTCTGGATTAATGGAAGAAACGGCTACGGCGCATCCTTTCCCTTTAACAAAGGAACCGCCGACGGACAACCATTTCAATGGATGTACCATAAGGCTGCCTACAATATCTTTCTGATTGTTTTTATCTTTTAGGTTGATGCCTTGTCCGTTCATGATGGCAAGGTTATAAGTCATCAAAGAGTCGAACAAGTCTCCATAAATTAACAATCCCATATCACGACCGTTTGCAGAGCCATACAACGGATCACTGCCATTGATACCGGCCAGGTAATTGACGGCTTGAGAATAACAGTTTATTAATTCGACAAAGCAGGGAGACATCGGGTTCTCAATGGTATACATGGTTTTGAACTGTCCGATACGTGCTGTGAGTTGAGGGAGAAAGCGGTATTCCGTGTAGGCTTCCAGAATTTTTCCGGTATTGGCAAAGCTGTACATGAAGTAAGCCGACCATTTATCGGTGATTTTACCGCGCGCCATAAAGATAACTCTCTTTATATCGAAAGTATTGCTGGTACCTTCGCCCGCATCATCGTATGTATATCCCACTTGGGCATAGCCGGAGAGTGAAATGCGGTCTTTTAAAGTGTTGACTACATCATTCAGACAAGCATCTTGTGCTTTCAGGATGCATGTGGCTGATAAAAGGATGCAGGATAGTAGAATTCGTCTCATTATAGGGATGGATAGTAGTAAAAAAGGCAACCCTTTTTTCAAAGAGCTGCCTTTGGGTGTTATTTTGCTTGTTTTTATTCGTTGATAGCAGCGATACCCGGAAGGATTTTTCCTTCGATTGCTTCAAGCAATGCACCGCCACCGGTAGATACGTAAGACACGCCGCTTGCCAAGCCGAACTTGTTGACACAAGCTACAGAGTCACCGCCACCTACGAGTGAGAAAGCACCGTTCTTGGTAGCTTCTACGATAGCTTCGCCTACAGCGCGTGAACCGTGAGTGAAGTTCTCGAATTCGAATACACCCGTCGGACCGTTCCAAAGGATAGTCTTGGAGTTCTTGATGACATCTGCAAAGATCTTTTCAGTCTCAGGACCGATATCAAGACCTTCCCAGCCATCAGGAATTTCGTCAACCGGGCAGAACTTGGTGTTGGCATCGTTGGAGAAAGAATCGGCAATCTTGGCATCAACAGCCAAAACAAGGTTTACGCCTTTTTCTTTTGCTTTCTTCACCAGGTCAAGAGCCAAATCCAGTTTGTCATCTTCGCAGATAGAAATACCGATTTTGCCGCCCATGGCTTTGGTGAAAGTATAAGTCATACCGCCGGCAATAATCAGGTTGTCTACCTTGTTCAGCAGGTTTTCAATGATTTCAATCTTGGAAGAAACTTTGGAACCACCCATGATGGCAGTAAACGGACGTTGGATATCGTTCAAAACTTTATCAACAGCCTTTACTTCTTTTTCCATCAGGTAACCGAACATTTTGTTGTCCTTGTCGAAATATTTAGCGATCAATGCAGTAGAAGCGTGTGCACGGTGAGCGGTACCGAAAGCGTCGTTTACATAGCAATCTGCATAAGAAGCCAATTTCTTGGTGAATTCTTTCTGGCTTTCCTTAACAGCAGCTTTGGCAGCCTTCTTTTCTTCGTCTGTAGCATCTTCAGCCAAACCGCGGGGTTTGCCTTCCTCTTCAGCGTAGAAACGGAGGTTCTCGAGCAACAACACTTCACCCGGTTGCAGAGCAGCAGCCTTTACGGCAGCTTCTTCGCCCATACAGTCGTTAGCAAATTGCACCTCAACACCCAACAACTCTTCGAGATGCTTCAGAATGTGCTTCAAGGAGAACTTGTCAGCCGGGCCTTTCGGACGACCGAGGTGAGAACCGATAATTACACTACCGCCATCGGCCAAAATCTTCTTCAATGTAGGAAGAGCGGCACGCATACGGGTATCATCTGTAATGTTGAAGTTTTCGTCCAAGGGTACGTTGAAGTCCACACGAACGAATGCCTTTTTTCCGGCAAAGTTAAATTGATCAATTGTCATAATACTCTATTTTATTTAAAAGTGTTACTAATTTCTTTTTAGTGAGCGCAAAGTTAGCATTTATTTCTTTTTTTTGCTATGAAACCGTTGTTTATTCTTTGTCTTTGCCGCTCTCTTTGCTAACTTTATATTTCTGGCAGTAATATTTGCACATTAATTGCAAACCGCAGGTATCACATTGTGGAGTACGTGCCTGGCATACATAGCGACCGTGCAGGATAAGCCAGTGGTGAGCTATGGGGATGTCTGTTTCCGGTATATGTTTTACCAATTCTTTTTCGACACTGAACGGAGTTGTACATTTATCTGATACGAGACCCAGGCGATGGCTGACGCGGAACACGTGTGTGTCTACTGCCATAGCCGCTTTATTGAAAACAACGGATTGGATGACATTGGCTGTTTTGCGGCCTACGCCGGGCAGTTTTACCAGTTCTTCAAGGGTATCGGGTACCTCACTGTTGAATTCTTTCACCAACATCTGTGCCATGCCTACAAGATGTTTAGCTTTGTTGTTGGGATAGGAGACGCTGCGGATATACTCGTATACCACGTCGGGAGTAGTAGCGGCGAGTGCTTCGGGAGTAGGGAAGTCCCGGTAAAGGGCGGGGGTAATCATATTGACGCGTTTGTCCGTACATTGTGCAGAGAGAATAACTGCTATCAACAGCTCGAACGGATTGTCATAATGCAACTCTGTTTCGGCTACGGGAACGTTCTCCCTAAACCAAGCAAGGATTTTTTCATAACGCTCTTTCTTTCTCATCTTAATTTGTTTTTATGATAGTGAGGAGATACTTTCAGATTGAAATAGAAGATGGAGATAACCGTGAGGCAGGCTCCGAAAAAATATGCCATATCGAATGAGGTAATCTGTGCGATATAACCTCCTGCTGTCAGACCTATACCAATGCCTACATCCCATGAAGTCAGGTAGGTAGAGGTGGCTGTTCCGCGCTGGTTGTTGGGGGCCAGGTTTACGAACAGCGTATTGAAGGCGGGGAACATCGTCCCGAAGCCTACTCCCAATAGGAGGGCAACCATAAAAAACAATATGTTTGTCAGTTCCGGGACGGTCTTCATCAGTAGTCCGCAAGCGGACAATATGAAGAAACAGCTACATACCAGATATAGTCCTAAAGTTATGACTTGGGTGATACGTCCTTTATCCACTTGTTTGCCGGAGAACATACGGGACACTGCCATGCCGACGGCCATAAAAGTAAAAAACAATCCGGAATTCAAGGTAATTCCTATTTCTTTGGCATACATGGCTACATAAGTGCTTGTCATGCCATATGGTATGGAGAGCAATAGCAGTGCGATTCCTGCCGGGATACCTTTCAGCAGCACAAAGCGGTCCAATGAGATAGGTTCTCGTTTGACTGGTTGTTTGGGTGGGGTCTTGACGAGGCATGCGGCAACAAAACCGATAGTTCCTGATATGAGCGAGCAGGCAAAAATCGTTTCAAAGGAATATATGTCATGCATGAAAAGACCAATCATCGGGCCGAAGCTCATGGCTGTATTGTTCATCAGTCCATAATATCCTACGGCTTCACCGCGACGGGACGAAGGGGTAATGTCAATCACAATTGTATTTCCCGCTACGGTCACCATTCCAAATGCAAGGCCGTGGACAACCCGCAACATGATGAATAAAGATAGGACTCCCGCTAACATGTAACCTGCGAAAATGGTGATAAAGATGAAATATGCCACCAGATAAAGAGGCTTGCGGGCCAGTGTGTCGAGCAGGTATCCCGAAAATGGGCGTATGCAGAGCGAGGCAATGGTGTAGCATGACAAGATGACACCTACTGCTGCATTTCCGGTATGGAATACCTCAGTTAGGTAGAATGGAAGAACCGGTAGTATCAGATAAAAGGCAAAATACAAAAGGAAATTGGCAGCCAGGATAAGGCAATAGCCGGAGGTTACAAGTTTGTCTTTTGCCATAGCGAAAAATAGTGGTTAGCGATGAGTGGTTAGTGATGGGTGATTAATGATATGCTGAAAATGCGCAACTTATTAATCACTAATCACTAACCGTTATTCACTATATTTAGTAAGCGCTCTCGAATTCTTTCAAGAAGCGTGTGTCATTTTCAGAGAACATACGAAGGTCTTTCACTTGGTATTTTAAGTTGGTGATGCGTTCGATACCCATACCCAGGGCATATCCGCTATACACTTTGCTGTCTATTCCGTTCAGCTCCAATACATTCGGATCTACCATACCGCATCCCAAAATTTCTACCCAACCCGTGTGCTTGCAGAAGGGGCAGCCCTTGCCGCCGCAGATGTTGCAGCTGATGTCCATTTCGGCACTTGGCTCGGTGAAGGGGAAGTAGGAAGGACGCAGACGAATCTTGGTGTCACTGCCGAACATCTCTTGCGCAAAGAGCAATAAAGCCTGCTTCAGGTCGGTGAAAGATACATTGCGGTCTACGTACAAGGCTTCTACCTGATGGAAGAATGCGTGTGCGCGGTAGCTGATGGCCTCATTACGGTATACACGTCCCGGACAAAGTACGCGGATAGGAGGCTGCGTGGTCTCCATAACACGGCTTTGCACGCTGGATGTGTGTGTGCGAAGAATGATGCTGTGCGATACGTTTTCTGTATCATTTTCGATGAAGAATGTATCCTGCATGTCGCGTGCCGGATGGTCTTCGGCAAAATTCATGGAGGAGAATACGTGCCAGTCGTCTTCCATTTCCGGTCCGTCGGCGATGTTGAATCCCATACGGGCAAATATATCGATGATTTCGTTTCTCACGATGGAAAGCGGATGGCGGGTTCCTAATTCTACCGGGTAGGCTGAACGGGTCAAGTCAATATCGTCACAGTCGGTATCCTGGCTTTCGAATTGTTCCTTCAAGGCGGCAATCTTTTCTTGTGCTTTGTTTTTCAGTTCGTTCAAGCGCATTCCCACCTCTTTTTTCTGTTCGGCGGCTACATTGCGGAAATCTGCCATTAAGTCATTGATGGCTCCTTTTTTACTGAGGTATTTGATGCGGAGTGCCTCTAATTCCTCGGCGTTAGCGGCTTTCAGCGCCTCTACTTCCTGCAGAAGCTGATTGATTTTAGCTATCATATCGTTGTTATCTTATTTATTTTCTAAGTTAAAAACGGTGCAAAGATACAATATTATCATTGTTTTGCCGCCAATTGGGGAAGATTATTTGGTGTCAGTGGTACAAAATTTCATGTGAAGAAGAAATGATAGAGGATGGGAGAAAAAATGATATATATGTAAAAGTCTTCATATTGTTTATGGAAAAAACATAAATGAGCGTTGTTTAGTGACTTTTAAAATATACTTTTCGTATCTTTGCGCCCCGTTTACCGTTCTATGGAGGTAGAACAAACTGGCGGTTGGTATTTATTAACATACGTCAAAGAGAGAGAGTTAACGGAGTAATTGTTGCATTAAAGTTAGAGTTTGAATTGATGAAATTGAAGACAATCCTGCCAGTCGTGGCAGTTGCGGGAGTACTCATGTGTGAGCCTGCCGTATTGTTGCATGCCGGTACATCTGATTTTGCTTCTCCCGAAGCTATGGGATGGTTCCGTAAGAAAAAGAAGAGTGAAACCAAGGACAGCGTTCAATCCAAGAGCGACTACGAGAAATTGACAGGTTCCGGTGCTATTGCCCGCAAGGGAATGTTCAATGTTTACCAGAAGAAGAGCGATTATTACTTTGAAGTGCCGGCAAGGCTGCTGGGATGTGATATGCTGGTAGTAAATAAATTACAGCGTGTTCCTTCCGAACTGAATGAGGCAGGTGTGAACCGTGGTACGAATTACGAAAATCAGATGGTGCGTTTTGAATTGGACAAGGCTGCCAACAAGCTGTTGGTACGTCAGAGCCGTCCTCTTCCGTTGGCGCCGGATGAGGATGCCATACGGCAGTCCGTACTGGATAATTATATTTCTCCGCTGATAGCCGGTTTCAAGATTGAGGCATTCAATAATGACTCTACCATGATAGTGGTCAAGGTCAACGATATTTATGATGGTACAGAGACGAGTATCAATAATGTCTTTACGAATATCAACCTGGGAACTTCGGCCATCAAGAATCTCTCCCGCATTTTATCTATCAAAGCTTTTGAGAACAATGTGGTAGCCACTTCCGAGTTGACAACTAAGGTGACCGAGGGAACAACGACTGTGTTTGTTACGGTCGAAGTCAGTTCCTCTCTGTTGCTGTTGCCGGAGAAACCTATGATGGGACGTCTGGATAGTCCGCGCGTAGGTTACTTTACCAATCCGTTGTTGAATTACAGTGACGGTCAGCAGCGTGTAGACAAGAAACCCTTCATCACCCGCTGGCGTCTGGAACCGAAACCGGAAGACCGGGAGCGTTACCTTCGCGGTGAATTGGTGGAACCGGCCAAGCCGATTGTGTTCTACATCGAGAACTCCACTCCCCGTCGTTGGCGGAAATATATCAAGCAGGGAATCGAGGATTGGCAGGCTGCTTTTGAACGTGCCGGATTCAAGAATGCTATCATAGCCAAGGAACTGACGGACAGCATGAATGTGGATAAGGATGACGTGAACTACTCCGTGCTGACCTACGCCGCCTCCACCAAAGCCAATGCCATGGGCCCCTCTATCCTCGACCCCCGTTCGGGCGAGATATTGGAAGCGGACATCATGTGGTGGCATAATGTGCTGGGCATGCTCCAGGAATGGATTACAGTGCAAACCGGTGTCGTACGTCCCGAAGCAAGAGGAGTAAGGCTGCCGGATGAGCTGATGGGCGATGCCATGCGCTTTGTGGCATGCCACGAGGTGGGGCACTCGTTGGGCTTGCGCCACAATATGATTGCTTCCTGGACTTTTCCGACAGATTCCCTGCGTTCCAAAACATTTACGGATCGTATGAATACCACTTCCTCCTCTATCATGGACTATGCACGTTTCAACTATGTGGCACAGCCGGGTGACGGTGTTACGGCGCTTTCTCCCCATATCGGTCCGTATGATATGTTTGCCATAGAATACGGCTATCGTTGGTATGGTAAAGAAACCCCAGAGGCAGAGAAGGACTTGCTTGCCGACTTCCTGAGCCGTCATACAGACCGTTTATATAAATATAGTGAGGCGCAGGATGTACGTGATGCCGTAGACCCGCGTGCGCAGAATGAAGATTTGGGCGATGATGCTGTCCGCTCATCTCTGCTGGGTATTGAGAACTTGAAGCGTATTGTTCCTCAAATCATCCAATGGACTACTACTGGCGAGAAAGGACAGACTTATGAAGAAGCTTCCCGCCTATACTATGCGGTTATCAACCAATGGAACAATTACCTCTATCATGTATTGGCAAACATCGGTGGTATCTATATAGAAAACACCGTTGTGGGCGACGGACAGAAAACCTATACTTTCGTAGAAAAAGAAAAGCAGCAAGCCGCCCTGAAGTTTCTGCTGGACGAAGTGCTGACCTATCCCAAATGGCTGTTCGACACGGAAGTTGGAGAGTACACTTACTTGCTGCGCAACACTCCACTGGGCGTAGTGGAGAATGCACCGACACAAGTGTTGAAGAATGCCCAATCCTATATCCTTTGGGATTTGCTGGGCAACAACCGCCTGATGCGTATGTTGGAGAACGAATCGGTGAACGGCAAAAAGGCTTTCACGGTGGTAGAGCTGATGGATGGCCTGCATCGCAACATCTTTGCCACTACGGAACGCGGTGCCTTGCCGGACGTCATGACACGCGCCTTGCAGAAGAACTTCGTAGATGCACTGATTACAGCAGCTGCCGAAAGCGAAGGAGTGAAAATAAACAAAAAACTGATGGACAACCACTTCTTGCTGGACCATCAGACTGCCCTTTGCAGCTGTGACGAGCATGCCGGTAAGACTTTGGATGCCGACCGTATGGGTGCACACCGCGAACTGAACTTCTACGGTTCGCAGATAAACCGCGTATCTGATGTCATCTCCGTGAAGCGTGGTGAGTTGCTTCGCATCAAAGAATTGCTCCAAAATCGTCTGGGTGCATCGGATATAGCCACTAAATATCATTATAAGGATTTGATTTTGCGTATCAATACTGCATTAGGAGTAAAGTGATTTTTCTTTTCAATAGAGTATTAATTAATTTTATATGTAACGCATGAAAAAACGTGTATTAATCGTTTTGCTATGCTTTGTAGGAGCTTTGTCATCTGCTTTTGCTGCAGAGAAAAAAGTCCAGGGCGTAGTAATATCTTCAGAGGATAACCTACCGCTTATCGGTGCTTCCGTTTATGTGACTGCGGAAGACTTGAAAAAGGCGGGGAGTGCTCAGACTACAATGGGGGTCATCACTGATGTGGATGGTCAGTTCTCTATCGCTATACCTGCGGGGATAACCCGTTTCTTTTGTAGCTACGTGGGATATGACGTATTGGAAGTGAAGCTTGTTCCGGGAAAGGAACATTATGAAATAACACTTCATGCATCTTCCCAAATGCTCGATGCCGTTGTTGTGACGGGTTACCAGACAGTGGAGCGCCGCAAGCTGACGGCAGCGGTATCCAAACTGGATATATCGGACGAGACCATCGGTGCAGTAAAAAGTATCGACCAGGCACTTGCCGGACAAATTGCCGGACTTTCTGTCAGCCCGACTTCCGGTGCTCCGGGTGCTCCGGCAAAGATACGCATTCGCGGTACTGCTTCATTGAATGGTACACAAGACCCTTTGTGGGTGCTGGACGGCATTCCTTTGGAGGGAACGGATGTTCCCGAACCGGATGAGCTGAATGACATCACCAACATGAAGCAATCTTCCATTGCAGGCCTGAATCCGGCAGATATTGAGAATATCACCATCCTGAAGGATGCGGCAGCCACTGCCATCTATGGTGCGAGGGCAGCCAATGGCGTCATTGTGATTACAACAAAGAAGGGTAAGGTCGGTAAACCGGTTATCAATTTCTCGTCCCGGTTTACCTATACTCCTACATTGAGCCTTGACCGGTTGAACTTGCTGAACTCAGCGGAGAAAGTAGGATTGGAAATGGATATGATCCGTAATAACTATTCTCCGGACAATCATAAAGGAGGCGTATATAATATTCTTTCCAATTACAATGAGTTGTCTGCTTTTCAGAATGGAGGATGGGATGCCTTGAGCAGTGATACACAAGCTGCCATCAACCGTTTGAAGAGTGTTAATACAAACTGGGGAGATATCCTTTTCCGCGATGCTTTCAGCCAGGAATATAACTTGAGCCTTTCCGGCGGTACGGAAAGGGTTACGTATTATACCTCTTTCGGCTATTATAAAGAGGATGGAAATGTGGACGGTGTGGGTATGGACCGTTTCAACTTGGTAGGAAAGACTTCCTATAAGGTGAACAGTATACTGAAAGTGGGTGCCTCCATGTTTGCCAACCGTCGCAAAAATACCAATTATCTGACAGATGCATACGGTATGTCGAATCCCGTGTTCTATTCACGCAAGGCTAATCCGTATTTTGAACTTTATGACAAGAATGGCAACTATAATTACGACTACGATATTCAGAACAACACTGATAAGGATTTAGGATTCAACATCTTTGAAGAACGGCAGAACACGTCTAATGAAAGCGTGGTGAATTCTTTTTCATCTATATTTGATGCGGAGTTACGGTTCAATGACAAGTGGAAGCTGACTTCCCAGTTTGGCTATCAGTTGGAAAAAACTTCCAGAGAAGAAATAGCGGACTGGGAAAGCTATGCCATGCGCTATTACTATAAGTTGAGCGAATACTCCCAAGGTGGAGAAACCAAACACTTTCTGCCCGAAGGAGGTATGCAGAAGTCTTATGAAAACTCCAATTCACAGATTACTTGGAAGGCGATGGGAGAATATCGCGACAGCTTCAATGATATTCATGAACTGGAAGTGATGGCAGGTACCGAACTGCGCAAGACTTGGTACGAAACCTTGTTCTCGGCAGGGTATGGCTTCGACCGCAAGACGTTGACCACCAAGCCGGTGATTTTCCCCAACGAAAGTTACGCCACGTCTTTCCCGCTCCATCAGACGACGTATAAGGAGAATGCTTATGTGTCTTTCTACTCTACGGCCTCCTACTCTTTATTGAATCGCTACACGGTGGGAGGAAGTATCCGTTTTGACGGTTCCGATCTTTTCGGTGTGGATAAGAAGTACCGCTATCTTCCTCTTTATTCTGTCAGTGCCTTGTGGCGTCTGTCACAAGAACCGTTTATGCAGCAGGCCAAGTGGGTAGATAACCTGGTGTTCCGTGCATCTTACGGTCTGCAGGGAAATATTGACAAGAATACTTCTCCGTTCTTGTTGGGTACATATCGGTCGGAGAGTATTTTGCCCGGAGTATCGGAAGATGTAATTATCATTAATTCCGCTCCCAACAAGAAGTTGCGTTGGGAAAAGACGCAGTCTGTCAATGCCGGCTTTGATTTTTCTGTATTGAACCAGGCTATCAATCTGAGCGTGGACTATTATTACCGTAAGGGTACCGATTTGATAGCTTTGCGCATGCTTCCTCTGGAGACGGGCTTTACTTCAATGAACGTCAACTGGGCAAGTATGGAGAACAAAGGTGTGGAAATCAGCTTGTCTACCCGTAACATAACGACAAAAAACTTCTCCTGGTACACAAATTTCAATTTTGCCTATAACGGTAATAAGGTATTGCAGGAAAACATACCGGAGCAGCAGACCACTCCGGGACGTGAAGGCTATCCTGTAGGGGCAATTTTCGCACTGAAGACTGCGGGAGTGAATAAGGAAACCGGTAATATGATGTTCTATAATCCGGAGGGAGAGAAAGTGACCTTGAAGGAGCTTTACCGCCTGAAGGACGAGTGGGGGATAGGTATTGCCTCTTCCGATGTAACTGCAGCCGAAGAGAGAACCTTTTATTCGTATATCGGGAGTAGCGATGCTCCTTATACGGGAGGTTTGATTAATACCTTCAGCTATAAAAACTGGGAGCTGAATGTCAATTTCTCTTTGACGTTTGGCGGGTACGTACGTACGCAACCCTCTTATGACATCATCAATCCGGATTATGGCAAGAACTATAATGCGGATGTGCTGAACCGCTGGACTCCGGAAAACCCGAATGCGGAGCTTCCGGCATTTATGCTGAGTGCTTCCAACCCGGAAGAGTACTCCTGGTATGATTCTAAAACCATCTGGAGAGATTTGGATATCTGGGTGAAGAAGCTGAACTACGTACGTTTGCAGAATCTGCGTCTGGGTTACCGTATCCTTGAGCTCCTGACAAAGCGTTTGGGAATGAACTCGGCAACGGTATCTATTGAAGGACGTAATCTCTTCGTGTTTGGTTCGGGATATAATAACTACATGGATCCGGAGTCGATGTACAATCCTTATGCAACTCCCGTACCCAAGTCGGTTACATTCAGTTTGAACTTGAATTTCTAACTTCAAAAGCAGAAAGAAAATGAAGAAAACAATAAGTCTGATGATAATGGCCTGCATGCTTCTGCTTGCGGCATGCGACAACTATCTGGATATACAGCCTACCGGTAGTGTCATTCCCAATTCTTTGGCTGAGTATAGAGCGTTGCTTGCCCGTTCTTATAAGGACGTGAGTAAATTCAGTGACCGGGGAATGGCTTGTTTCCGTTCCGACGAGATGCAGGTTCGGGATAATGAATATGACCAAAATTATTATATGGATATAGAGCGCTGGAACGACCTTGCTCCCAATGCCTATACCTCATCGTTTGAATGGGCCAAGTATTACAATGTACTTTTTATTGCCAATCACGTTATTGAGAGCAGAAGTGATATTAAGGAAGGCACTGAGGAAGAGATAAATCAGCTTGTAGGAGAAGCGTATATGCTCCGTGCTTATGTACATTTCTTATTGGTAAATCTTTATGGACAGCCCTATACTAAGGAGGGAGCTTTGGATACCAAATCGGTACCGCTGAAATTGGATACGGATTTAGAGAAAGTCCTGAAACGCAATACGGTGGAAGAAGTTTATACTTCCATCCAAGCAGATATTGACGAGGCACGCAAACTGGTCATGAAGGCAGAATGGGAACAGAGATATTCATATCGTTTCAATGCGGCTTCGGTAGAGGCGTTTCAATCACGCGTATCCCTTTATAAGGGCGAGTGGCAGGCGGCTTGGGATGCTGCTGAGGCAGTGCTTGCCGTGAAGTCTGTATTGGTAGATTTGAATGATGCCGCTGCAACTCTTCCTAACAGTTATAATTCCGTGGAAAATATTACTCCACTGGAGACACCTCTGAGCAGTACAATCAATGGGGCTGCTCTGGCTACTCCGGTTTTTCTCTCCCTTTATGCTGAGAACGACCTTCGGCTGGACAAATATTTTGCTGAAACGGATGAAAAAGGTTTCCGGAAGAATAAGAAGGCGGGAAGCAATAACTACTTGTGTACTTTCCGTGTGGGTGAAATATATCTGACGGCTGCTGAGGCTGCTGCCCGACTTGGAGAACTGTCTCAAGCACGTACTCGCCTGCTGGAACTGATGCGGAAACGTTATGCACCGGAGGCCTACGAAGCGAAATCCGTTGTTGTCAATGCCATGGATAAGGAAGCGTTGGTACAGGAAATATTAGATGAACGTGCCCGTGAACTTGCTTTTGAAGGACATCGCTGGTTTGACCTTCGTCGTTCCACCCGTCCGCGTTTGGAGAAAGTGCTTGATGGTACGCGTTATGTACTCGAAGAGAATGATGCCCGCTATACATTGGCCATTCCGAAAGAAGCCATAGAAGCCAATCCGGGATTGCTGAACTGATAAAGATAAAACTCCCCGATTCTGTATTGACGAGAATCGGGGAGTTTTGTCTTTATGTGGATTGGATATGTATTTTTTACGTACCTTTGCACCGTTTTTTGTAATAGACAGTATAAGATGATACAGAATCAGAGACCTCCTATCCGTAGAATTGCTTTTCCTATTCTTATAGCATTGAGTATTTCGCATTGTTTGAACGATATGCTGCAATCGGTTATTTCGGCAGTATACCCTTTGTTCAAGGAGGATTTATCCTTGAGTTTTGCCCAGATTGGTCTGATTACGTTGGTGTATCAGATGTCGGCGTCCGTGTTTCAGCCTCTAATGGGATTGTTCTTTGATAAGCGCCCCATTGCCTGGTCATTGCCGATAGGTATGGGCTTTACTTTGGTCGGTATCATGAATCTGGCTTTTGCTACTAATCTGTATTGGTTGCTGGCTTCGGTATTCATTGTGGGTATCGGTTCGTCTGTACTCCATCCGGAGGCGTCACGTATTACTTTTCTGGCTTCCGGCGGAAAACGCGGACTGGCGCAGTCTCTATTTCAGGTGGGCGGGAATTTGGGTGGCTCGCTTGGACCGTTACTGGTGGCTTTGCTGGTAGCTCCTTACGGGAGGCATCACATTGCCTTGTTCATGGTTTTTGCCTTGATTGCCATCGTGGTGATGATTCCTATATGTCGTTGGTTCCGTTCCTACTTGAACCACATCAAGAAACGCCCGATGCTTGTGGCAGGAAAGATAGAACGCCCTCTTTCCTCAAAGATGACGGTGTTTGCCATAAGTATTCTGCTGATACTTATCTTCTCCAAATATATCTATATGGCAAGTTTGACGAGCTACTATACATTCTATCTGATCCATAAATTTGGTGTTACTGTTCAGGCTTCACAGCTTGAACCGAATATTGTAGCCCAATTCATTGATTATCAAATATTAATATCAGGGATTATATAGTTATGATACCATATAGTTCCCGATAATTGTAAGTATTAGCCTATTCTTTTTTGTGCAACCTCTATCGCATCGTGTTTTAATTCGTCTTCATCCTCTACCGCATCTAATACTTTGTCTGCTAACCACAGAGTGAGAAGTTCATTCTTATCTATATTGAAATATTCTGCTAATTGTATTACTTGTGTACGTTTAGCTCGTCTGTCTCCGCGCTCTATTTTGCTGAACATCGGAGTATCTATTTCAAGCAAGGCTGCCAACTGTCTTTGCAGTACTCCGTGCTCTGCTCTTAATTCTCTTATTCTTTCTCCTAATAACATACTTTTTAATTTACAAGTTTGACGTGAATTAACCGGATTATTATTGTCCGCTATAATATGACGGAATCCGTTATAATTTCCGCTATAATTGGAATAAACCGTCAAAATCTTCCGTTATGACTACTCTTTTAAGAACCATATCCGTCCTTTCGCATAAATAAGCTTATCCACACTTAATGCGCTAAGTATATCTCCTAAAAGTCTCAATTGCTGTTCATGCGTCTTAACTTGCGGCATTACATCTTTGACATATTCATAAATGCTATCACGTTTCGCTCCATCTGTGCCGGCATTCTTAAGATACTGCAAAATCATTTGTTTGATTTTCTCCTTATCAAGTCCTTTTTGTCTGGTATAACCTTGCAGTTGACGAGTAGCCTTTGCAATCCCTAAAGAGATTGTATAATTGGGGGCTTCGCCCTCAATGAGTCCTCTGTTCAGTAAATCCTGCGCAACATCCTCATGAATGGTTCTTCCTTTCTGAACAGCATCTAATGATATGCAATCCCACAAGGTTAGTGAATTGTTGGTTTTGAGCAAGTTGGTGTATCTTTTATTTATCTCATTGCCGTAAATACGTACCGACACTTTTCTGTTTTTTGCATCAATTTCATAATCCGGCATTGGAAAATGACGACGCCATTGTTCATTGAACATCTTCTTTATGCCTCTACTTACTGTATCTATCATGTTGAAGTCAACCATTGCTCTGCAAAGACATTCATTTCGAAAATACGCTTGAGGTTCTTCATTTGTTAAAGCATTTTCCAACGTACCAGGAATGAAAGCCCCTGCATTAGAGTAATAAAGGTAAGTCGGATTTTCTACAAAATTGATTCGCTGCTGCATCGTATAGTCTTGATGTGCGATACAATTATGAAGTGCCTCGCGGATGGTATAGTCATCATATTGCTTCATAGTGTCAGGGAAGAGCGTGCCTCCCGGCATTTCACGCATTGTCAGATTTTCAATCTTTGATAAAATCTCATCTACGGTTAATATAAATGGCACGGTGAAGTGTTCGTAATCCACAACATCCTGCTTTTCCACTGCAAACCAAGAAGGAGTTCAACGGTACACTGATGACTTCCATAGCCGCAGGCAAGGGTAACAACAAGAAAAAGAAGCGGAACTGACGGGCAACTATTTTAAGAAAAGCGGCGAGAACCTTTCACTTATCGCCAAGTCCGGCAACCGGAATATGACAACCTCTTATGAAGACAACCGGACGGATAATATCGCCTTAAACTTCGTAAAGAAATTCGGTCCGGACTTATCCGTGAACGGGAATGTGATGTACAACAACTTTATAAATGGAAGTGAAGGCACATCCTATTACGAACAATATCTGAATACCGGAAATACTTACCGCTATTCCTCCAACACCAACCGCATGGAAAACCGCATGGCAAGTGCCGCGCTGGGGGCGCAATGGTATGCGGACGACAAGACGCTTTTAAGCTTTTCCGGGAATTTCAACACCTCGAAAAGTTCCGGCGAGAACGGCAACCGGCAGGACACATACAGTGCCGACCCCGGACTGGATGTGTCCAACCCATTCGGGGAAGGCGCGGAAGAAAGCGTTGCGGACGATATTCGGATAAACTCCATCGACATGAGTTCCGTCTCAAAAAACCACAACAGCCAGTACATACTTATGGGCGAAGCCACCCGCAAGCTGAACGGCAAGGGGAGCCACATCAGCCTGACCGTGCGATATTCCGACGGGCGGAATGACAACGACAATTTCTCCGTGTCATCCACCACCTATTACCAGTTGGAGAGTTACATGGGCGGCGACTCCGTACTCTACCGCAACCAGTACCAACACAGCCCGATGCGCAACCGCAGCCTTGCGGCAGGATTGTCTTTCACGCAGCCGCTGGGCAAGCGGCTGAAGATGCAGTTGTCCTACAAGTTCCAGTCCGACCGCCAATACAGCAACCGCGACACGTATGACCTGTCCCCGTTCTTTGGGGAAGACGACGGTGACCGTCCGGCAGGGTATCTTCCCGACAATTACGAAACCGGCTATACGGACAGCCTGAGCAACCGAAGCGCAAGCCGCAGCATTTCCCATACGATGGGTCTTACATTGAACTATGCCGACAAGGAGTGGGACATCCGTGCCGGGGTGTCCGTTTCCCCCGAACGGCAAAGCCTTGACCAGAAGACGGGGATGCTGCAGGCAGACACCGTCCGGCAATCCTGCAATTACAGCCCCAATCTTACAGTGGCATGGCGCAGGAAACAGACGCGGGTGCAACTGACCTATTAGGGGAATACCCGGCAGCCTTCCTTGGGCACCTGCTTACCCTGACCGACAACAGCGACCCGCTGAACATCACCCGTGGAAATCCCGGCCTGAAGCCTTCCTTCAACCAGAACATAAGGCTGGAAGCGCGGGACACGAAAATAGGTCTGAGCGGCGATTTGAACTGGTCGAATACAATCAACAATATAACACGTGCAGTCACCTACAACGCCGTGACGGGTGGCATCCAGTTGCGGAGCGATGCCGCCTATTCCTTCCGCAATGGGACGAATATCCGCAAAGGCGCGGACAACCAAGTGGTGTGGAACGTGCGCTTGACGTGGCGTTTCCTCAAACAGAAAAAAGCGGAGCTGTCGTTCTACTGGTCGGACATCCTCAGCCAGAAGAAGAATTTCTCCCGCAGCTTTTCCTCTGCCGGGCTGTCGGAAACACACACGCAACAGATAGGTAGTTACTTCATCGTATCATTCAAATACCGCTTCAATAAGCAATTCTAATTTGTCTTGAGATTCAACGTGTTATATATTTCCGTTAAAATTCCCACCCATAAATAGTGAACACAAAAATACCAATTTTAAGGTATTGTAAGGGTTCTGACATGATTGTAATTTTGCACCGATAAAAATAAGTGTAACTTAAATTAAATTGAAACGATGAACAAACTTTACATGGGTGTGGCCGCTCTTGCCTTGTGCCTCGGCTTCACCGCCTGTAGCGACGATGAGGACGGGCCTTCATACAGCACCGCCACCGTACAGAACACGGAACTGAAAACCATCCTTGCCCAGAAGGGCTACCAGTTCAATGCCGACGGCAACCTGCTACTGGACGAACTGGCCAACAATACCACCACCCTCGACCTTTCGGGAACAAACATCTCCACCGACGCGCTTGCCGAACTGAGCATACTGCCCAACCTGACCGAAGTAGATTTGTCGGACAATGGTTACGGTCCGGCATTTGATTTCGCCAAGCTGCCGGAACAAATCACCGGAATAGACCTGACGGGTAATGAAATCTACGACTATGATAATCTTGTGAGTGTCGTAGTGGAAGAAAACGGCGATGAAACTGTGACTAACCTGCACGAAATTACCAAACTTTACCTTCCGGAAACCGCTAAAGAGAATATCGAAGATCTCGTGCGTTTCTACCGCCAAAACAAGGAAGCCATCACCGCCGGCACCATTGATATGAAGATGACTGATGTCGATGGCAATCTGCAAACCTATACCACCCTGCGCGACGTGCCCGACGCAAACCTGCTCGTCCGTTTGAAGACTGACTTCTCCGATTTGTTTAACGGCGACCAAATAGACCTTAACAAACGCTTGGGACTCGACCAAAAAACAAAGGAGTTACTTGTTTCTCCTAGTGATAATGTTTCCAACTTTGAAGGTATTCAATATTTGATAGGAAGTCTCTCTTGGGAAGGCTCTAAATTCGGTCTTTACGCCGCTGAAGTAGAAAATGTAGCTTCTATGCCTAACGTAAAAGTAGGGAAATCCATTACTCAAATCATCCTGCAAAATGTAGAAGTGGAAGCTATCGATTTATCCAATGCTACTAATTTAGTAAATGTATGGATTCAGAATATCCCGGGTTTGCAGAAATTAGATTTGAGCTATTCTACTATTTGGGGACAACGAGATAAAGAGACGGAAAGTAATGAAACGTATGGCAGTAATCTGATGGTTCTTGGATGTCCTGCACTGAAAGAAATCAAATTGCCCGAAAAGGATGAATTGAAAGTTAACACCATTGACATCGAAAGCCTGAACGCATTGGAAACATTCGACATGTCGAATGTCAAAATGCTATCTAACATAGCTATTGGTAATTTGAATAATGACTTTAATCTGGTCTATCCGGAACTGACCATTTTCTATAATGAAGATGGACGTGCCGGTACTACTTTTGCCTGTTCAGAAAGCACTTTCTATAGAGAATCGACTCAAGCATTCTTAAAAGCAAACTATACCGATATCGATTCATCCGATAAAGTTAGAAGGTTAGGTTACAGTTCTTCTTTGATGTATGATGAAGGATGCCGTTGGAGGACTTTATTGAAAAATCAATAATAAAGTGTAATTATTTTTTTGTTAGACTTTAATTATAAAAACGATGCGAAAATTTTTCTTAGGAGCTACCCTTGTTGCAGCAAGTTTCGGAATGGCGCAGTCTGCTGAGTTTACTCTTGCGGTATCCGGTAAGTTCTTAGGTGCAGATTTCCCTGCATCCGTACACTTTGTTGGAACAAAATAATTCGTCATTATTTTGTCAAGCAACGAATTTAAATTCAGAAAGAGTAAGGGGAAAGCCGTCAAACGGCTTTCTGTTAGCTCTTTTTGTGTGTTTACTAAGAAAAATTTATCACAACATATTCACCTCACCCAATGGGGAAGAAAACCATTATCTTGTCGGCAAGGCTGCTATGCCGCTAAAAACACTCCCGGTATGCAACCGACGGCGAGGAAACAAAATTATCCAAACCGCCAGCCTACATGCGGTACACATCAAAGACAGACTTTGCCATCGGAAAAAGCCTGCCTTTAATCATGTAAAAACCATGACTTTACATACCCTTTGCGGAATACACGCAGGCAAGGGTAATGAACAGGAAACAATTATAGGTTACAAAACAAGTAAATTATATAAGCAAAATGAAAAAGTTATACTTTTTATTCAGCTTTCTTATGGCAACAGTAATCGGATTAAGTTCGTGTGAAAGTGACGATTCACTTACCAATGAGCCACCTGCACAGGAATATATTGATAAGGCAAAGGAAATCCTTGTAGGAGACATCGTGCTCTCAACCCGTGCTACAATGAGCGGCGTGGACAAGACGCTGCTGGAAAGCGGTTGCCCCACCAAGTTCAGTTTTACGTGGCGAGAAGACGGTATGATGGTGCTCGACCTGAGCGACTTCACCGTTGGCGCCATGCCCTTTGCCATCACCTTCCGCTGTGCAACGAAGTTTATGCAACTCAACAGTTGGGAAAAGGATGAATACCCCGGCAGCGGTTGGGTGAAGTTCGTGGGAACGGACGGAAACGTCACCACGAGCGGCGATGACGCTGCGGACAACCAGGAAGGGAGCGGTGCACGTGTGGATGGTTTCCTGAACGTGGACACCAAGCAAGTGGAGTTCATCGTGGACTACAATATGATGAACGTGCGCACGGAGACCTTCTTGCAGACCATCGACCCTACGCGCATCGACCGCTTCGAGGAAGAGTTCGCTCAGTATGAGAAAGACCTGGAAGAAGCGAAGAAAGAACAGGGTAAGAATTGAATATAAACAGTTGGAATTGTAAAAACAAGGACACGGGAAACAGACTGTGCCCTTGTTTTTAATGCTATTAAATAAAACGATATGAAACAGATTGCAACCTTCATCCTGCTGTTGGCGCTATGCGTCTGTACGGATGCGGCAGCCCAGCGGATCGTCAGGCTGACGGTGCTGGAGAAAGGGGCGGAACAGCCCATCATAGCCGCTAATGTGGCCTATGCCGACAATCCGGAACTGAGGAACGCCATGCACACCATCACGGACGTGGACGGACAGACAGTGCTGAAGCTTGCAGGGAAAGGCTGTTGGTACTATAAGGTGACATACGTTAGCTTTGTACCGGAAACAGGGAAAATAGAAAATACCGAAACGGTGAAGACCGTATATATGAAAGATGATGCGTTAGGGCTGAACGAAGTAGTCGTGACGGGTTCGCGTGCGGCACGCCCCATCAAACTGTCCCCCATAACAACGCAGGTATTGGGCGGCAAGCAACTGGTGGATGCCGGATACGCCAATCTGCAGCAGGCTCTCCAGCAGGAAACTCCGGGACTGAATATACAGAAAGTGGGCTTCGGAAACGAAATTTCCATGCAGGGACTGGATGCCCGGCACGTGTTGTTCCTGATGGACGGCGAACGTATGACGGGCGACATGGCGGGCAACCTGGACTATGAACGTTTCAACCTTCATGCCATCGACCGCATCGAGATAGTGAAAGGTGCAAGTTCCACCCTCTACGGAAGCCGTGCGGCTGGAGCTGTCATCAACCTGATAACCAAAAAGACCTCCAAACCGCTGTCGATAGACGCCGGAGTGCGTTATGGACAGATGAACGAGCGCAACTACAAAAATCCGCAGCCAAGCGACTTCCTGTATATGTTCGAGCAGAATGCCGACCGCCCCAACCTACAGGGCTGGGTGTCGGCAGGCTTCAAGGCGGGGAAAGTGACCTCGCAGACCGATGTGTGGTACAGCTCCACCGACGCATTCTATATGTATCAGGCGGAGAACGACAAAAAAGTCTATACGCAGGAGGCCAACCCCTTCCTGCCCCATGACATCACGGTGGTCAGCACCGCAGCCCGCCCGCCAATGGGTATCGAAGGCAAGGAGCACATCACGATGTCACAGAAAGTCTATTACGATCCGATAAAAGATTTGTCAGTCTTGCTATATGGAGGAGGATTCTTCATGAACACGTACGACCTGATACAGGACATGACGTTCAGTCAGGCGAACGAATGGAACGCCGGGGCCAAGGTGACTTACCATATGAAAGACTGGTTCAGCGTGACCGGAAGCCTGCACGGGGATTTCTATAACCGATACAAGCGCCATGAGCGCATCGATACCCGTAATAAGGACTATGAGAGCAGCATCTGGCAACCCCGTCTGACCGTGACGAGCGACTACTTCGACGGCCACAGTCTGATATTCGGCATCGAACACACTTCTGACGAATTGACCAGCGACCGTTTTTCGGGCAATGCCAACCATGACCTGAAAACCCGCGCCCTGAAAGAGACGGAATATTTCCTGCAGGACGAATGGACCATTAATCCCCAATGGATGGTGTCTGCCGGACTGCGCACTAACTTCTCGCGTGCGTTCGGTTTCATGGCTATGCCTAAAGTGGCTGCAAAATATTCACCCAATGAGCAGTGGGCTATCCGCGCCAACTATTCAATGGGTTACCGTTCTCCCAGTATCAAGGAACTTTTCTTTAACTGGGACCATTTGGGAATGTTCATGATTCGCGGTAATGAGAACATGCAGCCGGAGAAGAACAATTACTTTTCGCTCGGTGCAGAATATTCGAACGACTGCCTGTTCGTGTCCGGTACGGCATACGGCAACTATTTCCGCGACAAGATTGAAGGAGTGTGGCGCATCTACGACATGCAGTACAATTTTGAATATACCAATCT
The DNA here is from genome assembly GCF_003602995.1 of Bacteroides sp. AF25-38AC. Taxonomy (NCBI): domain Bacteria; kingdom Pseudomonadati; phylum Bacteroidota; class Bacteroidia; order Bacteroidales; family Bacteroidaceae; genus Bacteroides; species Bacteroides sp. AF25-38AC. Next base: position 198,538 of record NZ_QTMD01000001.1, on the reverse strand, counting down.
GAGCAAGCAGCGTCTGTTGGGTATTGAAGCTTTGTTACGCTGGAGGGTATTGGATTGTATGACCCTTAACGGAACTTACAGTTATGTCAATGTGAGCAAGAACGAGGGCATACAGGTAAATACCACATCTCCACACGCTGCTACTGCAAGTCTGGATTATAAATATGCACGGAAGAATTACCGTCTGAACGCTGTGTTCAGTGCATCGTATATGGGAAGCAAGAAGTTCGATGTGCAGGATCGCGTATTCGTGGAAGAGGACAACAAGAGCTATGATGCCTATTTCCGTTGCGACCTTCCGCAATATGTACTGTGCAACCTCTCCGTATCGCAGACTTTCTGGAACAAGGTGAAGCTGACTCTCGGTGTGGACAATCTGTTCAACTATGTGCCGAAAACACTGGGTTCCGGGATTACGATGTTCAATGTTCCGGCTACAGCCGGAACCCGCGGATGGGTACAGATGGAATTTATGCTTGATGATGTGATTAACTCTTTAAGGAAGAAGAAATGAGAAAGACAGGACTGAAAACGATGTGCCTCCTGCTGGGCTGTCTGCTGATGTGCGCCTGCGTGGACTATGACGACATACAGCCTTTCAACGGAAAGACACTGCCGCGCAAGTCGGGTTATTCCACCGGTGTGACGAATGACTGGATTTATTTTAACCTGCGTACCGGCGAAATGTTCAATGCCTATGGGGTGAACAAGGACATCAAGGAAGGCGAACAGTACGACCGCACGGATTGGGACTTGGCTTTTTGCGGCTACGTGTTGAGAACGAACAGCGGTACCAGTGGTATAGGCCGTGGAGGTGCAGCCGACTTGGGATATGGCGAATACAATAAGTGGACAAGCGTTTCGCAGTTACCGTCGGATTTGGAATGGGTGGTCGATAATGGTGAGGTCAGTGTGACCATGTCGCAGAACGACTGGAACCATTACCTGGTGGAGAACGGGCTGGATTTTGATTCTAATCCCTGGTTCGACCCGAACAACGGACCGCAAAGGACAAAGACCAATGCCAATCCGTTGCTGGCCGAGGCGATGACGTTTGCCGGACCTCCTCCTGTATATACTCCGTCTTTCCACACATACGTAGTGCGTACGGCAGACGGACAGCGTTACTTCAAAATACAGATTATCAGCTGGTATGATGCCAACGTGGAGATAGGCGACGAGGGCGGACGCATCAGCTACTATTGCGACGAACTGAAATAGGCATGCTTATGGAAAAGACACTCTTTCGTTTTTGGAAATTCTGCAACCGCAAATGGGTGAAGTGGCCTTTTATTACGGTTGCAGTAATTGCAATAACTGCCGCTCATTTCGTGATGTCCGCCAAATATGGAGATACTGAGAAGGCTCCTTCATGGGAGTTCACAGCGATGCTGCATTCCGCATTATTGGTTATGGCAATTATCGTAATAGTTATTTATAAAAAGTATATCAAAGGTAAATTAATGGAATATGAAACAGACAGTGGAAACAAAGACAACTGAAGTAAAAATGGAAAAGAAAAAATATTGGTGGAAAGCCACCGCATCATTCCTGATGGTATTGTTCACCATGCCGCTTGGCCATGCCGTGATGATTCTGATGGAGCATTTTCTGGATGAGACCACACTGCATTATTCGGCTTTTGCCATGGGATTCGTGGGTATGCTGATGGTTATTGCAGGCGTGTTTGCCAAGGGAGATACGCGCCAGACTCTGTGGGGACTGTTCGGCGGTCTGCTGTTCTGGACGGGATGGGTGGAATTCCTGTTTATGTATTTTGCCAACCGTTTCGGCACACAGCCGGAACTCGACCCTGTGACGGGAGAGATAGTGACCCGTCCTGAATATCTTATACTTCCGGCTTCTTTCGGATTCTGGATGATGGTGATGATTATGTATCTGTTCAGCACACGCAACGGTTGCAACTTCATCAACTGGTGGCAGCGTCTGCTGTTCAAGGGAAAGAAGAACGAGATAGCCGCTCGCCCGATGACACGTCACACGAGCATCGTTACCTTCATGGAGCTGATGATGATTCTGTGGGCTTCCTACTTACTGCTGATGTTCTGTTATGACGACGTATTCTTAGGCGAAAATCATCCTGTTACACTTTTGGTAGGCTTGGGCTGTCTGATAGGTTCGTTCTTTATCTTTGCCAAACAGCTGCGCATCGCTTCGTGGGGAGCCAATATCCGTATGGCCATTGCTACGGTGGTGGTTTTCTGGACACCTATCGAGGTATTGGGACGTATGGACCTGTTCAGCGAGATATGGACAGACCCTTTGAACCATGTAATGGAGATGGTGATAATACTGGTAGTGTTTGTGGCTTTAGCGTTCTATCTCTGGTATAAGGGCGCAAGGAAATCGGCTGCTGTCGGATAAAAAGTCTGTTAATATGACAACAGGATTAAATAGAAAACAAATGAATTGGGGCAAAGCGATCGTGTCCATTGCGGTGACACTGGCAGCGATGCCCCTTACGCATATTCTTGCCCGTATGCTGAAAGACGGCACTACGGGAGTTGAACAGTTTTATGCGGGAATGGGAATGGGAGCCTTCGGACTGGGACTGGTCATTGCGGGTGTCTTTATCAAGGGAGATGCGCGGCAGAGCCTGCTCGGACTGTTCGGCGGTATGTGCTACTGGATGGGGGCGGTGGACTTCCTCTTCATGTACTATGCCAACCGCTTCGGCACGCAGGCACAGCTCGACCCCGTGACGGGCGAGGTTGTCAGCCGCCCGGAGTACCTGCTGCTGCCCGCCACCTTCGGTTTCTGGGCGATGACGATGATGCTCTACCTGTTTTGCACACGCAACGGCTGCAACTTCCTCAACTGGTGGCAGCGGCTGTTCTTCGGCAAGCACAAGAAGGAGATTGCCGCCCGACCCATGACGCGACATACCAGCATTGTGGCATTTATGGAAGTGATTACGATGTTGTGGACGTGTTACCTCACACTTATGTTCTGTTATGACGAGCGTTTCCTGGGCGACCGTCATCCGGTGACATTGCTTGTGGGGATGCTGGGGCTTATAGGTTCGCTGTTCATGTTTGCCCGTCTGCTGCGTTATTCTTCATGGGGCATGAGTCTGCGTTATGGCTTCGCTACGGTCATCATCTTCTGGATAGGTGTGGAGGTGTTCGACCGTATCCACGTGTTGGAAGGCCTGTGGGCGGCACCGTCGGAACATACCGACCAACTGGCGGTCATCGGACTGTCGCTACTGGCGACTGCCGCTTACCTCATATATAATAAGTTGCACAAGAAACAGACGGCAACGGCATGAAACGGATTACATGGAAAAAACATCATAAGTGGCTGGGCATCGCGCTCAGCCTTTTTCTGCTGATGTTCTGTCTGTCGGGCATCGTGCTGAACCACCGGTGGCTTGTGCGTGATGTCGACATCAGCAGGAAGTGGCTGCCTGTCCGTTACGAATACACGAAATGGAACGGTGGCCTGCTGCGGGGCACATTGCCCTATACGGACGAGGACAGCGTGCGCCGTGTGCTGGTCTATGGCACGGGTGGCATCTGGCGGACGGACACTTCCGCTTCCGCATTCGCCGACTTCAACGACGGACTGTCCGATGGAGCAGACTATCGGCAGATACGTGCCGTGGCGCAAACGGCGGACGGCAGCCTGTATGCGCTCAGTCCTTTCGGGCTGTACCGTTACGGCATCCACACAGGTTGGCAGCAGATACCGCTCCCTACGGACGGAGATGAAATGCTGACGGACATGACCTGCAAGGGCGACACGCTGGCGGTGCTGGGCCGTTCTTATCTCTATATCTCCATGTCTCCCCATACCCAATTCCGTAAGATACAGTTGCAAGCCCCGTCGGACTATGACGGCAAAGTCTCCCTGTTCCGCACGGTGTGGGTGCTGCATACGGGCGAACTGTTCGGTATGCCGGGCAAGCTCGTCATGGATGCGGTGGCCGTGGTATTGGTGTTGCTCAGCCTGACGGGTATCCTCTACTGGCTACTGCCTAAATACATGCGGCGCAGACACAAACAAGGAAAGAGTGCGGACAAGGCGGCACGCTGGACGCGCCTCTCGTTGCTGTGGCATGACAAGTTAGGCCGCACCACCCTTGTATTGACCCTACTTATTGCCGTGACAGGCTGGTGTCTCCGTCCGCCCGTACTGATAGCTCTTGCACTGACCGATACGCCGGCCCTGCCCGGAAGCACCCTTGACAGCCCGAACCCGTGGAACGACAAACTGCGAATGGTGCGCTACGACACCGCCTGCGGCGACTGGTTGCTCTCCACTTCCGAAGGCTTTTATTCCCTGAAATCGTTCGAAGCCATCCCCGAAAGGCTGACACATACGCCACCCGTCAGCGTGATGGGGTTGAACGTATGGCAGCGCGAAGTGCAAGGTCATTGGCTCTGCGGCTCGTTCAGCGGACTGTTTGTATGGAACAGAGCGCAAGGCACGGCGACCGACTGGTTCACGGGCGAACAGGCCGAGGATAAGTCCGGTCCTCCGTTTGGCAAGAAAGCCATATCGGGTTTCAGCGCGGACTTGGGTAAAGAGCCGTTTGCCGTGGAATACTACAACGGGACGAACGCGCTTCCCCAGCCGGAAAGCCTCGCCGCGCTCCCCATGTCGCTTTGGAACTTCGCTCTGGAAGTCCACAGCGGACGCATCTACATCGGCATTGCCGCCACGTATGTGTTCGTGTTCATCGCCGGCATTGCCATTGTGTGGTGTCTGTGGAGCGGATGGAAGTTGCGGAAAAAGAACAGGAATAAACAGGTTCATAACTGAAAATCCCTAAAAATAGGTATTGCCCGACAATTTCAAGCCTTGTACCTTTGCAAAAAATTAAAAACAGACACTGTTCACTATAAATGCAAGTGCTGAAAGAGGACATAAGGGGTCGGATATTGACGATTGCCAGACAGCAATTCGAGAAGAAAGGCTATTCCAAGACTTCCATGCGCGAAATAGCGGAATTGTCGAGTGTTGGTGTTGGGAATATCTATAACTACTTCACAAGCAAAGATGAATTATTCCGTGAAGTGGTCCGTCCTGTTTTGTGCGCTTTGGAAGCCATGCTGCAAGAACACCATGGCATACGGGGCGAAGATATTATGATGATGCGGTCGGAAAAATACCTGAAATCCTGCATTGACGAATATGTTTCGCTTATAGACAAACACCGTTCGCTAATGGAAATACTGTTGTTCAAAGCACAAGGTTCTTCGTTGGAACATTTCCGGGAAAGCTACACCGACCGTTCTACAGAGGTGGTCAAGGCATGGTTTGCAGCCATGCAGGAAAAGTATCCCGACATAAACACTTCCGTGTCAGACTTTATCATCCACCTGCATACGGTATGGATGTTCACGATGTTCGAGGAACTGCTGATGCATTCCGTACCCCGACAGGAAATGGAAGCTATCCTGCACGATTATATCCTGTTTGAAATCCAAGGTTGGAGGGCTATTATCAAGATATGAGATACAGACAACGTACATACGAACATTCAACCGCATCAGAACGGTTGGTAAGGAGGAAATCTTCACGGAGGTTTCCTCCTTTTTTTATGAACAAATCTGAATATCGTTCGCTATTGCGCACCTTTCTCACGTTCGGCAAAGCAAGTAAACTCGCTTTGCCCTCACTTGATCGAAACGTTCACTATTAAAATAGAATAAAGATGAAACACGAGTTTAAGAACATTGTGGCAGAAACGCTGCTCATCCCTCTCTATATGAGGGCAAAGGAAAGCCGTCGCGCTCATCCCATCCTGGACGACAAGGCTGCGGAACGGCTGGCGGACAGTCTGGAATACGATTACTCCCAATTTGACGGGGCCAAGCTGAGCGAAGTGGGATGCGTGGTGCGCGGCTGGTATTTCGACCGTGCCGTGCGGCGGTTCATCGAGACGCACCCCAATCCCGTCGTGGTCAATGTGGGCTGCGGGCTGGACACCCGTTTCCAGCGTATCGGAGGCGGGAAAGCCATCTTCTATGATATGGACTTGCCGGAAGTCATCGCCCTGCGCCGGGAACTGATACCCGAACAGCCGGGCAATGTCTATATTGCGGCATCCTTGCTGGAAACCGACTGGATGGACGACCTGCGCCGCAGGCATCCCGATGGGGCATTCATCTTCGTGGTGGAAGGCGTGCTGATGTATTTCTACGAGAAGCAGGTAAAGAGCTTCCTGCGCGCCGTGGCGAGCCGTTTCGGGGGCGGGGAACTGTGGTTCGACGTGTGCGGCACGATGATGAGCCGACACGGCGTGAAGCCCGATTCGCTGCGCAAGCACGAGGCACAAATCCGTTCCGGGCTGAGCGACGGGCACGTGGTGGAACAATGGGAACCGGCCTTGCAACTCATCGAGCAAGCCAACTACATGAAGTTCTTCCGCCCGCGCTGGGGATTTTTCTTCGGACAGATATTGGGGCGCATGACGAGGCTGTGCTACAAGTTTAGTTCGTTGCTGGGGTATAGAATCATTGCAAAATAACATTATGTATATGGAGAAGTCAAAAAAGAAAGAAGGTTTGTCCCGCCTGTTCGAGATAGCCGGGCAGAAGAAGGGGCTGCTTGTATTGGCAGGGGTTCTGTCTGCCGGCAGTGCGGCATGTATGCTGGTGCCTTATTGGGCGGTTTATGAAATTTTGAAAGAGCTGTTGTCGCACGGCGTAAATCCTGCCGCTTCGGACGGGGCGGAGATGATGCGCTGGGGATGGATAGCGTTTGGAGGACTTATCGGCGGATTGGTACTGCTGTATGCCTCCCTGATGTCTTCGCATGTGGCTGCGTTCCGCATCTTGTACGGGTTGCGTGTCCGCCTGTCCGAGCATATCGGCAGGCTTCCGTTGGGGTATCTGAACAACACCTCTACGGGAGCCATCAAGAAAACCATGGACCAGAACATCGAGAAGATAGAAGGCTTCATTGCCCACACCATTCCAGACTTGGTGAACGTAGTAGCCACGGTGGCGGTCATGCTGGTCATTTTCTTCTCGTTGGATGTGTGGCTGACGGTGGCCTGTCTGGCGGTTGTGGTGTTGAGTATCTTTCTGCAATTCTCCAATTTCATGGGGAAAAAGGCAAGGGAGTTCATGGGCATCTATTACGATGCGCAGGAAAAGATGAGCGCGTCTGCCGTACAATATGTACGGGGCATGCCCGTAGTCAAGATATTCGGGCAGAGCGTCCGCTCGTTCCGTCAGTTCAATGCCGAGATTCAGGCCTACAAGACATTCGCCTTGAAGTGTTGCGACACCTATCAGAACGGGATGGTGGCTTTTACCGTATTATTAAATTCAATGGTGACGTTTATTCTTCCGATGGGCATTCTGTTGTTACAAGCCAGTCCGCAGTCGCTCTCATTGGCGGTGGTATGGCTGTTCTTCCTCATCATGGGGCCGGGCATGGCTTCACCCGTTTACAAACTGACGTTCTTGGGAGGCAATACGCGCGACATCAACGAAGGGGTAAGCCGCATCGACCGCATACTGGAAAAGCAGCCTGTGCCCGAGCCGGAACATCCTGAAGTGCCTGCCGCCTACGATGTAGAGTTCCGCCAGGTGTCGTTCTCCTACGAAAACACGGAGCAGGGCACACGGACGGAAGCCTTGCGTGATGTCAGTTTCGTTGCGCCGCAGGGCAAGATAACCGCCCTTGTCGGCCCGTCGGGTAGCGGCAAGTCCACGGTAGCCAACCTGATACCCCGCTTCTGGGACGTGGAGCAGGGGGAGATACGCATAGGCGGTGTGGACATACGCCGGATAGCTACGGAGCGGCTGATGGACATGGTGTCGTTCGTCTTTCAAGACACGTTCCTGTTCTACGACACGCTGTATGAGAACATCGCCGTCGGTTCTCCCGACGCGAAGAGGGAACAAGTGATAGCCGCCGCCAAGGCCGCCCAGTGCCACGATTTCATCGAGCGTCTGCCGCAGGGATACGACACACGGATAGGCGACAAAGGCGTATTTCTCTCCGGCGGCGAAGCCCAGCGGATATGCGTGGCGCGTGCCATATTGAAGAATGCGCCGATACTGGTGCTGGACGAAGCTACCGCCTTTGCCGACCCGGAAAACGAGCACAGGATGCAGATGGCGTTGCAATCGCTGATAAAAGACAAGACGGTCATCGTGATTGCCCACCGGCTTTCATCCATCATTGCCGCGCATCAGATTGTCGTGATGAAAGAAGGGCGCATCGTGCAGTGCGGAAGGCATGAACAACTGTCCGCAACCGAGGGAGTATATAAGAATATGTGGGATGCCTATACGAGTGCATACCATTGGACGTTGAACAAAAACTAAAAGCAATATATGGGAAAAAAGAACTTCTTAAACAAGGTCTTGCAAAACACAAGCTGTCCGCAAGGATTTTGGGGGCGGATGATTTTGCGAGGAATGAATAGTTTTCATGCGTCTTTGGCTAATCGTGGCATGAAGCAAGTGGAATGGCAACCGGAATGGAATGTGCTTGATATAGGCTGTGGCGGTGGTGCGAATTTGAAACGTTTATTGAATTTGTGTCCGGAAGGAAAAGTCTACGGCATAGACCGGTCGGAAGAAAGTGTTTCATTCGCCCAAAAGTACAATGCAAAACACTTGGACAAAAGATGTTTCATACAACAAGGAGATGTCTGCTCCTTGCCCTATAAAGAGGGAGCGTTTGATGCTGTAACGGCTTTTGAAACGGTCTATTTCTGGTCGCCTGTAGACAAGGCGCTGTCTGAGGTGGCGCGTGTGCTCCGAAAGGGGGGCTGTTTCCTTATCAGTCTGGAAGCGAGCGACCCCGAGCAGGGAAAGATGTGGACGGAACGGATAGACGGAATGGTGGTCTATACTGCCGATGAGTTGAAACAGCTATTGTTTGAAGCAGGCTTCTCGTCGGTCAAAACAATTCATAAAAAAGAAGAACTACATATTATAGCACATAAATGAATTTAGGATATGAACGCAATCAGAAACATTACAATAGGACATACCGAACGGCTTTACAAGCCCGTGGGCTTCACCATGCTTGCCAACTTGGTGAATATCGTACCGTTTTGCCTCTCCGTAGAGGCGATACGCATCATCTTCCATGCGTTTGACGGCAGCGGACAGCCGCTCGACACGACCCGCCTGTGGTGGATATTCGGCATCATGGCTGTTTACATGCTGGTCATGGCTTTGGCGGAAAGGGCTGCCTACCGAGCCAACTTCAGAGGTGCATACGAGATGAGCGCATCGGGACGCTTGTCGCTGGCGGAACACTTGCGGAAACTCTCGCTGGGTTTCCTGTCGAGGCGCGACCCCGGCGATTTGTCTTCCATGCTCATCACGGATTTCATGATGGCGGAAACGGGAATCTCGCACCACCTGCCCCAACTGATGGGCGCGGTGGTGATGCCCGTGCTGGCTTTTGCCTCACTGATTTGGATAGACTGGCGGATGGCGGTCAGCATGTTTGCCGCCTTGCCGCTTGCCTTGCTCGTGCTGTGGGCAAGCACAAAGGCACAGCGAAGCCTGAGCGGCAGGCAAATCCAGGCGAAAATCAATGCCGGCAACCGGTTGGAAGAATACTTGCAGGGCATCCGGGTGATGAAAGCCTACAATCTGCTGGGCGACCGTTTTGTCCGGCTGCGCAATGCCTTTGCCGAACTTCGCCGTGCCTGCATCCGCCAGGAAGCCCTGTTAGGGCCGTTCGTCCTGCTGAGCATCACGCTGGTACGTGCCGGGCTGACGATAATGGTGCTGTGCGGAACCTATCTGCTGTTAGGAGGGGAATTGTCTTTGCTCGTCTTCGTGCTGTTCCTCGTGGTCGGTTCCCGCGTGTTCGACCCGCTGACTTCCGCTCTGACCAATTTTACCGAGTTCCGTTATTTCTCCATTGCCGGAGGGCGCATCCTTACTTTGATGAACGAACCGGAGATGAAAGGAGAACGCCCATCGCCGGCGGCAGGCGACATCCGGTTCGAGCACGTGTCGTTTGCCTATCAGGACAAGGAAGTGCTGCACGACGTGTCTGTCACGCTTCCGAAAAACTCACTGACGGCTCTCGTAGGCCCTTCGGGAAGCGGGAAAAGCACGGTGATGAAACTTTGCGCCCGTTTCTACGACCCGCAACGGGGACGCATCTTCTTTGGCGGCGTGCCGATGGACGAAATCGCCCCCGAAAGCCTGATGAGCCACATCTCGATGGTGTTCCAGGATGTCTATCTGTTTCAGGACACGATACGCAACAACATCCGTTTCGGCAAGACGGACGCGACGGACGAGGAAATCATCGCCGCCGCCCGGAAAGCCTGCTGCCACGACTTCATCATGCGCCTGCCGCAAGGCTACGACACGATGGTGGGCGAAGGCGGCTGCACCTTGTCCGGAGGCGAGAAGCAACGCCTGTCCATCGCCCGCGCCATACTGAAAGATGCGCCGGTCATTCTGCTGGACGAAGCCACCGCCTCGCTCGACCCCGAAAACGAAGTGGAGGTGCAACGGGCCATCGACTCGTTGATTAAAGGACGCACCGTCATCGCCATCGCCCACCGGCTTAAAACGATTAAGAATGCAGACCGAATCATCGTCCTTGACAACGGGCGGATACGGGAAGAAGGCACGCACGACGAACTTGTCCGAAAGGAAGGACTTTATGCGCATTTGTGGGAAATACAGGAAAGTATTTCCGGGTGGAAACTGTAGCTAAAGATGTGTTAAATTGCAAACTTCGTTACCATCACTTCTGTATTGAATGTGCGGTGGCATTGGCTTACTGTATGAAGTCAGCATTATAATTGTCAGAAAATCTGAAAAGGAAACAATCACAATAGTATAAACATTTAATCAATTTCAAAATGAACAGGTCAGAAAACTGTATTCTCTCTTTTTGGAAGAGATTTGCATCATCGGCACATCATTGCCGAACAGGATGTAAGGAATGAACTTTTTGTATTGCTCGCTTCAGCGAGAGAAACCTATCTCCGGGATGTCGTTGACAGCGGCAAACTTTATCGCCGCTTCGTAGACGACTTCATCAACAGTCACCGGTATATAGACTGCGGCAATGTGGTCTGCCGGAATTGCCATGAGATGATTATCCATGTTGTCCGAGGCATTCTGCATGATTATCAGGATTGTGTGCGAAAAAAGTTCGCTACCGAATCATTCTCATTGGATGATTGCATGGAACTGAAAAGGATGTATGACACATCTGAAATAAATAGTCCGGCATTTGCGTATGATGCGGATCCAATGGCGACCGCAGCTTCACTTTCATTCGAGTGTAATTTTTCGAAGGAACAGATGGCAGGTATTGTGTCTTGTGCCAATACTTACCATCTGTTCTGTGTTCCTACGGTTCGTATGGAGGATATGGAAACTCTTTTTGCCTGCGAGGAGGGCTTACGTATTCGGGTAAATAACATCCGCCATGTGGCCGTGCTTTTCGACGCTCTGCTCGGAAGGTCGTGCATACAGGCACACTGGCAGTCCATTCTTGAAAGAGGTAGATTTCTGGTTTCCAAGGATGGAAAACGGTTCGTGACCGCTTCGAGCCTGTCAACTGCCCTGTCTGCGGCAAGAAACCGTCCCACATCTGTCGTTTATGCTATCAGGACAATGATAGGCCGACTTCCGTAACAATAATATTCCTATGATTTGAAAAGGTCGTCCATGGTGACTTCACTGTGGACGATACTTTTATGTTTTCCGTCCACCACTCCGTATGTGGTGACAAATGTGATTACCAATGTCTTTCTGGTCTTTGTCGCCATACGGAACAATCCCATCCGTTCACGGAGTTTCATCTCGTAATTATCAGTGATGGCATAACGGTCAGTGCTGAACTTCATTTCGCACAAATGGATGATACGGTCTGCTCGCTCAATAATCATATCAATCTGGAAGCCAGGCATGTTTTTGTCAGAATCTGCCTTGCTTCTCCATGAGGATATGGCCGTTCCGACACCGGCTATTCCGAGTGCCGCCTTTATCTGCCGGTGATGTGCCAGACACACAAGTTCGAAACTGAGTCCCATCCACGCAGAGACGCTGCGGGAATCCATATTGTTGCTCCACCACCTTTCATCCTTGGCATTGTTGGATTCTATGAACTTGTAATAAAACAATGTAAAGAAGTCCGTAAGCCTGAAAATGCTTCCTCGGGTCTTACTCCCGAAATGTGACAGACGGGTTACGAAATCGCAGCGTTCAAGATTCTTCAGTATCTTGCTCAAGAAAGAGCCTTCCAGACCTGTGGCTTTTGCTATGTCCTCCCTTGTCAGTCCGGACTTGTTCTCCGACAATAACTTGACTATTGATATATATGTGTCGGCATTGCTGAACAGGGCATTGTACAGTTCGTCGAATTCCCCTTTGAGATGGGCACCATCTGCAAAAAAGAGCCGGTCAATGTTCTGTGCAAGACTGTCAGAGGTATTCAGGAGGCTCAGGTAAAAGGGAACGCCGCCGAATATCATATAACATTGCAGAATCTGGTATCTGTCCCATCTGCAGTTGCGCTGCCTCAGATATTCTTCCGTCTCATGCAGATTGAACGGGGAAAGATGCAGGTTGCAGGTCACTCTTGCGTGCAATCCTCCCTGATTGGCTTCTATCTTGTCCGCCATCCATGATGTCGCCGATCCTGTGGCGATGAGCATGATGTCTGTACGCCTGTTGCCCCAGCCGTTCCAGAATGTTTCCAGGGCATTGACAAAATTCGACCTCTGCGTATCCATCCAAGGCATTTCATCAATGAATATGACTTTTTTCCGGTCTGAAGGCAATGTCTCCAGATAATCTTCAAGCGCATTGAAGGCATCATACCATGTCTCGGCTTTCGGCTGTCTTTTTTTCGAATGACGCTTGATTGCCCTCATGAAATTCTGTATCTGCACCGAAGCCGGAGTGTTGTGTTCGCCTACAAAGGTGAAATCATATTTATAGTTGAAGAACTTGTCTATGAGATATGTCTTGCCGATACGCCTCCGTCCGCTGATGATGACAAATTCGGAGCGGTCTGATTCCAGACACCGCTGCAGTTCGTCACATTCCCTGTCTCGTGAAACCAGTTTGTCCTGCATAATATTTCCGTTTCCGCAAAGGTACTCAATCCATATGTATCTGCCAAATTTCAAAGAGTGAGTTTGTACTTTATCTCATAAAATATTTGAGTAAAAGTACAAACTCACCAACACAATAATACCGAGTTACTACTTTATCTATGATTTTTTATGAGATAAAGTAACGGTTCAGTATATAGTAGCGTTCCATATTAGCCGGATGCTTTTCTGTTTTTCTCGGATAAGTTATGTGCCCAGCTTGCTGTTTCAAGTGGTACGCATCCCGCCGCCGAAAGGCGGTTGGGGTATTAGGCTACCCCATCCCTCTGTTTCGTGGCAGACGGGCAAGCCCGGAGATGAATCGGACTGGCAGGGGCGGATGGCGGAAAGGTATCTGATGCCAAATGTCATTCCACCCTCCCGGTATCCACCAGTTCGAGCCCGAAGGTGTCGATGAAGGTCTGCAACATGGGGTTGCGTTCTATCATCTTTGCGAGAATCATCTGCGGCGTGTCCTCCATCAGCAGGAAGTCGGCGATGTCCAGTCCCTGACTGCGCTGTACGTCGGTCGCTATTCTTTCCAACAGGTCGGAGCATGTGGCACGCCTGCATACGGGTTCCAGCATGGGCAGCCGCTGCCTCCATTCCTCCGTTGCCTTAAGGTCGGGGAAGAGGACAACCTCCCGGCCGCCCAATACCTGCATGGTCTCGCTGTTGAAGCACCCGTGTATCCCTCCGGTGGCAAGCCAGATGAAGTCGGGGATGAAATGGGCGGCGACCAGTGCCGTCTTCTCGCTCTCGACAATGGCTACAGGTTTGGCAGACATTACGGCGGAGTTGTCCGACAGCAGATGTTCTCCGAACAGGCACTGCTTCATCCTGAAATCCGGTATCTTCCTTACTGAATGTACCCAGCTGACTTGGTTGAAAGGCTCCTTAACCCGGTGTCCCGTTTCAGCGTCATAGCCCATGATCTTGCCCGCACGCACATTGCCGTCCCGGTCTGTCTGCCAGAATACGGCTGCTCCGCCCCACATCCTTGACGTGCCTACCCTGTAGAGACGGAACAACCTGTCCGTATTCTCCTTGCCGGCCACCTTAGTGAAGTAGCAGTATAAGGGGTTGATGTCGTACCTGCGCATGGACTGCTCCACCCAATCAGAGGGAAGAAAAGAAATCCGTGGTTTCTGTTCGGGCAATGCTCTTGCTGGCGGTCTTGCAGCTATCGGTGTGCCGCCAAACCTTTCCTGCCCATTCAATCTTTCTTTGACAGCCGGATTGTCCCGGAAGTATTCTTTCGGAGTATAGTGGTAGCCGCAACTGTTGATGTGGTCGCAGATGCCCACATGGTCAGGGAAGGCAATCTCTCCCTCCTCGTCGATATAATGGGTGAAGCAGGACTTCCTGCCGCACTCCGGACAGACGGTCTTGCTGCCCGGACGGTATTTCTGTAGATGGAATCTGTATCCGTTCATGATACTCTCTTTTGTAGATTTCTGCAAGTGAAAACCTCCATTTGCAGTTTGCAATTCTTGCAGTCTTGCAGGAATTCTACTTTTCCGTCACTTCGAGACTGCAAAACTGCAAAGACTGCAGGCTGCAACAAGGGGTCATCCGTTGCAGTTTTGGGCTGGCGGTTCATTGTCATTTTCATTAGGTTTACCAGATTTATCATATATGACTTTCTCGTAATGCCCGGCTTTTGACTTCCGCAACAGCCCGCTCCTGCACAGTTCCCTGAGGTAGTTCATCACCGTGCGTTCGCTGACATTCTGTTGTTCCCTGCCTGTGGCGATGGCCGTCTTCGTGTCGAAAGTGTCCGGCAGCAATGACAGCAGTACCTTGGGCGGTTCCTCGCACATGTCTTCCGCCACGAACGAGCGGATGCGGCGGTACGAGTCCTCGAAATAGCTGTTCAGCTGGATGGCGGCTTTGACGGAAGCCAGATCCACAAACTGCAGATGGCTCTCGTCGGATGCATACCGCAGTACCTGCATGAGCAGGGCCAGCCGTGCCACCTGCGCCGGATGCTTCATCTCGCGGCTTTCCACTTGGGCGTCGTCCTCTATCCGGTTGATGCGTTCCACTTTCCTGTTCCACCATGAGAAGAAATACTCTTTTGCCTCCTTGTCCATAGACAGCACATGGGGCCTCCTTTCTTCCTCTCCCGTGTCATAGTCCAGGGCGAGTACCTTGCCAAGTATCTGCTCCCAGCGTGCCGCTGCCAGAGATGCCCTGTCCTCCCCGCCATCATCCCAATCAGTCCATTTTGACATTTTCCAGGACTTGGGCAACACGAACAGGAAGCGGTCAAGCAGTCCGTTATCCTCGAATCCTTTCGTGAGCAGTTCATGCACACGCTTGGTCTGTGTGGTTCCGACGATATTGATGCACGGCTGTTCTATGTGGACAGGTATCGTACTGCTCACCCTTGTCACGTCCAAAGCCCCGCCGCTCCATGCCGTGAGCAGCTGCTCTATGAGCTGTCCGTTGGTATAGCGGTTGGCGGAGTTGAACATCCCCATGATCTCGTCCACGAGGATGACCACGCTACGGGGATTGTTGTTGTGCGTCAGCAGGAGTGATTCGGGGGTGAAGTCGGACACGACGGTACGCCGCAGCACGGGCTTCTTCCCGTTTTCCCCGGCAGCTTTCCATGCCTCCAACTCCGACTCATACGCCTTGAACAGGGCATAGTCGTGCTTCCGTATGGGACGGTATGCCGCCTCCAGCGGCGGTGTCTTGCCCAGTCCCGGCCTGCCCACGAGGATGATGTAGAGGGCGGCATTGCTCTGCCATTCGCCTTTGATGCGGATACGGTAGGTGCCGCCCAATGCCGCAGATACAGCCGAAATCATGGCAGTCGCTATGAACTCTGTCTTGTAGTTCTCGTACCGGGCCATGTCAAGGATGACGGATTGAACCGTCTGCGGGAACACTTCCAGAGGGAAGCCGGTGTCTTCGGTATGTTCCGCCTCCATGCGGATCATGTTGCACAATTCAAGTTGGGTGTGTGTCATGTCAGCCATTTCTCTTCTTGCAATAGGATGTCACACTCTCGGATTTCCCTCCCGTCTGCACACGCCGGACATCCGACCTGGCGTACATGTTCTTGTTGCCCACCTTGACGGGGACGAGGTAGCCGCGCTTCGCCCACAGGTTGAGCGTGCCCTCACATACATTGAGCAATTCACGGACTTGTTTCGTATTGAGCCATGTCTCTTCTGCCTCACGCTGCATTGCAGCCGCCCGTTCCTCCTGCTGCGCCATGATGGTGCGCTGCACGATGGACTCGGCAAACATCTTCAGGTCGGCGGGCGTGACTTCCAGTTTCACGTTCGCGCCCTGTTCGACCAGACTTTCTATGGTAATCATAAATATCAGTTTTGAAGTTTGTGATGACCATCTTCAAAAGTTCCCTGATGCCCCGCTTCCGATGGCTTATAAAAGAGAAGCACCGCCGACCTTAGGGAAAAGGTTGACGGTGCAAAAGTATATGCGGATTGAAACGAATTGATATATAATGCCTTGTCTTAAATTGTCATGACAATTCAAGTCCGCATGACCATATAAAACGGCTTATTTTGCCTTATCCGGTAGTAGTTTCGACTTCATCATCGGTGGTGATTTCCTTGATTTCTGCCGCCAGTGTCCGGTACAGTTCCCGGTTCTCGTCGCTTTCGATGAGCGGGGCCATCTGGTCTTTCCCGTCCTTGATGATATGCTTTGCCGTCTTCAGGAAGCCGACCGCCTGCCGTATGGCGCTCTCGCTTTTCAGCGAGGGCAGGTCGGGGAACTGCAGTGCCATCCCCACACTGTACTCCTTGGCGGCGTGCATCCCGGCCACCAGCTGTAGGTCTTTCAGCACATAGAACGGGAGTGCCTGGTGGACCGCGCTCGTGTTTATGGAAACGAAACGGCGGATGCATTGCAGGACTTCCTCCCTGTTTCCACACTTGAGATAATCCGCAAGCGGCCGCTCCTGTATCTTCTTCTTTCCGGCCGCCCGCTGCGCCTGCGGCACCGTACCGCTGACGGACTCCGTTGCTGTCGGACAGCATTCGGTATCACCGCCTCCCATCCCGTCCTTTAAGGACTGCAAAGCCCATTCGCCGACGCTTCCTTTTTCAATTGCGTCCTTCATGGCGAAGTGTTCGTTCCAGTCCTCCTGCGTTCGGAAACCGTTCTTTATGGACACTTCAATAATCTGTTTGACGACAATGGAGCAGCCCATCCTTTCGGCGTTCCCTGCCTTGGGATGTCCCGCCTGCCTGCTGACCATGTCAACCATCGCCTCGAAACTCTTGCCGTAGTACAGCCAGCTCAGCACGAGAGGGGCAGACAATGTCACGCGGTGTTTTCTCACGCTCTGTCTGAAAATGTATTTCATCCTGCCCCAGAAAGTGGTCGGAGGCGGGGCAGTGTCTTCTTCCCTCTGTTTCCTGTACAGCTCCACGATTTGCCCAGGCACCGCGTTCTCCTTGAAATGGAGGCCTATGTTCCTGAAGCCGTCCGTGCTGTCGTCACACCATGACTGTTGCCATTCCCGCCTGATTCCGGGCAGTTGCTTGAAGATGGCGCGGCAGACGGCAAGGTACTGCACCTCGTTCCCGTCCGCCATCATTTTCGCGAAGCGGGTGTATTCTTCCCTATGCGCGTCTTTCCACTGGAGGATGTCCGCCTTGAACTGTTCGTATGTCTGTTTCTGCCCGTCCATATTCATAGGATTTTTTGTATGTAAGATAATAAAAGAGGAATATGACAATCAGTCTAAAAGGTTTACGAGTTCCTTCTTCATCTCGTCGTCAATCTTGCGGTACCGTGCGAAGGCCCGGCTCCCTTCCGAATGTCCCGACATGGAGGCTATCAGGTTAGGATCCTTGACCTGCCTGTAAAGGTTGCCGATGAAGGTCTTGCGCGCCGTATGGGTAGATGCGACCTCGTATAAAGGTCTTGCCACATCCTCCCTTGTCTTGGGGTCGAGGACTATGACATTGCGGTCGATGCCCACATACTTGAGTATCTCCTTTATCTTCTTGTTGTAGCCGAAGTGCGAGAACCGGGGGAGCAGGGCGTCCTCCAGATCCTTGTAGCGTTCCAGTATGTCCAATGCCTTCTGGTTGAGCGGCACGCGCACTGTATTGGCATGTTCCATCTTCGTCTTCTGCGGGATGTACTCCACGAAGCCGTCCACGATATTTGCCTTGGTCAGCCTGTTCAGGTCGCTGACACGGCACCCTATCAGGCACTGGAACATGAAGATGTCACGATAGACCGGATAGGTTACCCCCATGCCGCTCAGGTCGGCATAGTACACCTTGTCCCGCTCTTCGAGCGTCAGGTAGAACGGGTCGCCGTACATCGGCCGGGCAATCTGGTACTGGTCAAAGGGATTGTTCCTTGTCAGCCCGCGCTTGACGCACCACTTGATGACGGTGCGGATGCGGTAGAGGGAGCCCGACATGCTGTTCTCGGAACGCTTCTGTTCGACGTTGCGGCGTACCTCATTCCGGTAGAATACGGGGTACATGTCCACGTACTTGTGTTCCTCCTGCATCCACAACTTGAAGTCCCTGATGTCGTCCGCCGTGACGGTGTCGACGCACAGGTGGAAGCCTCTCTGGTGCAGAACTTCGTGGCGGAAACGCTCGTAGCGCAGCACCTTGTTGAGATTGTCGAGATGGTGTTTCCGGCTTTCATCCGCAAGCGGTGTTTCCTCGACGTATTTCCGTATCTGGAACGAGAGCAGGTACTCGTCGGCCTTGTTGCCGCCCCTCGCGTTGATGCCGGGATGGTGGTATTCCTCTATCAGCCCCTTGAGCCAGTTCCCGTCCACTCCCCGGTGGTACTCTTTCGTGATGAGATGGGTGATCTGCTGCACGTCCTTGTCGAAGTTCATCTTCTTTTCCTCCGACACCAGGGCCACGCGGTGCTTGTAGCCCTGCCGTTCCGGGCTCCAGTGGTTGGGATTGATGGACAGTTCGCTCGCGGCCTTGATGTCCACTCCGCCGATGTCCCGGACACGGAAATAGACCCGTGCCTGGTCGGTGATGTTGTTCTTGGCGGCGGTCTTCCGGATGAATGCGGTCACTTTCATATATAAGTCCTCCTTTCTGTCTAGTCTATCATTTCTACAAGCCTTCGCTTCATGTCATCGTCTATCGTGCGGTAGCGGCTGAACGCCCTGCTGCCCTCCACATGTCCCGACATGGAAGCGATGAGGTTTGGGTCGGGCACCTGCCGGTATAGGTTACCCACGAAGGTCTTGCGTGCCGTATGGCTGGTGGCCACCTCGTACAGGGGCTTCTGCACGGTGTTGTAGCCGTGCGTGTCGAGGAAGGTGACCATCCTGTCTAAGCCGCAACGCTTCAGCAGCTCCCGTATGCCGAGGTTGTAGGTGTGTATCTGCTTGAACGGGAACAGCCTGTCGGCATTGGCATCGTAGCGTTCCAGTATCTTCAGTGCCTTCTCATGCAGCGGCACCCTGACGGTCTTCGCCTGGCATTTCTTCGTCTTCTGCGGCATGTATTCCAGGAAGCCGTCCTTGATGTTGGCCCTCGTGAGCCTATAAAGGTCACCCACTCGGCAGCCGACATAGCAGTGGAACACGAAGATGTCCCGTATGACGGCCAGTTTCGGGTTGTCGTTCAAGTCCGCATCGTAGAGGATGTTCCTCTCTTCCGAAGTGAGGAAGAACGGGTCGCCGTAGGTGGGCTCCTTGCAGCCGTAGAGGACATAGACCTCGTTGTCGGAATACTTCATCTTCTTGCACCAGTGCAGGAAGGTGCAGAACAGGTTCATGATGTTGATGACGGTCGTGCCGGAAAGCGGCCTCGGCCTGTGGTTGATGAGCGTGCGGGGTGCATAGAAGTTTGAATGCTCCTGCCGCAGCCTGTACTCGTTCACGACATAATCTCTGAAAGCGTTCATCTGCTCCAGCGTGACGGTCTCCACGAAGAGGGTGAAATCAGCCTCGCCCAGTATCTCCCGCCGGTAGTCATGGTAGCGCGACATCCTGCGCTCGAAGCGTATGATGTGCTCCTTGGTCCTTTCCGCCCCGTCGAACTTTTCCAGATACTCGTGGACACGGGCGAGCAGGTTCGGGTGGTTACGCTCGAAGGCGCGAACAGGGTACAGCACATCCTCTATGACTTGTCTCATCCACCGGCTGTCCGCCTTGTCCGAAAAGGTCTTCTCCGCCCGCTCGATGATGGCGGCAATCTGTTCCGGCAGCCGTTTCTGCTCGGCGGCGGGCACGGCTGTCGTGCGCCTGTAGCTGAGGGTATCGGTGTCCCAATACCTGTCCTGCACTTCAAGTGTGGAAACGACCTTTATGTCCACATTTTTATCCCTGACCCTGAAACAGATGTTCGAGGCCTCGGGGGAACACTTTTTCAGATAGACGGTGACTTTCATCTGCGTTGCTTTTTCGGTTATGCGGCAAAGGTATAACAAATTCCCGTAAATGTTCCCATATATCCCGAAGAAACTTGCAACGGATTAAGACAAATTAAAAAGTCATTCCCGAATCTGATACCGCATAAAGCACAGAAAATCAATGATTATATTTGCAGATGTTTAGCTCTTTTTTTCATTTTGGTCTTTATTAGACTTCCCGAATATCATATATTGCAGTTCCACGCTTTTCTTGTTTGTCTTCCTGGTAGCCACTGCCATCGGAACATTGGTGGGAGGTCCCGTAGGTGACAGGGTAGGACGTAAATATGTCATCTGGGCTTCCATTCTTGGAACGGCTCCATTTAGTATGATGATGCCTCACGTAGGGCTTGCATGGACAGTAGTGCTGAGCTTCTGTGTCGGTCTGATGCTTTCTTCCGCTTTTCCTGCCATATTGCTGTACGCCCAGGAATTGCTACCCAATAAGCTGGGTTTGATTTCCGGGTTGTTTTTTGGTTTCGCTTTTGGAATTGCCGGTATCGCTTCGGCTGTATTGGGAGGTATGGCAGATAAGTATGGTATAGAGGCTGTTTATAATGTATGTGCCTTTATGCCTTTACTGGGGTTGGTGGCTTGCTTTCTGCCTAATTTGAAAAAGAGATAGAGATTTTTTATTCCCATTGTCAGCCATACGGAGAGAACGAAAGGTGCGGTCAATGTAATAATTCCCCAATTCATTCCCACAATTTGCAATACAACAGAGAGTAAAACGGAACATGCAGCCCATATACAGCTCATCCAGCTTTTACCTCCTAAAGCAAGGGCACACAATACGCCATTATATCCCATCAGACCCATATTCAAAGCTTCGGAATCCACTCCCAATAATGTGGCTAGGAGGAGGGGGAGAAGTGCTCCCAATATGGTATATACTGCTGCATTCCGGGAATTCACGAGAATGCCTGCAAGGAAAAATAGTCCGGTCATCATGTTTCCTTGAAACATCACCTGGCCTATGCCCATACTGAAACATTGTAAGTAATTTATGGAGGAAGAAGCGGGTGTTTCTGTATCAGAGACGAGTAGCATGTCAGGCATCAGCCAACTGCACAATCCCAGCAGCATCCATACAGAAAGGATAAAAGGGGTAGTGAATCCGGGCAACACGCGTTGCATGTTGAAAAACCGTGCAATGTAGGTAGATGCACACGAGGCAATAGCCATCAGCATCAAGGAACTTACAGTCAGAAGCATAAAGACCCCTACGGCTATTCCTACCAGTGTACCGTTAAAACCATATAATCCATTTTTTATATCATCACAGTCATATCCTGAGATACGGGCTGTCAACGTACTTATTATGTTGCCACTTACAGCCAATAGGCCCATTTGCCATGAATTCAAAAAGATTCCAATCAACATCAATAATCCGGACAATGCATTGTTTTGGAACATGACTTGCCCTATGCCACGTCCTAAAATAAGTAATGACTTGCGTGTAAAAGCTTCTTTCATGAGTTGTCGAATGAAAATGGACTATATGTAAATTTATAGCTCGTTAATGCGTACAAAAAAAACGATTAGACTAATCTAACCGTTTTAATTTTCGTGGAGCGTATGAGACTCGAACTCATCACCTCGACACTGCCAGTGTCGCGCTCTAGCCAGATGAGCTAACGCCCCGTTGCCAACGTTTGCAGGCTTGCTTTCGTTTTTGATGGTGCAAATATAATGCATTATTCTGAAATAATTGCTATGTTTGCGAAAGAATTTGAAAAAATAAGTTATGCTGATATATAATACCACTTATCATGTAGAGGAAGGAGAAGACAAAAACTTCCTGATATGGATGCAGGAACACTATCTTCCCGAGGTAGAAAAGAACGGAACATTGTATGCTCCACGTATAGCCCGTATCTTGAGTCATATTGAAGAAGGAAGCATCTGCTATTCTGTTCAGTTTGAGGTAGAAAACTCTGCCAAACTGCATCGTTGGTATCAAGAGCAAGGAGTGAAACTGAACGAGGAATTACTGAATATCTTTAAAGATAAAGTGATTGGCTTTCCTACATTGATGGAGGTAATAGTGTGATACAACCGGTCAAAGAGAAAATAATATTGGGTATAGACCCTGGTACCACCATTATGGGGTATGGAGTATTGCGTGTGGCAGGTGTCAAGCCGGAAATGATAGCCATGGGAATTATCGACCTCCGCAAATTTGGAGACCACTATCTGAAGTTACGTCATATTCATGAACGGGTACTGAGTATCATAGAGAGTTATTTGCCTGACGAGCTCGCTATTGAGGCCCCTTTCTTCGGAAAGAATGTACAGTCCATGTTGAAGTTGGGGCGTGCGCAAGGCGTAGCAATGGCAGCTGCTTTGAGCAGGGATATTCCCATTACGGAATATGCTCCTTTAAAAATAAAGATGGCCATCACCGGAAACGGACAGGCATCCAAGGAACAGGTGGCGGACATGTTGCAGCGTATGCTGCATTTTCCTAAAGAGGATATGCCTACTTTTATGGATGCAACGGACGGGCTTGCTGCTGCCTATTGTCACTTTCTGCAGATGGGGCGTCCCACGGTGGAGAAAGGCTATCATGGCTGGAAAGACTTTATTGCCAAAAATCCGGATAAGGTGAAGAAGTGATAAGAATTGAAATGTAGAATCTAAAAATAATATCATGAAATTGAATGAACTTGCTATCATTGGAGTGGCTGCAACGACGGTTGTAAGCTGCACTCCCGCGAAGACGGAGTATGCTTCGTACGAACTTTACCCTGTCCGTTCGGGTAGTCTGACAGAGATGGAATATACACCTGCTGCCACGCAATTCACATTGTGGGCACCTACGGCGGATGAAGTTCGCCTGATGTTGTTCGAAGCAGGAGACGGAGGGCATGCCTATGAAACTATTTCAATGGAATCCTCTGAAGAAGGAACTTGGAAAACTAAAGTTGAAAAGGACTTGATAGGTAAATTCTACACATTCAATGTGAAAATCAATGATAAGTGGTTGGGGGACACTCCGGGTATCAATGCCAAAGCTGTAGGGGTGAATGGAAAGCGTGCCGCCATCATCGACATGAAATCCACGGACCCCGAAGGATGGGCAGATGATAAACGTCCGGCATTGGCCTCTCCTGCC
This sequence comes from Bacteroides sp. AF25-38AC, assembly GCF_003602995.1. Classification (NCBI taxonomy): domain Bacteria; kingdom Pseudomonadati; phylum Bacteroidota; class Bacteroidia; order Bacteroidales; family Bacteroidaceae; genus Bacteroides; species Bacteroides sp. AF25-38AC. The sequence continues at coordinate 174,941 of NZ_QTMD01000001.1, read as the reverse complement.
GATGTGATTCTTTATGAAATGCACCATCGTGATATGTCCATCGACCCGTCGTCGGGTATTGAGCATAAAGGAAAGTTCCTGGCATTGACAGAACAAGGAACGGTAAGTCCCGACAAGCTGGCAACCGGCATTGACCATCTGAAAGAATTGGGAGTGACACATGTACATCTTCTTCCGTCTTATGACTATGCCTCCGTTGATGAGACAAGGCTGGACGAGAACAAGTATAATTGGGGATATGATCCGCAGAACTACAATGTGCCTGACGGCTCTTATTCTACCGACCCCTACAAACCGGATGTTCGTATCCGGGAATTCAAGCAGATGGTGCAGGCTCTGCACAAAGCAGGTATCCGTGTTGTTCTGGATGTGGTGTATAACCATACTTTCAATACATCCGACAGTAATTTTGAACGTACAGTGCCGGGATACTTTTACCGTCAGCGACCGGACGGAACGTATGCAGACGGTTCGGCTTGTGGCAATGAAACTGCCAGCAACCGTCCGATGATGCGTAAATACATGATAGAGTCTGTATTACATTGGATTAATGAATATCACATTGACGGATTCCGTTTTGACCTGATGGGTATTCATGACATCGAGACAATGAACGAAATCCGTAAGGCGGCAACGTCTGTAGATCCGACTATATTTATATATGGTGAAGGATGGGCGGCATCGGCTCCACAGATGGCGGAAGATTCTCTGGCAATGAAAGCCAATACTTATAAGATGCCGGGTGTTGCTGCTTTCTCTGACGAAATGCGTGATGCTTTGCGCGGTCCGTTCAATGATAATCATCAAGGTGCTTTCCTTGCCGGATTGCCGGGAGGAGAGGAGAGCATAAAGTTTGGTATTGTAGGAGCCATCAGGCATCCGCAAGTAAATAATGACTCTGTGAATTATAGTAAGGATCCGTGGGCGGAACAACCTACACAGATGATCAGCTATGTTTCCTGCCATGATGATATGTGCTTGGTGGATAGGCTGAAAGCAAGTATCCCGGGTATTACTCCCGTAGAATTGGCAAAGCTTGACAAACTGGCGCAAACAGCCGTATTCACTTCCCAAGGTGTACCGTTTATTTATGCCGGTGAGGAAGTGATGCGTGACAAGAAGGGAGTACACAATAGTTTTGAGAGTCCCGATTCCATCAATGCGATTGATTGGAGACGAAAGGCGGAGCATGCAGATGTATTTGCTTATTATAAAGGGTTGATACAGCTTCGTAAGAAGCATCCGGCTTTCCGTATGGGTGATGCGGATTTGGTGCGTAAGCATTTGGAATTTCTACCGGTTGACGGCAGCAATGTGGTGGTTTACCGTCTGAAAGAAAATGCCAACGGTGATGCATGGGGAGATATTATAGTAGTCTTGAATGCCCGTAAGGAGCCTGCCAAACTTACCGTACCCGAAGGTAAATATACAGTGGTCTGCAAGGATGGCTTTATCAATGAACAAGGTTTGGGCACACTGTACGGCCCCGAAGTTGTTGTTCCGGCCCAATCGGCACTGATTATGTATAAATGATGATTGGATGATGCAGCAACATACAATACACATAGCGGGGGGCGTAGTACGCAACCCGCTTGTTCGTTTGACAGAGCCTGTCACTCTTGATTTCCTGGCAGGAGAACACATTGCCATTGTAGGACCGAACGGAGCCGGAAAGAGCCTCCTGGTGGATATGCTGACGGGAAAGTATCCTTTGCGTGATGGTGAGCTTACCTATGATTTCTCTCCCTCCCTCACGAAAACTGCCTATGACAATATCAAATACATTGCCTTCCGTGATACTTACGGTTCTGCCGATGCCAATTATTACTATCAACAGCGTTGGAATGCCCACGACCAAGAGGATGCTCCGCTAGTACGCGAAGTGCTGGGAGAGGTAAAAGACGATGTCTTGAGGCGGCAGCTATTTGAACTTTTCAGCATAGAGCCGATGCTTGACAAGAAAATCATTCTTCTCAGCAGTGGGGAGCTGCGCAAGTTTCAGTTGACTAAAGCTTTACTGACTGCTCCCCGAATTCTTATCATGGACAATCCTTTCATAGGGCTGGATGCGCCTACCCGTGAACTGCTTTTTAATTTGCTGGAGCGGCTTACCCGGCTGGGCGAGTTGCAGATTGTCCTTGTGCTTTCCATGTTGGATGACATACCTTCATTTATTACACATGTTGTGCCGGTAGAGGACATGAAGGTGGGCGAAAAGATGGAACGTGAGGAGTATGTGCAGGCATTCTGTGCGGGCAATCAGATGCGTATTCAGGAAGAGGCCGGAGCGTTGGAGGAATTGCAGCGGCGTATTCTCGATTTGCCCTACGAACATGCGAATTTCACTTCGGACGAAGTGGTGAAATTGAACGGGGTTAGCATCCGTTACGATGACCGTACCATTCTGAAGGAGCTGGATTGGACAGTGATGCGTGGTGAGAAGTGGGCGCTGAGTGGCGAGAACGGTGCCGGCAAGTCTACCTTGCTTAGTTTGGTTTGTGCGGATAATCCGCAGTCATACGCCTGCGATATCAGTCTTTTCGGACGGAAGCGCGGAACGGGGGAGAGTATTTGGGAAATCAAGAAACACATCGGTTATGTCAGTCCGGAAATGCATCGTGCTTATCTGAAGAATCTGCCTGCCATAGAGATTGTCGCTTCCGGTCTGCACGACAGCATCGGATTGTATAAACGTCCTCATGCCGAACAGATGTCGGTATGCGAGTGGTGGATGGATATTTTCGGTATTGCAGCCTTGAAAGACAAGCCTTTTCTGCAACTCTCCAGTGGAGAACAGCGTCTGGCATTATTGGCTCGTGCTTTTGTCAAGGACCCGGAACTGCTGATATTGGATGAACCGCTTCATGGACTCGATACATACAACCGCCGTCGGGTCAAGAAGATAATAGAGGCATTCTGCCATCGTCGGGATAAAACGATGATTATGGTAACCCACTATGAGAATGAATTGCCGCAAACAATTACTAACCGTTTATTCTTGAAGCGAAACCGCTGACCGAATAATATTGCGTCAGGGAAAGATAATAAAGGACTAGCGGGAACCATTTATGATGTAAATCGTTATATTTGTAATATCAACCATCTAAACATTTATATCATGAAGTTTTTTATTGATACGGCAAATTTGGAACAGATTCGGGAGGCCTATGACTTGGGCGTACTCGACGGAGTTACCACTAATCCTTCGCTTATGGCAAAAGAAGGTATCAAAGGAGTGGAGAACCAGCGTAAGCACTATGTGGACATCTGTAATATTGTGCAAGGCGATGTAAGTGCCGAGGTGATAGCCACCGACTATGAAGGCATGATTAAAGAGGGTGAAGAATTGGCAGCCTTGAATCCGCATATCGTAGTGAAGGTGCCTTGCATTGCAGAAGGTATCAAGGCCGTTAAATACTTCTCGGGCAAAGGTATCCGTACAAATTGTACTCTGGTATTTTCTGTCGGTCAGGCATTGCTTGCAGCCAAGGCAGGTGCAACGTATGTTTCTCCGTTTGTGGGGCGTCTCGATGATATCTGTGAGGATGGCATTGCATTGGTTGCGAAGATTGTAGAGATGTACCGTTATTATGGATATACCACCCAGGTACTTGCCGCCTCTATCCGTCATACGGCACATATCATGCAGTGTATAGAGGTGGGTGCTGATGTGGCTACTTGTCCGCTTTCGGCCATTAAGGGTTTACTTAATCATCCGCTGACCGATTCCGGTCTGAGGAAGTTCCTTGAAGATTACAAACGCGTGAACGGATAAACTTAAAATATCCTATAAGCCTATCTTTCAATGTAATTATTGACTAATATTGGTGAGAAATAGAATAAAAAGATTTATTTTTGCGCCTTATATTTAGATATACAATAAGGCACCGATGAAAGATAGGCTCATAGGATTTATTAAGACATACTGCTTGTTTGTCTGCATTTTTGTGTTGCAAAAACCACTGTTTATGCTGTTTTACAAATCGCTGTACCCGGATGCCTCGTGTGCGGACTGGTTCAGTGTCATTTGGCATGGGTTACCTTTAGACCTATCTCTGGCTGGTTATCTGACAGCTATTCCCGGTTTTCTTTTCATAACCTCTGTATGGACACTTTCTAAATCCCTTTATCGCATCTGGTGCAGCTATTTCCTCTTCATTTCAGTACTTATCTCCATAATTTTTACTGTCGATTTAGGATTATACGAGTATTGGGGGTTCCGTTTGGATGCTACTCCGTTATTCTATTTCTTTTCCTCCCCTAAAGACGCAGTGGCCAGTGTCAGCATTTGGATGGTGCTGGGGGGAATTGTGGCAATGGCTGTTTATGCTGTCGTGCTGTATGCTGTTTTCTACGGCATCTTGCTGCAGAAGAACCTGTTGCTGCGGATGAAACTGCCTTATCGTCGCCTGAAGGTGTCAGGTATATTGTTGCTGATGACGGGGCTGCTGTTTATTCCTATCCGTGGAGGCTTTACAGTATCTACCATGAATGTGGGGAAAGTCTATTTCAGTGCCGAGCAGCGTCTGAACCATGCAGCTATCAACCCTGCATTCAGTCTGATGGAATCTCTTGCCAAGCAGAAGGACTTTAGCAAGCAATACCGTTTTATGGAAGCTGCGGAGGCCGACCGGCTTTTTAAAGACATGCTTGAACCCGCAGTTGCCGGTGGTCAAACGGAAGAGACGGATTCTGTGCGGCAATCTGCCGATTCGCTGCATACTTTATTCAATACTCAGCGTCCCGATGTACTCTTTGTGATTCTTGAGAGTTTTTCCTCTAGGTTGATGACAGCTTTGGGAGGTGAGCCGAATATTGCCATCCATCTGGATAGCTTGAGTAAGGAAGGGGTGCTCTTTACGAACTTCTACGCCAACAGTTTTCGTACGGACCGTGGACTGGTGGCTATCTTGAGTGGCTATCCTGCCCAGCCCACTACGAGTATTATGAAGTATCCCCGTAAAACGCAGTCCATTCCTGCCATTGCAGGCAGCTTGCGGAAGGCGGGTTATGGTACCAAGTATTATTATGGCGGTGATGCCGACTTTACCAATATGCGTTCCTACCTGATGTCATCGGGCTTTGAAGATATTGTTTCCGACCAGGACTTTCCCGTAACGGAACGTTTAAGTAAGTGGGGGGCGCACGACCATCTCGTATTCAACCGTCTGCTGGAAGACTTGAAAACCGAAGCTGCCGAAGGAACTGCAGAAGAGAAAACTCCTTATTTCCGTGTCTTGCAGACCTCCAGCAGCCACGAGCCTTTTGAAGTACCTTTCCGTCGTCTGGAGAATGACCGGCTGAACGCCTTTGCCTATACGGATAGTTGTGCAGGCGATTTTGTAAGACAGTTCCGTGAGCTTCCCCAGTGGAAGAATACGGTGATTGTGTTTGTTCCAGACCACTTGGGAGCTTATCCCGAACATATCGACAATTTGTCGGTAGAACGCTACCGGATACCTCTGTTGATGGTGGGCGGTGCCGTCCGAGAGCCGAGGCGCATTGACGTCTATGGCTCGCAACATGACATTGCAGCCACATTGCTGGCCCAATTGGCGCTGCCCCATGAAGAGTTTGTTTTCAGTAAAGATATGCTTAATCCCGCTTCCCCTCATTTCGCGTTCTTTACCGTACCCGATGCTTTCGGTATGGTGACAGCGGACAATCAAGTGATATTCAATTGCCAGGCGGGTACTGTGGTAGTGGATGAGGGCACAGCAAAAGGGAAGAACCTGCCGTTGGGCAAAGCCTATTTGCAAAAATTATATGATGATATAGCCAAAAGATAACGTATGACAGCACTTATGGACGCCTTGCAAGGGGCAATAGATGTAGACACAAACATATTTTTTTCCATCAATCGGATGCACAACATGTATTTCGATTATTTTATGAGCGCTTATAGCGGTAAGTGGGTTTGGATTCCCATGTATGCTGCCATCTGGTATGTGATGTTGCGCAATTTTCATTGGAAGGTCACACTGTTTTGCATGATAGGCCTTGCGCTCACCATTACTTTTGCCGACCAGGCATGTGCCACTTGGATACGTCCCTATGTGGAGCGTATGCGTCCTTCCAATCTGAATAATCCCATTTCGGAGATGGTGCATATCGTCAACAATCATCGTGGAGGGCGTTATGGCTTTCCTTCGTGTCATGCCGCCAATACCTTCGGATTGGCGTTTTTCCTGTTCTTTCTATTCCGCAAGCGGTGGCTTACTCTTTTCATTATGGCCTGGGCGTTGCTGACGTGCTATTCGCGCGTATATCTCGGTGTGCATTATCCGGGTGATTTGCTAGCAGGGACTATTGTGGGGCTGATTGGTGCCTGGCTGATTTACCGCTTGTTTGTGAAGGTTAGCGGATATAAGCGTGCCGAGCATGTCACTCATGTCTATGCTCCTATATGGGTAGGGTTGCTGACGATAGCGGGGATGCAGGTTTATGCCGGAATACGGATATTGTTGTAGATGACAGTTTTTAGAACTGATAACCAGCAGTCACCATAACCTCCCGTGGACGGATATTCAACCGTGAAGTATAGCTTTGTGTGACCGAGTAGGTAGTATAGGCATACTCTTTCTTGTTGAACAGATTGCTGAGGCTGGCTTCCACTCTCCATTTCCTTGTCTTATAAATGAGTGATGCGTCTACAAACAGTGTGTTGAGATGCGTATCGCTGTTTAAATCGTTCCGGTAATGTTCTCCGGAAAGGCAGAGGTCGACGTGTCCGATGCTGAATGTGAGGTGCATACGCTGTACGAAGTCCAGTAGAGGAGCAAGGTGCGTGTCGTTCCCTATTTTACTGCTGCCATAGCTGATTGTGGCATGATATTCGGCTTCGAAAGCTTCGGCGGGCGACCATATCAGTTTGGGTTCCATCTTAAGATAGTCATAACGGTATTTTTGAGGCGGGCCGTTTCCGGCTGTTTCCGTTTGTGGAGTGAGGGCGTCTGTATCTGAAACCCGTGTCAACTGCCAGCCGGTATTGCGGCTCAGTTGTAAGTCAAGTGAGGTTTTCAGATTCCAGTCGAAAAATCCCTTGGAGAGAGTGCTGAGCAGGAACCAACTTTGTGTACTGTTGGAATGTAGGCGAAGGGTGTGGACAATGCGGTTTTCAGAGATACTCTGTTCATTCAAGGTGTTGTAGTGTACATGTCGGTAGGACAAAGTGGCGGTGGCGAAAAATTCCTGCACGGTATTCTTGTATTCTCCATAAAGGTTGTATTGTTGGCGTATACTGACGGGGAAGAGGCCGTCAGTGTTTTTCCAGGTACGGTAGTCTGTCCGATAGGTAAAAGGGCAGAGGTCTGTGACATCTCCTGCTGAGCGGTGTAAACTGCCGTAGAGGGAAATTTTCCAATGGTAGTCCGGCTGATAGCGCAGATAGAGTGACGGATTGAAAAAGAGAAAAGAACGCTGTTGCGAGAAGTAGCGCTTATAGCTGAGAGGGAGTGACAGACTTCCCTGCCACTTGCCTTGCTCCAATTGGAAGTAGGAGGAGAGGTAGGGAGAAAAACTGGATGCGCCAAATGTTTCCATTCGGGTGGAATGGTACTTTACCGATGCCCATTCGCCCTTTATACCGGCGGTGTATTGCCGGGTGAAACCGTTGTGTTTTCTTAGGTGGCTGGCCTTATTGTCGCTGTAAAGGCTGTGCTGGATGAATTTGTCTTCCCCGTCGTGTAGTGACAAGGAGGAGGGCAGATAGGCATACTGTGTGGCAGAATTGAACTTCCATGTGCTTTTCTCTCCATTGCGGATAAGGCTGAAGAAATTCTTTGCCGTAAACTGGGAGGTGCGCATCGTTTGCTGCAACTCGTGGGAGGTGCCGCGGTTCGTTTCACTTTCTGCCAGGAAGCGGTTCGACAGATAGTGGATGGTCTTGTTATCCTCATAGTGCATTTCCATATGGGCGGCATCGTTCTGCAGGCAGTAGTGGTAGGCTTCATCCATGCGTATGGTGTCATCGGGCTGGTAGTAGACTTGCGAGTTGCCCCGTTGCTGGGTAATCCGGTTATGGGTATATCCGGCTTGCAGGCGCAGGGAACGTTCGTCGTTCCATTTATACATGCGGTTGGCGTTCAGTGTATGGGTTTCGTTGAAGAGCAGCCGTTGCTTGTCGAGGGGAGCGCTGATGCCCGGTTGTACCAGAAAGCCGTGCAGGGGAATCTGTTGGGATGTGTTGTTTGTCAGTATATGTTGCTCACGGCTAAGGTCGGTACCGTTGTTGTTGCTCTTGTAGCCGTAGATGCTTTGCTTGCCTTTACCCAGTTGGAGGGCATTGGCGGCGTTTTCCCAAAGAAGCGTTCCTTTGTCCCTCTTCGTTTGTGCCGTTCCGGTCGTTTCTTGTGTTCCATCACTCCAGCCTGCACCCAGGGTACCGTTGACAATCCATTGGTCGCGTGCCTGTGGGTCGAGTTTCAAGTTCAGGGCTATTTCATCCGAACTGAGTTTTCCTTTCAATGCCTTGACCGATTGGTAGTTCTCCATAATTTCTGCCGATTTTACGGCTTTGGCACTGAGGTTGTTGTTGATTTGGCTGTAGCGTCCACCCGTCACGTCCATACCCTCCACAAAATAGTGGTCGATGGCTTTACCTTTATATTTCACCTGCCCGTTGTCGTCAATATCCACACCGGGGAGTTTTTTCAGAACATCCTTGATGTGTACGTCCTTGGAAGAGGCAAACTCTGCCAGATTATACCTTACGGTATCTTTCCTGCCATGAATGCGGCCGGGACGTATTTGGACTTCTTTCAGTGCAATGGCTTCGGGATGCAGACGAATATGGAGTGTTCCTGCTGCCGATATGTTGCGTATTTCCCATCTATAGCCCAGCAGTGATACGCTGACTTGCAGGCTGCCGTTGTATTTCCATGGCAGGGAATATCTCCCCCGGGCATCGGTCAGGGCGTAATCTATCATGGTGCCGTTTCGCAGCACACTAATCATTACGGCTTCCAGCGGTTGTCCGGTTTCTTCGTCCGTTACCAAGCCACTGAGAGACTGTGCATGCGCTGTCATTGCAAACAAGGCAAGGATTGGCAGCAAGAGTTTCTTGAAGTGTATATCCATTGGAGTTCGATGGGATGAATCAGTCAAGTTCCAGCGGATTGTGGGCTATATTCTTCGGCTTCCTGGCTTCATTGCCCTGGTCGTCGCGTATGGTGATACGTACGTTGGGCGTGTTGCCCATAATGAATCCTACCGGGTCGGCATAATATCTTTCGTGGATTTTGTTGTACGCCTTGCGGTTTACGGGTTCATAATCTTTTCCGTTGAAGAGGATAGGTCGGTAGGAATGGCATTGCTCCATACCGGTGCAGGTAAAGAGATAATGCCCCCTGTTGTCTTCTGCTTTCAGTATCAGTCCGGGCAGTCCGAACAGCTTCCACGGCCCTTCGCTGGAGGAAATCTCCGGACTGTACCAGACAATCCATCTGCGTCCCTTAAACACGCATTCTGCTTTTTGGCAGAGATACGAGAGGATGGTTGCCGTGTCTGTCTGCAGCGTCCACTGTGGACGCTCTTCCGGTTCCTCGCACCGGAGTCTGTTGATGTCTCCGGCAATTTCATCCAGTGTGGTCACTTTGCCTACGGGGTATCTCTTGTAGGTCTGTTCGTTCAGCTTGCTTTTTCTGAACTGTTTGGCGTGTTCAATCATCGTTTCTTGCGAGGCGTTATTGGCAATGTCGGCAGCAAATACCGAGTCGCCCACATACTTTGTGTAACTGTAGAACTTGGAGCATTTCTTGCCGATTTCCAACATCATGGTTTCCTGGAAACGCTCTTCCGACAGTGTGTCCGTACAGCCGTCCACTTCATACTGCACCATGAGTACAGCCTGGTCTATGGTATCTTTTCTGAACGTCTTGCCGGAGCCGATTTTGATGTTGAACTGTGCGCAGGCGGTTGCGGCGGTTATCAACAGCATGGCGGTGAGTAGAATCTGCTTTTTCATACTTTTTCGTTGTTAGAAATTACTGTTTCGAGGACGTGTCATGTGTCCTGTCGTCGCAAATCTATGCAGAATTTGTCTTTCCGGAGTGAGAAAGTTATTACTGAAATGTTACTCAAATGAGAATAACCGCCTCGCGCGTACCTCTGATTGGAGGAAACCCTTACCTTTGTATAGTATAAAAGAAGAACAGACTCTGAGATGGAAAAACGAATCAGAATAGTATGGGCATTGTCACTGATCTCCATGCTGCTGCTTGTAGCAGGGCAGGGATATTGGTTGTGGAACCAGTATCAGTATAAGAATGAGGAATATGAAGAAGAGATACACCGCCTTGTCATGGATGCCGTGGCAGTGAACGACTCTATCCGGCGTGAACAGCCGAAGAAAGTGTTCAACAAGCCTAATATATCCTTTTTCAACACCAATGTGGACATGCATACGGATAGGGATTCATTGACCAACAAGCTCAAAGAGCGCTATACGCGTACGTTTGTGGTGGGGGCCATGGCAGATAAATCCGTTCTATCCACGGCAATGAAGGATAGTATTGTCTATAAGGACAAGATTGTGATACATGGCGAAGACAAGCTGCTTTTCAACATGAGCTTCAGCGAGGCGATAGTTGCTTATCAGTTGCAGATAGATGTCCCTTTTACGTTGCAGCGCTTCGATTCGGTGCTGGCGACTAAACTGGACGGCATGTCTTTCACTACCGGACTAGTCACGCCGCGCGACAGCCTCTATCAATGGGTGGAAACCGTAGAACGGCTGGGGAGTGATTTGCATCCGGTCATCCGTCTGGTTTATCCTTACAATCCGCTGAAGCGGGAGTTGGTACAAGTGGATGTGCAGGTGATGCCGCATACTCTTTTGCTCCGTATGGGCTGGCAACTTCTGGGCAGCTTGGTATTGATTCTTCTGCTGGCTGTCTGTCTGCTGTTCCAGATAAAGACCATTTTGAAGCAGCACCGTGTGGACGAGTTGCGGAAAAGCTTTGTCAACACCATGATACACGAGTTGAAACGTCCCGTGCAGGCCTTGAAGATGTGCGTCTCTTTTCTCAATGACAAAACAATGCGTACCGACGAGCAGGCCATGGATGAAGTGGTGCGTGATTCTGTTTCCGAGCTGGACAACCTTTCCGCCTACCTCCGGAAGCTGCGCGACATGACCCGTGCTGACGATGAGCAGACACAACTTTCCCTCAGTACTTTCGATTTGAAACCGGTTGTGGAGAAGTTGATACGCCTGCAGCATGCTCCTGAGGGAAAACAAGTGTCTTTCGAGACACATTTCACGGACAACCTGCTGGTTACGGCCGACCCCGTGCACATGGCAAATATCATCAGTAATCTGATGGAAAATGCTGTGAAATATTCGGGAAGCTCCGTCAGTATCCGGGTAGAATGCCGCCTGCATGGCCACGAGCTCACATTGAAAGTTTCCGATGACGGCATTGGTATCCCTGTTTCCGAGCAGGGACGGGTATTCGATAAGTTTTACCGTAGCAGCAACTTGCCTGACCGTTCCTTGCCGGGCATCGGTTTGGGGTTGAGTTATGTCAAGTTGTTGGTTGAGGCTCATAGGGGAACCGTCTTTCTGACCAGTCAGATTGGGAGGGGGACGACGGTGGAAATAACCATTCCACAATAATCTGCACAGATGGATATTGAGAATATAAATAGCAACTCATGAAACCACTGAAAATTCTTTTTGCTGACGATGACCTGAAGTATTCCATGCTTCTGAAACGCTTCCTGGAGAAAGAGGGTTATGAAGTGACCTATGCCGGAAATGGTCTTATCGCCCTCGACCAGTTTCCTCTTGTCAAACCGGACCTTGTCTTGCTTGACATCAATATGCCCGGGCTCAATGGCTTTGAAGTGGCAAAACGAATCCGGGAGGCGGACAAGCATGTCCTCATCTTTTTTCTTTCCGACCGCAGCGACAAGGCTGACCGCCTGCAAGGATTCCAACTGAAGGCGAACGATTATCTTGCCAAACCTTTCTATCCGGAAGAGCTTACGGCGCGTATCCGCGAGCGTTTCACTTCGCAGTTGTCCGGCGTGGCAGAGGATGAGATGTATGCTTTCGGCCATTCCGTATTCAATTACAGTACGAACGAGATTCGTACGGGAAATAGTAAGGTGCTGATTACTTCCCGTCAAGCCGATATCCTTCGCTTGCTTGCGCTGAATGTGAATAAGACTGTCAGTCGCGATACGTTGCTGGATGCTGTGTGGGGCACTGCCTCGTATGCCAACTCCCTTGCCTTGAATGTACAGATGTCCTATCTGCGGCGGTCGCTAAAAAACGACCCGAGCGTGAGGATTGAGTCGTTGATGAAAAAAGGGTATATGCTTGCCGTTCTCTGAAAACATCTTTATCTTTGGATTGTTATACAAACAAGACATTTCAAAAAAAAGAGAGCTTATGATGAGTTTAGGAGGATGGATGAATAAAATCTTGATAGGTTGGGGGATAGACCCGAAGTTTGCCGATATGTTTGACGAGACGATTATTGCACTGCTGATGGTGGGGCTTTCGATAGGGCTGGACTATTTGTGCCAGGCAATCTTCGTTGGCGGTATGAAGCATTATACCCGACGCTCTCCCCATCAGTGGAATACGTTGCTGATGAAACGCAGGGTGATACACCATTTGATACATATTCTGCCGGGAATCCTCATCTACTACCTGCTGCCCATGGCCTTTGTGCGTGGAAAGGAGATGCTTGAGTTCTCACAAAAGGTGTGTGCTGTCTATATCATTGTGGCGGTGCTGCTTACTATTAACGGCTTGTTGCTGGTACTGCTCGATGTTTATAACATGAAGGACAAGCAGAAGAACCGTCCGCTGAAAGGCTTCGTGCAGGTATTGCAAGTGCTGCTGTTTTTTATCGGAGGTATCATAGTGGTTTCAGTGCTGATAGGCAAGTCTCCTATGACCTTGTTTGCCGGTCTGGGCGCATCTGCAGCTGTACTGATGCTGGTATTTAAGGACAGCATTCTGGGGTTTGTGGCCGGCGTGCAGCTCTCTGCCAACGACATGTTGCGGATAGGGGACTGGATAGCACTGCCGGGTGGCGTTGCCAATGGAGTTGTAGAGGAGATTACGCTGAACACGGTCAAGATACGCAACTGGGACGAAACCATCTCGACCGTACCGCCGTATACCCTGGTGAACAACTCCTTCCAGAACTGGCGCGGCATGCAGGAAAGTGGCGGGCGACGGGTAAACAAGAATATCTTTCTGGATATGACTACCTTGAAGTTCTGCACTCCGGAAATGCTGGATAATATCCGCAAGGAAGTCCCCTTGATGGCCGACTATCAGCCTGCAGAAGGAGAGGTGCCAACCAATGCGCAGCTCTATCGTATCTACATCGAACGCTATTTGTGCAGCCTGCCGGTGGTGAACCAGGAGATGGACTTGATTATCAGCCAGAAGGAACCCACGACGTATGGGGTACCCATCCAGGTATATTTCTTCTCTCGCAACAAGGTATGGAAAGAGTACGAGCGCATTCAGTCCGACATCTTCGACCACTTGCTGGTGATGGTACAGAAGTTTGACTTGAAACTGTATCAGTATTCCGACTAATATATCAACCGGAACTCCGCATATACAGGCAAGTGGTCGCTGTATCCTCCTTGATACTTCATCCCGTAGTAGGTGCGGAAGGGTTGCTGCCCTCCGTATTTCTTGTCTCTTGTCAGTAGGAAGGGCAGGCAGAATACGTCTGCCTTCGCTTCCTCTGTATATAGCGGTGCGTGTTCTTGCAGCAGCGTACCCGATACGATGATGTGGTCCAGCAGTCCCCATTCTCCTTGATACTTGTAGCTGCCGAAGTGCTTGCGTGTCTTGGTTTTTCTTGCCAGTAGATGGTAAAGTTTTTGTGGATGTAGAGAGTCTTGCAATGTTGACGGTGCTGCTGCCTCCAACACCTCCTTTACCGATTTATTCTCCGGATAATCGTTGAAATCCCCTAAAAGGACAATTTGCGGATGTCGGCGTATCGTGTATAGGCTGTCTATGGCATGCTTCACCTTTCGGGCAGCCAGTAGCCGGTAAGGTTCAGACTCTCTTGCCCCTCCCGAACGGGATGGGAAGTGAGCTACCAGTACATCAAGCGTATCCCGGTTCAGCAACAATCCGCTGACGTGAAGAATGTCCCGTGTGGGACGGCTATTCTTCCGGGGCTTGTCTACGGGGAGGCTCTGATAGGAAAGCAGTTTGAAAAGATTACGTTGATACAACAGCGCTACGTCGATGCCGCGTTCGTCGGGAGATTGTGTCATCACATACCGGTAGTCTGCTTCGCGCAAGGCAGAGTAGCGGGTAAGGTCGCGCATCACACTGTCATTCTCCACCTCACACAAGGCAACAAGGGCGGACGGCGTCCATCCTCCGGTGGCGATGATGACGCGGGCTATATTATCCAGTTTCTTTCTGTATTTAGAGTAATTCCAATGCCGGGTGGCATCCGGCAGGAACTCGTAGTCATTCTTTAGTGTGTCATGTCGGGAGTCGAATAGGTTTTCTACATTGTAGCTTACTATCCGAAACGTGAGGGTATCTTTTCCTTCTTGCCCGTACAGACTGATGTACGGGCAGAGAAGGAAGAGTATAACTCCTATCTTATGGATAACGTTCATACAAACGATTCCCGTTCCCCTTTAAGGAACGCGGGATATTTATTTCACCGGAATGTGCTTCAGTATATCCAGCAGATGGTCCCAGAACTTCTGTACGGTAGGAATCAGCATCCGTTCGTCGGGAGAGTGCACACCCTGCAGGGTAGGTCCGAAGGAAATCATGTCCAGTGCCGGGTATTTGTCAAGGAACAGTCCGCATTCCAGACCTGCATGGATAGCTTTTACCTTGGCATCTACACCGAACAAACGTTTGTAGGACTCAACAGCCACTTCCAGGATTTCTGAATGCGGGTTGGGCTTCCAGCCCGGATACCCGTCGCCGAAGGATACGGCTGCTCCACCCATTTCGAATACAGTACGCACCATATTGGCAATGTCTTGTTTGGAGGAGGCGGTAGAGCTGCGCTGGCTGGTCTCGATGCGGATGATATGGCCGGATTTCATCTTTACGGAGGCCAGATTGGTGGAGGTTTCCACCAGCCCCGGAATGTCTTGGCTCATGGCATACACACCGTGAGGTGCGGCATAGATGGTTTGCAGCAAGCGCTTGGCGGTATCTTTGTCAATGGCTTTGGGACGGGCTGCTTCCGATTCGAGTACGAATTGGAGGTCCGGGTCAACGACGGCATATTCTGCCTCCACTTCGGCGGCAAAGACATTCAAGTCTGTGCGCAGGGCATGCTTGTCGGCATCGGGTATGGCAATTACCGCGTGTGCTTCGCGGGCAATGGCGTTGCGCAGGTTACCACCGTCTATTTCGCAAAGGTACATGTCGTACTTCTGGGATGCCTGGCTCAGGAAGCGGTTCAGCAGTTTGTTGGCATTGCCGCGCCCCAGGTGTATGTCGCCGCCGGAGTGTCCGCCTTTCAGCCCCTTTACCTGCACTTTGCAGCAGAAATACCCTGTCGGTACGTCCACTTCCCGGTAGGTGAATTCGGCAACGGAATCTATACCTCCTGCACAGCCGATGAAGAGCTCGCCTTCATCCTCGGAATCGAGGTTCAGCAGAATGTCTCCGTTCATGAAGCCTTCTTTCAATGCAAAGGCACCGGTCAGTCCGGTCTCCTCGTCCACGGTGAAGAGGCATTCGATAGGACCGTGCTCGATGCTGTCGTCGGCAAGGATAGCCAGTTCGGTGGCTACACCGATGCCGTTGTCGGCTCCCAAGGTTGTACCTTTGGCTTTCAGCCATTCACCGTCAATTTCGGTTTCGATAGGGTCGGTCAGGAAGTCGTGCTTCACGTCGTTGTTCTTTTCACATACCATGTCGATGTGCGATTGAAGTACGACAGTCTTGCGGTTTTCCATACCCGGAGTAGCGGGTTTCTTTATCAGAACGTTTCCGGCTTCGTCCACCTTCGTTTCCAACTTATGTTTTTCTCCGAATGCTTTTAAGTAAGCAATGATTTTCTCTTCCTTCTTCGAAGGGCGCGGCACTTGGCAGATTTCCTCAAAATAGTGAAATACACCAGCCGGTTTCAAGTCTTTTTTTTCCATAATTATCTGAATTAGCGGCTGCCTTACATGTGTTTATGCAGCCTTCATTATCAATTGTCAAATATCAATTCTCCATTAAATTAACCACTTATTGCTAAATATGGTTAAATTGATTGACTATTTTATTCCCCTTTCTCTTTTTTTAGAGTAAAAAAGGCGAGTTAGTCCAACCAAAGCCCTATATTTGCACCCACAAAAATAGTAAAAACACTATTTTCATGTAACAAAATTAATGGAAATGCTTGATACAATATTGATAACTCTGTTAATAGTTGCTATTTGCATTGTTTTATTGGGTGTGAAGGTCTTTTTTGTGAAAGGCGGGAGATTCCCTAACGGGCATGTCAGTGGCAATAAGGCAATGCGCGATAGAGGTATCGGTTGCGTGCAGTCGCAGGATAGGGAAGCGCAACGCAAGTCCCGTTTTTCCATTGATGAACTGGAAAAAGCCTTAAACGATAGTATGAACTAATTTTAAAAAACAATATTTATCAATTATGAAGAGATTAAACTACCTCATGAACGGTCTGGCAGCTCTCGCACTGATCGTTTTATTTGCTCAATGTGCCGGCAATACTGATAAACAGACGACAAGCGCTCCTGCACAAGCCGGCGGATTATCGGAAATGAAAATTGCTTATGTTGAAATAGATACGCTTTTGGCAAAATACAACTATTGCATAGACTTGAATGAGGCTATGGTGAAGAAGGGCGAGAATGTCCGTCTGACATTGAACCAGAAAGCCAGCGAACTGGAGAAGCAGAAGCAGGAATTCCAGACAAAGTATCAGAACAACGCTTATCTTTCTCAGGAGAGAGCACAGCAGGAATACAACCGCATTGCAAAGTTGGAGCAGGATTTGCAGAACCTGAGCAACAAGCTGCAGTCTGAGCTGATGAGTGAGAATGAAAAGAACAGCCTGCAACTGCGTGATTCTATCAATGCTTTCCTGAAGGAGTACAATAAGACAAAAGGTTACAGCATGATTATCAGCAATACGGGTTTTGACAACCTGCTCTATGCAGACAGTGTCTACAACATCACCCGTGAGATTCTGGATGGTCTGAATGCAAGATACTCTTCTCCGGTGAAGAAATAATATTTATCCTATGATATAAAAAAGGATGTGCTGAAAAGTACATCCTTTTTTTATAGGCCTCTCCCCCGACCCCTCCCCCGTAGGGAGGGGAGTTTTGAAGTGTTTGTATTTTGTAGGACTATCTCTGTCCCCCTCCCTACGGGGGAGGGGCTAGGGGAGAGGCTTTTAATGCTCCGATTGTACGCTTTACCCGCTCCGCAGTAGTGATGGTGTGTGTGTATTCATCAATATGTACCGTTCCTCCCATAGAGACGGCGGAATTGTGATAGAGCATGGAGCTTTCGATATTTTCCCTGGCGGAGAAATGAAACTCGCGGATACCGGTTTCTCGGGCAATGTGGGCTATGTTGGCTTCATTCACCCCACAGCCTGCCAATAGAATGATTCGGCCTGATGCTTGTTGTTGGAGCTCTTTCAAAAGGGGAATGCCTTGCTCTGCTGTAGATTGCTGTCCGGAAGTTAGGATGCGGTTGCATCCTAATGCGATAATATCTTCTATTGCTTTTTGTGGATTTCTGCATACATCGAAAGCACGGTGGAAGGTGACGGACATCCCTTGTGAGGCTTTCATAAGCTGCTCCATCAATGGAATGTCTACATCTCCTTCTGCCGTCAGGCAACCGAACACGACTCCGTCAGCGCCTAGGCGGCGGGCATTCTCTATGTCTTTCAGCATGATGCGCTGTTCGGTGGAGGAGTAAAGGAAGTCTCCTCCACGGGGACGGACAATGATATGCAATTTGGTCTGCTGCAATACTTCCCGTGCGATGAGGATATCGCCGTATGAGGGGGTTGTCCCTCCCTCGGGGATGCCTGCGCATAGTTCCACCCGGTCTGCTCCGCCGGCTTGTGCGGCAATACAACTCTCTACGGAGTTGGCACAAACTTCAAACTGATAATCTTTCATTTTGTAAAGTTATGGTTGTGGTGCAAAAATAAGAAAAGGGTGAATACGAATTCACCCTTTTCTGCATTTATTTTCTTTTCTGATGTTACTTTGCGTAGCTCACCGCACGTGTCTCACGGATAACGGTAATCTTCACCTGACCCGGATAAGTCATTTCGTCCTGAATCTTCTTGGCGATTTCACCGGAAAGGTTCTCCGTCTGCTTGTCGTCAATCTTGTCTGCACCGACAATGACACGCAACTCACGGCCTGCCTGGATGGCATATGTCTTTGTCACTCCCGGATAGGACATGGCCAGTTGCTCAAGGTCGTTCAGGCGCTTGATGTATGCTTCTACAATTTCGCGGCGTGCTCCCGGGCGTGCTCCTGAAATGGCATCGCATACTTGTACGATTGGGGCCAGCAGGCTGGTCATTTCCACTTCGTCGTGGTGGGCACCGATGGCGTTGCAGATGTCTGGCTTTTCCTTGAACTTTTCTGCCAGCTTCATACCATAGAGTGCATGCGGCAATTCCGGTTCCTCATCGGGTACCTTACCTATATCATGCAGCAGTCCGGCACGTTTTGCTTTCTTCGGGTTGAGTCCCAGCTCTGATGCCATCACAGCGCAAAGATTGGCTGTCTCGCGTGCATGCTGCAAAAGGTTCTGGCCGTATGAAGAACGGTATTTCATCTTACCGATAATGCGGATAAGTTCCGGATGCAGACCGTGGATGCCCAGGTCGATAGTAGTACGTTTACCGGTTTCGATGATTTCCTCTTCTACCTGCTTGCGTACTTTGGCAACTACCTCTTCGATGCGTGCCGGGTGGATACGTCCGTCTGTCACCAACTGGTGCAATGCCAGGCGTGCAATCTCACGGCGAACCGGGTCGAAAGCTGACAATACGATAGCTTCCGGAGTATCGTCTACCACAATTTCCACACCGGTGGCAGCTTCCAGGGCGCGGATGTTGCGGCCTTCGCGACCGATGATACGTCCCTTGATTTCATCTGATTCGATGTGGAATACAGTTACCGAGTTTTCAATGGCTGTTTCCGTAGCCACGCGCTGGATGCTCTGTATCACGATGCGCTTGGCCTCTTTGCTTGCCGTCAGCTTGGCGTCGTCCATGATGTCGTTAATGTAGGACTGGGCCTGCGTTTTGGCTTCTTCCTTTAGGGATTCTACCATGCGCTCTTTGGCTTCTTCGGCAGAAAGTCCGGAAATGGCTTCCAGCTTTTCTATTTCCTGGCGCTGCATGTGCTCCAGTTCTTCTTTCTTCTTGTCTACGATGGACAGTTGGGCTTCCAGATTTTCTTTCACGGCTTCTGCTTCCATCTTCTTGCGCTGGATTTCTTCCTGGCGTTGGTTCAGTACCAATTCACGTTGTTTCAGCTTGTTTTCTGCCTGCTGTATCTTTTGGTTACGTTGGGCCACTTCTTTTTCCAAGTCTGCCTTCTTGTTCAGGAATTTTTCCTTTACTTCCAGCAACTTATTTTTCTTAATCACTTCCGCTTCCGCTTCCGCATCTCTCAGGATACCGTCGTATTTGTTTTTCAGCCCGTGCTTGAAGAACAAGTACGAGGCAAACCCTCCGACAATGAAGCAGGCAATGGATAATACTATTGTAACTACTGTCATTTTATTAATTTGTTTTTAGTGTATAAATAAAAAAGCACTGCATAAAAGCTTGCTTTGATGAAGGGCAAACTTTTGTACAGTGCGCGAATTTCTCTCTTTTACCGACCCGACGGAGGGATTGCAGCTTATTGTTCCTTGAAATAGGTCTCCAATACCTCTGTCAGTTCCTTTATTTTGGTGGTATAGGGTTCAGTATCATTACGATCCTTCAACTGAAGGTTTTCTAAAGCGAACTGATAGGCCACCATGGCTATAATTCTCTCTAGAGATACATTCAGATAATGCTCCCGATACGCATTGAGCCTGATATCTACCTGCTTGGCGGCTTCTCTTACCATTTCCTCGTCCTCACGGTTGATTGTGAGAGGGTAGGAGGCTCCTGCCATCTGCAGGTTTATCTTTATCTTATCGTTCATACATCCTCTTCTCTTTATTCATTCAACAAAGCGATGCATTTATCGACTTCACGCACTAATTTGGACAATCGCAGTTTCGTCTCTTTCACGTCGCTGCCGTTAAGGCTGATTGTCGTAGCTGTTTTTAGGTTCGTGTAGTTAAGTTCCAGTTCCCGGTATTCAGCTTGTACCTTCCCGTATTCCTCCTCTTTGGCTTCAAGAAGTTGCTTTAGCTCAGCATTTTCGCGTTTTAATTCATCGTGCAGATAGATTAAATGCCGCAGTCTGGCTTCAAAGGTACTTAATAGCTTCTTTTCTTCGTCTGTCATCACTACACCAAAATTGTACACAAAAATACAATTTACTTGGAGATTACAAAAACTTTTCGGAGAAAATGTGTTGTAGAAGTGCCGAAATAACCGAAATGGCCTATGAAAGCTTGGTTTCGGGGGATTGAAAAGGGGTGGACTGTTTATCAAAAGATAGGATATGTGGATAGGTGTGGGACTATTGGTTTTCTGCAAGGATTCTCTTCCTTTCTTTTCAAACGCTTAGTATTTCTGTTGCTAACTATTAATCGTCCGACAGTTGTTGAATTATCGTCCAACAACTGTCGGACGATAATTAGACATATGTCGGACGATAATAAAACGGTTATCGGACGATTAATAGTTAGTAAGGCAGGAATTACTTTTTGCTGTTTTCGGAACTACTGCTTGGGAATGATTGGAATAACCTACAGTAAAGGAGGATGCAAAGAAATAAATAAAATAATTTATATAATAGTTTGGTTTATAAAATAAACTAATTATATTTGCATTGGAGTTCGAACCTAAAAAGTGTTTTTATTAATATGTGTGTAACTTTAAAATGAAGTGTGATTATGAAAACAATGGGTTATAAAGGTATGGTAATCGTTCTTTTTAGTATGTTTGTAGTGGGTGTGTCGGCGCAGAGTGTTCTGACGCTGAAAGTGACGAATGTTCCTTCTGCCAAGGGGAAGCTGATGGCGGCTACCGACAAGGGGCAATATAATATGGTGGATGCCGCTGTGAGCGATGTCGTGCTGGAGCTGAAGGATGTGCCTGCGGGCAAGTGCAAGATTTACGTCTATCACGATGAAAACGGTAATTACCAGCTCGACAGAGAGGACGGAGTACCGATGGAGTATTGTGCCATTGTCGATTGGGAGGTAAAAGAAAATACGGAGACGGTGGTTGTGCCGTTGGTGGATGTCCGAAAGGGAATGAAGAAGTAATCATATGGTATAATTATGAAAGATAAAGAATTGAACGAGAAAGAGAGTTTGGAACTTATCGCTCGAATGATACGCAATACGCGTCGCAACCTGGATACGGGTAGCGGAAATAGTTTTTTAGTGTGGGGATATGTAGGTGTGTTGGTGACTTTGGCCGTATGGGCAGGTGTCACGTTTACGGGTAATCCTGTCTGGATGTGGGGATTCTGGGGGATTCCGGTTGTGGGGTATCTGTTGATGTTCCTCTTATTGCGTAAGCGGCAAAAACCTGTGAAGTTTTATCTTGACAAGATACTGGAGCGGGTGTGGGGGGTGTTCGGGATGGTATGTATGATGGGGGTGCTGGCGGCAACGGATGCCGGACGTTACGAAACTATTCTGCCTTTGTGTGCCATCTTCTTCTCGTTGGGCAGCATCATTACGGGCTGCATCATTCGCTATACTACGTTTTTTATCTTCCCGCTGTTTGGCTTTTTATGGGGGCTGAAGAATTTGTTGTATACTTGGGGAGAAGTGCCTTTCCTCTCATCCCTGCTTTGGTTTGTCGGTGTACTGGTATTTTCGCTGATTATTCCCGGGCATATACTGAATTATAAGGCGCGGAAAGAAAATCGAAACGGAGAGTGGGGTGAAGTATGATGACACGAAACAGTGCTTTAGACAAATTCCTGCTTTCCCGAAAGTTTATTGTGTGTATAATTGTTTTGCAATTTATTCTATTGCCGATTGCTACTAAAGGATTTCGGTGGGAGAACATCGGTGATCTGATAATTTATACCTTGAGCCATGCACTTATACAAGGGATGTATCCT
Organism: Bacteroides sp. AF25-38AC; assembly: GCF_003602995.1. NCBI lineage: Bacteria > Pseudomonadati > Bacteroidota > Bacteroidia > Bacteroidales > Bacteroidaceae > Bacteroides > Bacteroides sp. AF25-38AC. The sequence continues at coordinate 152,726 of NZ_QTMD01000001.1, read as the reverse complement.
TATGCGTGGACTTTTCAGATTGTTTCCCTTGTCATGCTGATGCTGCTTGTGCTTTGGCGCGTGACGATGTCGCGCTGGTTTATGTTTTATGTGGGAGGTTGCTATGTGCTGTATGCCATTGTACAGAATGTGGCAGTAACAGATAAATCTGGTTTCAGCATGGTGACGGTCAATGTGGTGATGATGCTCTTGGTTGCCCTGCTTTGGATGAGGGAAGCCTGGCGGGGGAGCAGCATGCTGACCTTCGGCAATCTGAACCGAAGGACAGCATGGCTGATACCCGTGGCACTCTTTTGCCTATGGTGGCCTATGGACATGATGCGTGGCGCAGAACCCGATTTCAGCCCGATACATCTGTTTGCCGGAGGCTCGGCGATGGCATTTTGTCCGATGACTCCGGTTTTTCTGGTCCTGCTTCTATTGAGTAAAGAAAATATTGATTTAACTTTGCTGCGGGTAACGGCGTTGGTGGGGTTTATCATTGGCTGTTATAACATGGGCAATTTTGCAACCGATGCAGGGTTTTATTTGGGATTGTATCACCTTCTTTTGGTAGGAATATCTCTCTATGCATTGTTGAAAAGTAAACGGAAGAATAAAATTTGATATGTTTAAAGAACTGAACCCTTTGCTTCACAGTGAACTGCGGCTTGCGGTGATGTCGTTGCTCATCAGTGTCGAGGAAGCGGATTTTGTCTATATCCGTCAACAAACGAAAGCTACGGCAGGAAACCTCAGTGTGCAGTTGGATAAGCTCAGCAAGGCGGGTTATGTGGAGATAACAAAAACTTTTAAAGGAAAAATGCCTTGTACACTTTGTAGGATTACTCCGCAGGGAGTGGATGCCTTTGAAGAATATATAGAGGCGTTGAAATCTTATCTGGTGGGAAAATTATGATTTTCCTGAGAATTTGATGGGATTGATGGAAAATGGCAGTGTCTGATTAAAAACAATGAATTGATATGAGAATCTTGGTTACTTATGCCGTACAAGGCGAATTTACTGAATTGAAATTTCCCGGACTGATAGGGGAGGAAGAGGTGCAGATTGGCTATCTCCGTACCGGAGTGGGAAAGGTGAAATCGGCCTTTTATCTTTCTGAAGCGATAAACCATGCGCAACCTGACCTGGTGGTCAATGTAGGTACGGCAGGGGCTATCCGTCATCAGGTAGGAGATATTTTCGTATGCCGTCATTTTGTGGACCGTGATATGCAGAAGCTGGTGGAGCTTGGTATGGAGTATGAGATTGATTCAACGGATTTGTTGTCCCAAAAAGGATATTGTTTGCACTGGCCGGTAGGCGGTGTATGTAATACGGGGGATACTTTCCTGACAGAACTCTCGGATGTGGCCGGTGATGTTGTGGATATGGAAGCCTATGCCCAGGCTTTGGTATGCCGTGCCAAGAATGTTCCTTTCATTTCGGTGAAGTACGTGACGGATATTATCGGACAGAACTCCGTGAAACATTGGGAAGACAAGCTTGCCGATGCCCGGAAGGGATTGGGAGAATTCTTTGAGAAATTGGGAGGAGTTTGATTAATGTGCTAATATGCCAATGTGCTAATTGGCTGCGCTATGTGTATATTAGACTCTCACACCGCAGGTCATTGGCACATCAGCACATTAACCACATTAGCACATTAACCACATTAGCACATTCATTTATCTCAACGTCTTGAATGACAGTATATGCCAAGTCACCCCCACAGCGACAAGGAACAATACTATCTTTATTTCTGTTAGTGGAATCAGGAAGAAGATGCAGTAAACCATTGTTCCCCACATCAGCAGTAGGGAGATGATTTTGGCACGTAGAGGGATGGCTTTGTTCTCGCGGAAGCTGCGGATGTAGGGACCGAGGCATTTGTGGTTCAGCAACCATTGGTACAGTCTGGGTGAGCCTCTGAAATAGAGTGCTGCCGTGAGCAGCAGGAAAGGCGTAGTGGGCAGCAACGGCAGGAAGATGCCGATGATGCCGAGTGCCAAAGAAACTGTTCCCAAAATGATGTAGACGGTTTTCATGCGGCAAATGTAGGAAAAATAATAATATAGATAATATGTATGCGAATAAAGTAAAGAAGGTTGTTGCCGTCCACGACTTGTCGGGAGTCGGACGGGTGTCTCTGACGGTGGTCATTCCCATCCTTTCGTCTATGGGTTTCCAGGTGTGTCCGTTGCCTACAGCCGTATTGTCGAGCCATACCCAGTATCCGGAGTTCTCTTTTCTGGACCTGACGGATGAAATGCCGAAGATTATTTCCGAGTGGAAGAAGCTGGAAGTACAGTTTGATGCCTTTTATACCGGCTATCTGGGCTCTCCGCGGCAGATACATATTGTTTCTGACTTTATTGATGACTTCCGCCGACCGGACGGTCTGGTTGTGGTAGACCCGGTGTTGGGTGATAACGGACGGCTTTATGCGAATTTCCACGAGTCCATGATTGATGAAATGAAACACCTCATCACCAAGGCCGATGTCGTTACTCCCAATCTGACGGAGCTGTTCTATCTGCTGGGTATTCCTTATAAGGAGATGAATACGGATGAAGAGTTGAAGTCATACCTTCGCCAGCTTTCCGATTGTGGTCCCGAAGTGGTGATTATTACCAGTGTGCCCGTACGGGATGATAAGCATAAGACGTCTGTGTATGCCTATAACCGGAACGGTAACCGCTACTGGAAGGTTACGTGTCCTTACCTGCCGGCCCATTATCCCGGAACGGGGGATACGTTTACCAGTGTCATCACCGGAGCACTGTTGCAAGGCGACAGTTTGCCCATCGCCCTGGACCGTGCCACGCAGTTCATTCTGCAAGGTATCCGTGCTACTTTCGGATACGAGTACGACAACCGTGAAGGTATACAGCTTGAAAAGGTGTTGCATAATCTCGACATGCCGATTCAAATCTGCAGCTATGAATTAATTTAAACCAATCCCATCTTATGAAAAAGAAAATATTCCTGGCAGTGTTTCTCTGTTGCGGTATGTTTGCAGCAATGGCGCAGACTGCTGCCGACTCTCTTGCCATCGTTTCTGCCGACTGGCAGACTGAGCCCCTGCAAAAAGGGATGCTTTATAAAAAGGCAGTATTCAGTTCTTTGTATGGAGTTCCTCAGGAAGTGTCCATTTTTGAAATATCCCCGAAGCACTACCGTTTCGATGTGCTCGTCCACAATCCCAAGGAGGAGACCAGTGTAGCCGCCCGGCATGCAGGTGCGGTGGCGGCCATCAATGGTTCCTATTTTGATATGAAAGCCGGGAATTCCGTCTGCTATCTGCGTAAGGACGGGGTGGTGATAGATACTACCTCTATCGGGGTTCTGGCAACAGTGTCCAATGGAGCTGTGCTCATAAAGAAGGGCAGGCTGGAACTGATTCCCTGGAGCAAGCAGGAAGAAAAGGCATGTACTTTGAAAAAGGGTACTGTGCTGGCTTCCGGTCCTTTGATGCTGAAGGACGGGCAAGTGTGCGACTTGTCCGGGACTAACCGGAATTTTGTAAATACCAAGCATCCCCGCAGTGCTGTGGCGCTGACAAGAGAAGGAAAAATCCTGCTTATTGTCGTTGACGGACGTCGGAAGGGAAAAGCGGAAGGTATCAATATACCCGAGCTTGCCCATATGATTCGTATATTGGGCGGGGAGGATGCGCTGAATCTGGACGGTGGCGGTTCTTCTACGCTGTGGAGTGGGGCGTTGCCGGATAAGGGAATAGCCAATACCCCGAGTGGCAGTGCAGAGCGTAAGGTTGCCAATTCTCTTTGTGTGTACGAATAAGTTAGGGAAGTAAATGGATAAATCTTAAGTTTTTTGTAATTTTGCCGTCGCATCGAGGTGACATTAGATGCGGCAACTTATTATATTAATTAGCGTATTAACAATATGTACACAGTCATCAAACGCATGGAAGTGTCGGCTGCCCATAGCCTGAAACTTTCTTATCGCAGTAAGTGTGAGAATCTGCACGGTCACAACTGGATTATCACTGTCTATTGCCGTTCCAAAGAGCTGAATGCGGACGGAATGGTGGTAGACTTCAGTCACATCAAGCAGGTGGTAAAGGAACAGCTGGACCACCACAATCTTAATGAAGTGCTTTCCTTCAATCCCACAGCCGAGAACATAGCCCGTTGGATATGCGACCAGATACCCACTTGCTTCAAGGTAGAGGTGCAGGAGTCGGAATCAAACATTGCCGTCTATGAGGAAGATTAATGAGATATTCTACAGTTTGCAGGGAGAAGGATACCATACGGGTACTCCGGCTGTCTTTATCCGTTTTTCCGGTTGCAACCTGAAGTGCCCCTTCTGTGATACGCAGCATGAGGACGGCATACTGATGTCCGATGAAGATATCGTAACAGAAGTCAGTAAATACCCTGCCGCTACCGTGATACTGACCGGCGGAGAACCCTCCCTTTGGATTGACCGTGAATTTGTGGATTGTCTGCACCAGGCGGGAAAATATGTCTGCATTGAAACAAACGGTACCCGTCCGCTGCCGGATAATATAGACTGGGTGACCTGCTCTCCCAAGCAGGGGGCAAAGCTGGAAATTACGCGTATGAATGAAGTGAAGGTGGTATATGAAGGGCAGGATATTACTGTTTATGAGCAGTTGCCCGCCGGGCATTTCTTTCTTCAGCCTTGCTCTTGCAGCAATACGGTCGAAACGGTGGATTGTGTGATGAAGCATCCTAAGTGGAGGCTTAGTTTGCAGACACATAAGTTGATAGATATCCGGTAGGCTTTTATAAAACGAATAGTGGCTGTAAGCAATGCTTACAGCCATTATTCGTTCATGCACGGGAGGAGAGGCTCGAACTCCCGACACCCGGTTTTGGAGACCGGTGCTCTACCAACTGAGCTACTCCCGTGTTTGCGGCTGCAAAGGTAATGCAAACTTTCAAATATGCAAGTAACAGACGTACTTATTTTATAAAGAAAGTTGCTTACAACATCTGTAAGTCCTGATACATAATGCGATACGCTGCTGCTTTTTTTTCCAGTGCCAGCGGGTAGGCTCTCGAGGAAGAAGGCATCCGGTAGAGGCGCATCGGATGGTTTTCGAAAAGAAACTCTGTGAAGTCGCCTACCTTGGGCTTGTCGATGGAGAACTGCGTGCACAGCGTGTCCGTTGCCTTCTCGCCGGTGGTGACGATAGCCTTGCATTGCGGTATCCGGTGTAGCAGGGCAGGGACGTCCGTGGGTTGCACCACTTCCAGAAACTTATCCGAGGCGTTGTCTTGCAGGCGCCGTATGGCAGAGGCTGTGTCGAACAAGGCAATACCCTTTTCCTGCAGGAAACTGATGAGGCGTTCTTTGCAGAAAGCCTTCTTCGTTTTGTCTACAAAATAATCCTTGTCATTGAAGAAAAGGAATCCGGTAATCCTCCACATGTCATTGTTCCAGTTGGGGTAGTAAAACTCCATGGACCACCGCTTTTTCTGCGGAGGAAAGCTTCCCAGCATCAGCAGACGGGCGTTGCCGGGAAGGAAGGGTTCTAAAGGGTGTTGTTCTATTTCCATACTTTCCAATTTCATTGTTCTGCCTGCAAAAGTACGGAATATATCTTGGATATGCTATCCTGCAATGTCCTGATTGCTCATTCTGTCGGTGATTTGGAAGGGGAAATCAGGATATTCGTAGAGGCTGAACCGGGATTCTGTCTTGCCTTCCGTATAGTTCCAGATGGTGGCATATTCTTCGGCGTCTTCTCCCATGGCCTGCAGCTGGCGGAGGTAGGAGGCTATGGACTTGTTCTCTACGATATATATTTGTCCCAGCCGGTCTATTATAGGGCTGTGGTGCCGGGTGCCGTCATGGTCGAAACGCAGGATACGCTTGCCTTCGGGAGTGATGCCTACCATGTTGAAGGTCATGCTCTTGCCGATGGCGGGCAGGTTGAGCACACTGCGGTCGGTGGCGAGGAAAGGCAGGTGGTGCGTTTTCAGGAAACGCCGGATGCAGGCTGCCGGGTCATGGACGGTTCCAAGCAGTACGGACAGATTATGGGCATCTTCCTTGGTCAGCTTCCCGAAGCGCTTTTCTTCCCGTTGCTCTTGTACGGAACGACTGTTGGGGGTAAACACGGCATTGTTTTCTTCAAAACCTTTCACGGAGAAGGTGTAGTAGCAAACCACTCCCAACTGATTGAGCACTTGGCGCAGGCGGGTGGTATGCCCCCGGCGGGAGGCAGCTACGTTGTATACCAGTTGGTTGTCAATGAGCCAGCCTGCCGCCAGCAGTTTGCGTATTCCTTCGGCAGCTTCCGGAGTGACTTCGAGCGGGGTCTGGAAATGTGTCTGGATAATGAACTGGCGGATGCCGATGGTAGACGCCTTTTCCTTGAATTCCCTTAGAATCTCCACCAGCCCGTCATTGATGCGCATGGGCAGGTAGGCGGGGAGGCGTGAGCCAAGGCGTACGCGTTGCAGTTCTGCATACTTTTCTCCTTCGGGTCGTTCCTGATTGGCTTTCCGCTTGCGGACTGCCATGCGGTAGACGGCATCCAGAATATTGCCCAGCGTCTTGTTCTGGCTCATCAGTGCGTCACCGCCGGTGATGAGAATGTCACGCAGTTGCGTGTCTTCCTCAAAATAGGCCATCAGCCGGCGCAGCTTCTTTTCCCATGTCTCCTTGGGACGCAGGGTGTCAAACTCAAAATTGAGCCGTTTGCTTTGAAAGTCGTACATACGCTGACAAGATGCGCAGAGCCCTCCGCAGGCGCGTCCCATGGTGTCGGGGATGAGGATGGCCACTTCCGGATAACGGCGGTGGATGTTATGCCCGTCGGGCAGCAGCCAGCCGGCGGCGTTGGGTTTACCTGGTTCTACGATATCCTCCCGTTCCCAGGCACGTATCTGTCCGTAGGTTTCCACCAGTTGGGGTGAATAGAGTATATAGCTGCGCAGGGCCTCGTCGTCGTATCCGCTGCCGGTGCAGTTCAGCAGTGACAGATAATAGGGGGTGGCGAAGAAAGGCATTCCCTTCTTGCGGGCTTTTGAGAGCAGGTACATGGTTTCGGCAGAAAGGGAGTTGCCGAGAAGACGGTTTAGCTCCGTAGGGCTTTTGACGGCCATGGCAAGATGGAAACGGAAGTCATTCCACCATTCGCTGACGAGGTTGAACTTCTCCTCGTAGCTGAGTCCCTCTTCGAAATGGAAGCGGGAAGCAGGGTTCTTGCGGTGCTCAATCTTCTGCACCAGTGCATGCAGGATGCGTTCCTTGTTCTTTGCACGGATATGCTGCACGTCTTCATCCAGTCCGCTGGGCCAGCGTTCGGTCAGGGTTTTGATTTTCTGTGCGGAGGGGAGGGCGGGGGCTGGCTGGTGGAGGCGTTTGAACTGCTGGAACAAGTCGATGAACAGGTCCGTCTCCGTTTCCTCTTCCCATTGTCCCGTGAGGAAGGAATGCAGCATTGATAAAGTTGATATGGGCAGCTGTTCTCCGATGGAGAGTTCGTGTACTTCCTGCCCGTCAAATTCAATCAAGAGTCGAATTTGCTTACCGGCCTCGCTGTCCACTTCCGGATGTCCGGCAATGTACTCCGCCAGATTGGCTTTGAAGGCTTCCGCATCGTCGCTTTGAACGGCGATGCTGACCAATTCAGGGAGTTCGTGCCGATAAAGTTGTTCCAGTTGTGATAGAGTGAGTGCAAGCATTTTCTTTTGTTTCATAAGCGGTTGTTTTTTTGAAGTTAATATTTATGATGGTTGACGCGGGGTGCGTCCTTGTGTTCCGTGAGGGGAAAATGATTTCATTTGCTAAAAATAACAAAAAAAAGCGGGAAATTTCTTTCCCGCCTTCTTGTTTCTAAAGTTCTTTAGAATTCTTTTTCTTTTATTTCTCTTCGTTGGCTTTCTGTTTCGGTTCCTTTTTAGCCAGCATCACTACGTTGTAAACGTACTCGGTCATCCATTGTTCCGAATATCCCAGACGCTCTTTGTACTGGCGTACTGCCGCTGCCGTCTTGTGTACATCGTCCTTTTTCCATACGGTTTTAGTACAGACGTCGTGTACGGTTTTTTCGGTCATGCTGCGCAGTGCTCCCTTGAAGATGGAAGGCATGCGGAATTTCCATTGCATCAGGTTTCCCATCAGCATCATCAAGTCATTGGAGAAGCCTTGATACATAAAGAGATAACCTTGTACGTCGTTCTGCGTACGGCAATGCTTCTTGACGGAAGTGTCAATTTCCTTGAAGAAGTTTTCACTGATGCCGTAGTCCTGCATCAGCATCTTGCGCGAAGCGGCCTTTTCTGCTTGTCCCAGGCGGCCTCCCTGTGTGGGGATTTTGAACAGACGCTTGAAGTTGGCTACATCCGGCACAAAGCGGATATTGGTGATGCCCAGGTTGGCGGCTATTACAGACTGGAAATAGACGCGTGTCAGTGACACGAAGTCTTCCACATTCTTCGAAGATACTTCTCCGGTATTCTTGTTGAATAGTTTGGCAAATAAACTCATATCAAATTACGAATTACTGATTACAAATTACAAGACCGCGGGTCATCCGGCGGTTCCGGCTGCAAAAGTACGAAATAAGTTGGTTATCACCAGCACTCTATGTCTTTTTCTACCTCTTTCAGGCGGTTCTTGGTGAAAACGGGGTCTTTGATACCGGCGCTTTTCTGTGCGCGGTAGTCTTCAAGCAGCCTGAAAGCGTATTTTCCGAGCAGGCTGATGGCGATAAGATTGCAGAGCGCCATGAGTCCCATAGTGACGTCGGCAAGGCTCCATGCCTGGTCGAGGGTGGCAACAGCACCGAACATGACCATGCCGCCTACCAGTATACGGTAGATGTTGAGCACCCATTTACGGCGGGTAAGGTAGCGCACATTGGCTTCTCCGTAATAATAATTTCCCAGAATGCTGCTGAATGCGAAGAAGAACAAGGCTACCGCAACGAAGATGGCTCCCGAAGGTCCTATCTCGTTGGTCAGTGCATGCTGGGTAAGCTGTACGCCGTTTGTGGAACCATCCAGTGGAGCACCGCTGAACAGAATGATGAAAGCGGTGCAGGTACATATAATCAGCGTATCGGTAAATACTCCCAGCGTCTGAATCAAGCCTTGCTTCACGGGGTGGCTGACGTGTGCGGTTGCCGCCACATTGGGAGCGGACCCCATACCGGCCTCGTTGCTGAACAGCCCGCGTTTGATGCCCTGCATCAGCGCCATGCCGACACCTCCTCCCAAAGCCTGCTCCCATCCGAAGGCGTGGCCGACAATGAGTGCCAGGACTCCCGGCAGCTCTTTGATGTTCAACAGAACGATGATAAGTGCCAGCGCAATGTATCCCAACGCCATGATGGGGACGATGATGCTGCTGACTTTGGCTATGCGCTGTACGCCTCCAAAGATGATTGTCAGCGTGAGTGCGGTGATGATGCCTCCCACAACGGCATGGTCGAACCCGAAAGCGCTTTCGAAAGCGGCACACAGTGTATTGCTCTGTACCGAGTTGAATGCAAATCCGAAGGTAATGGTGATAAGTACGGCAAACAGTGCCCCCATCCACGGCTGTTTCAGTCCCTTACGCATATAGTAGGCCGGGCCGCCGATAAAGGAGTCTTTGCCCTTTATCTTATACAATTGGGCCAGTGTAGACTCTACAAACGAGCTGGAAGCACCCAGGAGGGCAATCACCCACATCCAGAATACAGCGCCCGGACCGCCTACTGCAATGGCGGTGGCAACCCCTGCAAGATTGCCCGTACCTACACGGCTGGCAATGGAGATGGCAAATGCCTGGAACGATGAGATATGCTTTTCCTTGGCATCGCCTTTCCCGCCCGAGTTGCCCAGCAGACGTACCATTTCCTTTATCATCCGGAACTGTACAAAGCGGGTTCTCAGCGTAAACCATACGGCGCATCCCAACAGCAGGGCAACGAGGATGTAGGTCCAGAGCAGGTCGTTTATCAGATTTATTATTCCCATAATGTATATATACAGTTATCTATTTGCAGTAAAAAAAACTCACACAAAACAAGTGCTGCCCTCTGTCGTTATCTAAGGTGCCCTCTGTCGTTACTTTAGGCTGCCTCTGTCGTTATTCAAGGCTACCTCTGTCGTTAACTGAGATAGACACCTTGCAAATTAATGATAATCAACGTGGTATGAACTCGTGTGCTGCAATTTGCACCATGGACAAATCAGGACAAACCTGACGGAATCTCCTTGCCTATTTCAGCCTGAAGTGAAACTTGTGTCCTTCAAACACCGGTTCCACTATGTCATAACGAACAAACTTTGCCAGCAGATGTTCGGCGGCGCGTCGGGAAAGATGCGCCAGGCGGCAGTAACGGTTCAGTGAAAGGCGGTCGTTTTCTTCCAGCAGATTGAGCAACAGTTGTTCCCGTTCGGTATATTCTATCAGTTCTCCTTTCGGACTTCCGCTTTGCTGCCAGACGCGCAGATGGACGGGAGTAGCCAGGATGTTTTCATCCTTGATGCGGAGATAAGCCAAGTATTTTCCTGTTTCGTCCTTGGCATATACCGGTTTCCGGTCACTTTCCTCGATTTGTACCACCAGCACACTGCGGCCTTCCACCAGATAGGTCTGCATGGTGTAGTTCACTTCGGGGCTGCAATAAAGTCCGGCAGCCGCTTCTATCATATATTGTTCTTCGTCCGAACGGACACCGGCAATTTTCCCGTTATCTTTCACTCCGATGAGCAGTTTTCCACCGTCTGTATTGGCAAAGGCTGAAAGGGTTTTGGCTATCTTGCGGGCGTCGGATATTTCGAACTTGAAATCCTGCTGTTGGTGCTCTCCTTCGGCTATGAGAGCGTGTATATATTCGGTGTCAGTAAGCGTTTTCATGCTTGCAAAAGTAGATAAAAAACGCGTAAGAGCCCCTTTTTGCGGCGATTTTACCGAATATTTCAAAAAAAATATCGTTTTTCTGCATTTATTTCAAGAAAGAATGTATTTTTGCCAGACATTATTAACGAAGTAATTTAAAAAGGATTATGAAAGAATTAGTTGAAAAAGTAGCTGCATTGTATGCAGACTTCTCAAAAGATGCAAACGCTCAGTTGGAAAACGGTAACAAGGCAGCAGGAACTCGCGCTCGTAAGGCTTCTTTGGAAATCGAAAAAGCTATGAAGGAATTCCGCAAAGCATCTTTGGAAGCTTCTAAGAAGTAAGAAAAAAAGCATATTTCATGCTGCGAAAGACTGCCACTACTGGCGGTCTTTTTTGTTTTTGAAAAGTATTATTGCTACTTTTGACGCAGGTATTATGGATGAAAACGTTCTCAATAAATTGAAGATACTGGCAGAGTCGGCAAAGTATGACGTCTCTTGTTCCTCCAGTGGTACGGTGCGCTCCGGCAAGGCGGGTATGCTGGGGAACACTGTGGGCGGTTGGGGTATCTGTCACAGCTTTGCCGAGGACGGCCGGTGCATTTCCCTGCTCAAAGTGATGCTTACCAATTATTGCATCTACGACTGCGCCTACTGCATCAACCGCCGCAGCAACGACCTGCCGCGTGCCACGCTGTCGGTGACCGAGCTTGTGGACCTCACCATGGAGTTTTATCGCCGCAACTACATCGAAGGGCTTTTCCTGAGCAGTGGGGTGGTGCGCAATCCCGATTACACGATGGAGCGTCTGGTGCGTGTCGCCAAGGACCTCCGTACTATCCATCGTTTCAACGGATATATCCATCTGAAAAGCATTCCCGGCGCCAGCCGCGAACTGGTGAATGAGGCGGGGCTCTATGCCGACCGTCTCAGCGTCAATGTAGAAATACCGAAAGAGGAGAATCTGAAACTGCTTGCGCCGGAGAAAGACCATAAGAGTGTATATGCGCCGATGCGTTACATCCAGCAAGGGGTGCTGGAAAGTTCGGAAGAACGCAAGAAACACCGCCATGCCCCCCGTTTTGCTCCTGCCGGACAAAGTACCCAGATGATAGTGGGCGCCACTGCCGAAACGGATAAGGATATTCTGTATCTTTCGTCGGCCCTATACAAAGGACCTACGATGCGGCGTGTTTACTATTCGGGCTATATCTCCGTCAATACCTACGATAAGCGCCTGCCGGCATTGAAGCAGCCCCCTTTGGTACGTGAAAACCGGCTCTACCAGGCCGATTGGTTAATGCGTTTTTATCAGTTCAAGGTGGAGGAAATAGTGGATGATGCCTACCCGGACCTTGATTTGGAGATTGACCCCAAGCTGTCCTGGGCTTTGCGCCATCCCGAGCAGTTTCCGGTCGATGTGAACAAGGCGGATTATGAGATGTTGCTCCGCGTGCCGGGCATCGGCGTGAAGTCTGCACGGCTGATAGTGGCTTCCCGGCGTTTCTCCAAGATAGGTTTCTACCAGTTGAAGAAGATAGGGGTGGTGATGAAGAAGGCACAGTATTTCATTACCTGCTGTGAGTTGCCTATGCACACGGTCAACGAACTGACCCCGCAGGGGGTACGCAGTCTGCTGCTGCCCAAGCCTAACCGTAAGAAGGTGGATGAGAGACAGTTGGTACTTAATTTTGAGGAATGAATATTTTTCTGTATGACCATACGTTTGAGGGATTGCTGACTTCCGTGTTCGAGGCCTATTCCCGCCGTACCTTTCCCGATGCGCTGCTTCTGGAAGGAGAGCCGCTTCCTTTGTTTTACGACGGGCTGTTTACGGTGGTGACCGATGAGGAGAAGGCAGGTCGTGTTTGGCGGGGATTGCAGAAGAAGCTGTCGTCTACGGCACTTGCTTGTCTGGCCCAGTGCTGGCTGGCCGAGGAGCCGGAAACTCCCATGCTCCTTTTCCGCTATATCCGCAAGGCAGTAGATGCTCCGCGCTCTATTGAGACGAACTTTGCCGACCCTGATGTACTGGAATTCTCCCGTATGTGGAAGCGGGTGGATTGGGAGCGTATACGCCTGCTTCAGTTTGTCCGTTTCCAGAAAGCTGCGGACGGTACTTTCTTTGCGGCTGTCGAGCCCGAGAAGAATGCCCTTCCCCTGGTGACGGAGCATTTCAAGGACCGTTTTTCCGACCAGCGTTGGCTGATTTATGACATCAAACGCGCCTATGGATACTATTACGACTTGAAGGAGGTGCGCCAAGTGACTTTTGGTGAGGACAGCCGCGAAGGGCATCTTGTCACCGGCATGCTCGACGAAAGTCTGATGGACAAAGACGAACGGCTTTTCCAATCTCTCTGGAAAACCTATTTTAAGGCAATCTGCATCAAGGAACGCCTCAATCCCCGGAAGCACAAGCAGGACATGCCCGTGCGATATTGGAAATATCTGACGGAAAAACAGCAGTGATTCCCTTTATTCGATTTTCTCCACTGTCACTTCGGGAAATTCCTGCATCAGTTGCAGCAAATATCCCTCATCATAGCTTTTCTTGGATTTGATGACCATGGTCACTTGATAGTTGGTGTACTCTCCCTGCACTTGCCGGTCCAGGTTGTAGGACACCACCAGATAGTCTTTGGAGTTGAATCGCCGGGACACTTGCGGCAGTATCTCTTTACTGGAAGTGGAAAAGGTTATCACGGAACTTTTCATGCCAATGCTTTTGAAAATAAGGCTCAACAGTTCGAGCCCCGCCAGAGTCAGCAGGGTGGCGGCAATACTGATGGTGTACATTCCTGCACCTACTGCCAATCCGATGCCTGCAGTAGCCCATATTCCAGCGGCTGTTGTCAGTCCCCTGACTATCTGTTTCTGGAAAATGATGGTACCCGCACCGATGAATCCGATACCGCTGACTACTTGTGCGGCAACACGGCTGGGGTCCAGCGTCACACTGCTTTCCTTGATGATTTCCTGAAAACCATATTGGGATACAATCATGATGAGCGCACTTCCCAATGATACCAGGAAATGGGTGCGGTAGCCTGCTTCTTTGGCACGGTATTCCCGATCCAGTCCGATAATGGCACCCAGTATTCCGGCTACCAGCAACCTGAGCACAAAATCAAAGTTTAACATCATCATCGTATCCTCTCTTTCTTTTTTATTAATTGATGACCCAATTCTTATTGTGGGGCACTGTTTTCTTGGGGTTGTAATGCATTCCGGCTTGTGTCGGTATTTTTAGTATGTATGTACGTCCGCTTTTATTCATCAGCGAGGTATCCCGCAGCCACGGATTGGCATCTTTCAGTTGGGCATAGGTGATGCCTTTATCTTTGGCAAACTGTGCCAGGTTGGCTATGCCCGTTGTGACGGTCACTTCCGTGTAGGGGATGGGCGGATAAAGATGTTCCCGTTTCAACAGAAAGCCGTACTGCTGCGGATTGCTGATGACTGCTTTGGCTGCCAGCAGGCGGAACATGTAGCGCGAAGTCTCTTCTACCAGCCATAAGTCGACAGCCTGCTCCACCATTTGCTTCTGCAGTTGTGTGGAGATGCGTCCTTGCCCGGCATTGTAGGCGGCGGCTACGCACAGCCAGTTCCCGTATTTCTGATAAGCATCTTTCAGGTACTTGCAGGCTGCTTTGGTCTCTTTCTCGATATGGTATCGTTCGTCAATGTTGCTGTTCACCTCCAGTCCGAATTCGCGTCCGGTGGCAGACATGAACTGCCATAGGCCGGCGGCACCCGCAGGCGATTTGGCAAGCGGGTTCAGGTTGCTTTCTATCACAGCGAGGTACTTGAAGTCATCGGGAAGGCCGTTGGCTTTTAGTATAGGCTCTATGACGGGGAAGTAGCGGTTGGCACGCTTCACCATGAGCATGGTGGTGGAGTGCATGTAGGTGAAGGACATCAGTTCGCGGTCCATACGTTCGTGGTGGTCGTAGCGAAGCAGGTCAATAGCTTGTCCGGCAAAAGTGATCTTGTCCGGTACGCTGGGGGAGGTCACGCAGTAGGGAACTTCGGATTTCACGGAATCGCGTTCGGGATTCAGCGTACTGCTGCCTGCGAGGAAGGGGAGGCTGGAACCTGCGCACAGTGCAATGGCAGCGGTAAGCACGATATATTTTGAATTTTTCTTCATGTCTGTATGTCTATTTCTGTTTGGAGACGTGAAGATACGAAATCAATTCGTTATAGGCAACCTTTCCCATAGCCATCGTGGAATCATACGCCAAAAAAATACCAGTACCCGGTAGCGTCCGTCAATGACAACTACCCGTCTCTTTTCTCTTAAAGCCTTGATTATGTGCTGTGCTACACGGTCTGCTTTCATCAGCATCGGGTATTTCCCGCTTTTCAATAAATCGGTGGCAACAAATCCCGGACGGATGTCGGTGAAGTGTATATCAAGATGCTGCATCCGGGCAAGTTGTGCCAGCGCTTCGATATAGGTATTCTGGAAGCGTTTGGTGGCAGAGTAGGCCGGTGCAACGCCCAGTCCTTTAGTGCCTGCAATGGAACTGATGACAGCAATATGTCCGGAGCCTTTTTCCTTGAAATAGTTGAAGGCGGCAGTCACCATGCGGGTAAATCCCTCTACATTGGTACGTGCCGTGTTCAGTTCGATGTCCGGTTGTAAGTCCCGGTTTTGATGTCCCACGCCGGAACTGAGGAAAAACAGGTCTATGCCTCCCAGCTTTTTTATCAGGTTATGGAGGTGTAGAGTCGCTGTCTCTTCCGTAACGTCCAGCTGTTCCGTGACTATCCGGTCGGGTGCGGTGGCTTGCAGGGCATGCAATGCTTCCTCTCTTCTGCCGGCAATACCTATATGCCAGCCTTGTTGTACAAGTATCCTGGCTACTTCTTGTCCGATGCCTGAAGTGGCACCGATGATGATGGCTTTCTGCATGATGATAGGGGATTATCCGATGACGGTTGCTACAATTCTTCTTCCTCCGCCCCGGTTGCGGAACTCGCAGAGATAGATGCCTTGCCAGATACCTATGTTCAGACGCCCATTGGTGATGGGGATGGTGAGGCTGGTTCCGCTGAGGGTTGCCTTGGCATGGGCGGGCATATCGTCATCGCCTTCGCATGTATGTTGGTAATAAGGTTCCCGTTCTTTTACGAGGCGGTTGAAGATGGCTTCCATATCTGTCTGTACGTCAGGGTCTGCATTCTCGTTGATGGTGAGGCCTGCGCTTGTATGCTTGATGAACAGATGCAGGATTCCGGCAGACGGAAGCGGTGGAAGGTTGCGTATAATCTCCTCTGTCACCAGGTGAAAGCCACGCCGGCGAGGGGTTAGGGTAAATTCTTTCTGTGCGGTCATAAATCATTGTTTTTCGTTTGTTGTCAGGATGGTCTTGTCCGGCAGGGCAGTTCCACGGTGAATGTGCTTCCCACTCCCATTGTCGAATCTACGGTAATCACTCCATTCATTTTCTCAACGATGGATTTGCAGATGGAGAGTCCTAATCCGGCACCTTGGGCAAAGGAGTCCACCTTTTCGAACCGTTCGAATATCATTCCCAGTTTTTCGGGGGGAATACCGCATCCAGTATCGGAAACACTGATTCTTATTCCGTCTGTGTCCGTTTCGTAGTACACTTCGATATGTCCCTGCACGGTGTTTTTCAGTGCATTCGATATGAAGTTGTTCAGTATCTGTTTGATGCGCATCGGGTCGTGCTCTATCTGGCCGGGGGCTGCCGGATACCTGGCAAAGAGTTTCACTCCTGCCGGAACGTTCCGTTCGTACTCGGTAATACTTTCCTCGATGAGTTCTGCCGGATTGAACCATTCGGAATGGAGCTCTATGTGTCCGGCCTCTATCTTGGAAAGGTCCAGAACGTCGTTGATTAGTTTGAGCAACAGTTGGTTGTTGTGGTTTATCAAAGAGATGTACTGTTCCCTTTCCTGCTCGTTTTCCACGTAGTGCAGCAGGCTGGAGAAACCGATAATCGCATTTAGCGGCGTGCGGATTTCATGGCTCATATTGGCAAGGAAAGCGGATTTCAGCCAGTCTGCCTCTTCGGCCTTTTCCTTGGCTTGTATCAGCATTGCCTCCGTCTGCTTTAATTGGGTGATGTCGTAATTGATGCAGATAATCTCTATGATGTTCTGTTCAGGCATGTAGCGTTCTACAATGATGTTGACGTGGGTCCACATGAAAGAACCGTCTTCTTTAAGAACACGTACTTCCCGGCTGAGCTTGTGTGCCAGTCCTCTCTTTACGTTCTGTAGGAAGTCAAGCATGATAGTACGGTCGTCTGGGTGGAGATGATTGTAGGTTCCGATGATTTCGGACAACGGTGTTTCTGTTTTCTCACCCAAGTTCTTGTACCAGCTGCGTTGGGCATAGCCTTGCTCATTAAGAAGGTCATAATTGGCATATCCCACTTTGGCATAGTCACCTATAAGCTCAAAGTGGCTCTCGAACTCTTGTATTTTGTTGTAAGCGACGGTCGTTTCCGTTTTGTCTGCGTTGATTAGCAGATAGTTGGTCAGGTTGTGATTATCGTCGTAAAGGCTTGTGACTTTGGTTACAAGGTCTATGGTGCCCGTCTTCTTCTGTGTCTTGTAGTAATTGCCTATTTTAGAGAAGTCATACCGGAAAGTGAAGTCTGCATTTTCATGTTTTCTTAACTTGCTTTTCATCTCTTCCGGGAAAATCGGATTCTCGAAAATATTAATTCCAAGTAGATCTTCTTTCTGTTTGAGATGGAACATTTCCTGCTCTTTGTCATTCATATCTATCAATATTCCCTCTCGGTTATAGAGCTCAATTCCTACCGGAAGATATTTATAAATATTATGGAGGAGACGGTTACGCTCTTGTAAGGCTTGGGATGCCGATGACATGTCGGGACCGTCTTGTGTTTCGGCAATGCCGTAGATTTTGACATTATCGTTTTCGTCGGTTCTCTGTAGGCATACCTTGCTTCTTATCCACGTTGGTCCTTTTGTTGTATTGAGCAGATATACGGCCTCTTGTGTCTGTCGGATGTCGTCGAAGGAATGTGTGGTAGTATGCCGTTGTTCCTCTTTTAGGATACGTTTGTTGAAATCTTTAAAGCTGATGGTTCCATCCTCATCCAGTCCCAGCAACCGGGAGATATATTCGGAGCAAATGTAGCTTTCGGTCTTTAAATCAGCTTCCCACCATCCCATATTGGCATTGGTCATCATTGCTGACAGTAAGTCATAATCAAATTTAGAATTCATACCGGAATCTTTAATAGTGATGTTTTTGTTCTGTCACAACAATTAAGATATTGACAAAGATACATTATTTCCAAATTAATCTGTGATGAACGGAAATAAAAATAAGGGTTATATATGTTTTTGGGGAATGGGAAAAAGATACCCGAGTTTTTGTACTTGCCGGAATAAGACGTATATTTGTTGCAATTTTTACATCCTAACAAGAAAATGCCATGAAGCGTATTGGACTCTTTGTAATAGTTTTTTTCTGCATATCACTCTTACTCCATGCAAGCGGCCCGCGTGTCTTGTTTATCGGAGATTCTATCACGGACGGTAACTGGGGAAATGCCTGCGGGATGCCCAAACCGACTGCGGAGCGAAGCCTTTGGGATATGAACCATATTTACGGTAGCGGCTATATGTATTTGTGTGCAAGTCGTTATCAAGGAGATTTTCCGGAAAAGGAATATGCTTTTTTTAACCGTGGCATCAGTGGAAACACTCTCCGGGATTTGGAGAAACGCTGGGAAGAGGATGTCATTGGAATGAAACCGGATGTGCTTTCCGTCTTGGTGGGGACAAACGATGTACATTACTATCTGCAGGGTGACAAAAAAGAGCCTTTTGATTTTGAAGGATGGGAGAAGTGTTACCGTTCCTTGCTTGACCGTTCTTTACAGGCCAATCCGGAATTGAAGATAGTGCTGGGCACTCCTTTTGTTGCCAATGTCGGCAATATGCGTAAGAGTGAGGACTTTGCAGAACGTGATAGTCTGGTGCGTCGCTGTGCCGCCATCGTAGAGAGGATAGCGAAGGACTATCAGACGGTATTTCTTCCTTATAATGCGATGTTCGATGAAATTCTCGGCACTGCTCCGGCTTCTCAAGACACCTATTGGATTTGGGACGGTATCCACCCCACTCCTGCAGGGCATAAACGAATGGCGGATATGTGGATAAAGCGTGTGAATTTATAATTTATCAATAAAATAGAGAGTAATGGAAAAAGTGATTATCAACTCGTACGAGGATTTTGAAAAGCTGGTAGGCCAGCAAATCGGTGTTTCGGAATATGTAGAGCTCCCTCAGGAGCGTATCAATCTGTTTGCTGATGCGACATTGGACCATCAGTGGATACACGTCGATACGGAACGCGCCAAAGTGGAAAGCCCTTTTAAGAGCACTATTGCACATGGGTATCTCACCTTGTCCATGTTGCCATATCTGTGGAACCAGATTATTGAAGTGAACAACCTGAAGATGATGATTAATTATGGTATGGACAAGATGAAGTTCGGTCAGGCGGTATTGTCCGGACAGAGCATCCGGCTGGTTGCCCATTTGCAATCTCTGTCGAATCTGCGCGGTGTGGCAAAGGCGGAAATAAAATTTGCCATCGAAATACAAGGTGAAAAGAAGAAGGCACTGGAAGGGGTGGCTATATTTTTGTATTATTTCAATTGATTATGCGTAAGATGGTATGCCCCCAATGCAAGGTGGGGGCATTTTTTGTGATGAACGGACAAGGTGAGCGCTTGCCGGTCTACATCTCTGACAAAGGTGAGATTGTACCTAAGGACGGCACCTCCTCGTTGGAGGGATACGACCAGGATACGGTTTATTGTTTGTGCTGTTCCTGGCGCGGGACTCCGAAACGTTTGGTGAGATACTGATGGACATACTCTTGCCACAAATGGCGGAGTGCCGCCACGGGATGGTACAACAGCATCCGTGGTCCGGCATACCGCATGACTTCACGCATCCGTTCTTTCATTTCGGGCTTGTAGCAGTGAATGCTGCATTGCCTGCAGGTGGATTTATTCTCACCGAAAGGACAGCGTGAAAGACGAATGTGGGCATACCCCAGCAGTTCCTCGCATCGGGGACACAATTGCTTGTTGCCTTCCTTTTTCCGGCAGTAAAGGCGGACCATCCGTTCTACTGTCTGTTTTTCCTGCTTGATACGGGACGGCATGTTTATTGTTTGGACTGCCAGCGTTTCAAGGTCGGGAAGAATTCTTTCATACCGGCAATGGCTTCCTCTTTAGTGAAATTCATTCCGGAATCCTTGTTGAATTCGTCGGTGAACTGTGCACAGTGTTCTATCATTTCGTCCATAGTACAGTCTTGTGCAAAATCACCGTGCTGATAGCAATAGGTGCAATATTCCTCGTTGAGGCTACCGTCGGCATTGGTTCCGAGTACTTCTGCGGATGACAAGGGCATTCCGCAGCTTTGGCAAAGTTTAGCTTCCATAATGTGTGGAGTTAAGTGATATGCAAATATAGGATATTATTTTGGTTGAAGCATCCTTTTCAGATAAATCATGTCTTTCAATTGCTTGCCACCTTCAAATATGGGGTGGTCGTAATTATCGATAAAGAAATCGGGTACTCGGTGTGAGTATGCAAATCCGCAGCTTTCATAGAAGGGGATGGTTAGCGGACTGTCTCCAGTGCCGACAAGCATAGTATGGCACCGGTCTTTATAATGTTCAAGAACGAATGCTATCAGTTGTCTTCCATATCCCTGGCGCTGGTATTCCGGATAGACAGCTATGCTCTTTATTTCGTAGATTCCTTTATCCTCGCAGGTGATTACACAAGACGCTTTGACTGTATCATTATCGGATAGGATGAACATCTCTCCCCGTTCCAGATAACGGTCAATCATGGACTCTTGTTCGTCGGCAAGCAGCAGCAGGTCAAGATATTGCTTTTTGTTGCCGGATATGGGATGTATTCTTATCATATTTCTGAATTTCTGGTGTGAAGTTAGTCATTTTCTATTGAATTACAATGGATATCTCTTTTTAACTGTTGAATGGTTGAGAGTTGCCGGTGAACAAAATCTGCCATACGCCGTTCTTCTCATAACATGATAATCTGATGAAGTTATGAGTAAGTTGAAATTCTCTTTTCTGGTTTTGATGCTGATGGTATCAGTCTCGGCTTCTGCCGATTGGGCACCTGCTGATGTACAGGCTGCACTGAAGAAAATGTATCCTACGGCAGATGATGTTGCCTGGTCGCATGATGAATCTTATTATGTGGCAGATTTCCTGATGAACGGTTTTGATACGAAAGTCTGGTTTGACGGGCAGGCGCAATGGGTAATGCAACAGACGGACTGGGAGACAATGGACGAAGTGCCCCCTGCCGTTTACAATGCTTTTGCCGCCAGTGAATATTCCGGAGGGATGGTGCAGAATGTCACTTGGGTACAGTTTCCCAAATGGCAGTCCATCGTGGCGGTAGAGGTAGGGATGGCAAATCTCCAGACGAAATATCAGATATTGTTTACCCCGACGGGCGAAATCATCCGTGCCCGTAATGTCACCTATACATACAATCCGCTCGGCGCAGCCACTTTCTTGTAACGTCTGTTCGCATACCTGCTGAATTTATCATATCTTTGCCTTCCCAAACCAGACTTTTATGGACAAAGACACTTTTCAGCAGGAGGTTTATAATGTAGTGGCCGCAATCCCTCCGGGGCGGGTGGTGACGTACGGACAGATAGCCTATCTTGTCGGAAGACCTCAATGTTCGCGCATGGTGGGACATGCTATGCACGATGTGCCCGACGGCATGTGTCTGCCCTGCCATCGGGTAGTGAACAGCCAGGGCAGGCTGGTACCGTGCTGGGCGGAACAGCGGACTTTGCTGGAGGCAGAGGGCGTGACGTTCAGAAAGAATGGGTGTGTGGACATGAAAAAATGCCAGTGGGAATTCATGAAAGAGCAAATACAATAAGATTATGAAATTTATAGGTGCACATGTATCGGCCAGTGGGGGAGTGGAAGCGGCTCCCGTCAATGCCAGTGAGATAGGGGCAAATGCTTTTGCCTTGTTTACCAAGAACCAGCGTCAGTGGGTGGCAAGGCCGCTGACGGAGGAGAGTATCAGGGTGTTTAAGGAAAATTGTGGGAAGCTTGGCTTCGATTCCCGCTATATCCTGCCTCACGACAGTTATCTGATAAATTTAGGGCATCCCGAAGAAGAAGGGTTACAGAAAAGCCGTGCCGCTTTTCTGGATGAGATGCAGCGCTGCGAACAATTAGGGCTGAAGTTACTGAATTTTCATCCGGGCAGCCATTTGAATAAGATTTCCGTGGAAGAGTGTCTGGACAAGGTCGCTGAATCCATTAATCTTATATTGGGCAAGACGCACGATGTGGTGGCTGTCATAGAGAACACAGCCGGGCAGGGTAGCAATGTGGGAAACGAGTTCTGGCAGCTGGGACATATCATTGACCGGGTGGATGACAAGTCTCGCGTTGGAGTTTGCCTTGATACCTGCCACACGTATACAGCAGGCTATGATATAGTGAATGAGTATGACAAGGTGTTTGAGGAGTTTGACGCAGCGGTAGGTTTCGGCTATCTGCGCGGTATACACCTGAATGACTCCAAGAAAGCACTCGGCTCCAGAGTAGACCGTCACGACAGCATCGGCAAGGGGCTGATAGGTATGGATTTCTTCCGGCGCTTTATGCAAGATGTGCGTTTTGACGGTATACCTATTATTTTGGAGACGCCCGATGAATCGCTTTGGGCAGAGGAGATAAAACTGTTGAGAAGCTTTGTCTCCTCTGATTGAGAGACTATGCCCTGAATACACATTCTATACGGTTACCGTCCGGGTCGAGGACGACACTTTCAAAATATCCGTCGCCGGAGGTACGGGGCTCTCCTGCGATGGTATATCCCGCTGTATGTAGCCGTTCTGTCTGTCGGAGGACAGCTTCCTGGCTGTCGAAGGCAAAGGCAAAGTGGGTCAGTCCCAGTCTGTTTTCCTCAATAGGGGTATTCTGTATGTCCGTACGGCTCATCAGTTCCAAATCCGTTCCTTCATCGAAGTGAAGGAAATAAGATTCGAATCCTTTTTGGGGGTTGATGTACTTTTCATTGCTGCTCCCGTTGAAGTAACGTGTGTAGAACTCTTTCATCTCTTCCAGTCGGAAGGTCCAGATGGCGATGTGATGTATCTTCATAAGTTTGCTAAATTATAATCTGTGTTCAATCTGAGTAATCTGTGGTGGGGTTGGTAATTGCAGGTGCAGAATAGGGAAAGGCTTTCCCGTCGGGTCGGTTTCGTCCCAGCCGGCCACTTGGAATCCCATATGTTGGTAAAATCGGCAAGCTTGTCCGTTCTGCTCGTTTACATCCACTTTGTGGATGTGTTTTTGGTGGACGGCGTACTCCATGAGCCGTTTTCCGTATCCCTTACCTTGTTGGTCAGGACGGACAAACAACATCTCGATGAGTTCATCGCTCAGTCCCATAAAGGCGGCAATTTCTTCTTTTTCGTTGCGGATGATGTAAAGCTCTACGGCAAGAAAGTACTGCTCTCTTATCAGCGGTTTGTAAAACTGTATATCCTTTTCTGCCAGGAAGTGGTGTGTGCTGCGGACAGAGGCTTCCCAGACGGTCAACAGTTCGTCATAATCTTGTGGGGTAGGTCGGAGTATCATCATTTATTGCATTACTTTGCTGGTTATTAATCAGTAGACAGTCAGAATTCGGCTTCTTTGGTAATCCTTACGGTTTCTCCCGTTATAGGGTGGGTAAATTCTAAGTATTCGGCATGCAGATAAAGCCGGTCTGCTTTCTCCCCGTAAAGTTCATCACCGATGATGGGGCAGTGCAAGCCAAGCGGGTGTGCTGCATGTATACGTAGCTGATGGGTTCTTCCCGTGCGCGGATAGAAAACGATACGGGTCCGTTTCCCGTCCAGACGTTCCAGAACTTGATAATCGGTGATGGCGGGCTTCCCGTGTTCGGTGTGTACCATTTGCCGTGGGCGGTCAAGTGGATTCAGGCAAAGCGGGAGGTCGACCGTACCTTTGTCCTTTGGGACAATACCCTCGAGCAATGCGACATAACGTTTCCTGACCAGGCGGTTCTTGAACTGGGCCTGCAGGTTCTGGTGTACACGCTTGGTCTTGGCAATGAGCATTAAACCGGAAGTGGCCATGTCGAGACGATGTACCGTCAGGGGACTGTCAGCTTCGGGATATTGCTCACGCATCAGGCTATAGACGGAGACTGCATCTTCCTTGCCGGGAACAGACAGCATTCCTGCCGGTTTGTTGATGACCGAAAGCCATGGGTCCTCATAAACAATCTCCAGATTCTTGGAGGGTACCTGCATTCTTTTCAACATGGGGTTTTCCTCTACTTGTAGACCTTGCAGCATGTGTTGCAGTATAGGTTCGCACTTTCCTTTGCAAGCCGGATAATAGTGGCCGTGATGGCGTATCTCTGTCTTGGGGGAATCACCCCACCAGAATTCGGCCATGGCAATAGGTTTCCATCCGTGCAGATAAGCTTGTTGCAGCAGTTTGGGGGCCGCACATTCACCCGCACCGGCAGGAGGTGTCTTGTGCACGGTCTGCCCGAATATCTCACAGAGATTCTTGATTTCTCCCCGGTAATTCAGCATCCCGAACTGTTCGAATAGCTTTTGCTGCAATGCTGCAGAGCGGGTTTTACGTTCAGACTTCAATGCTGAAATCCGTCTTTCCCAGTCTTCTGTCTGCGTTTGCAGTGTGGTAATCCTTGCTTTCCATGAACGTTCCAGGCGTTTATATTCTGCCTTTTGGAACTGGCTTTCCCGTATCAGTTCGGCTTCTTCCTGCGCATTGAGTTCTTTTTCTTTTCTGCGCTGTTCTCTGGCTGTTTTGGCTTCTTTCAACTGTGCTTTGGCTGTTGCCAGTATGTTTTCTGCTGACTGAATGGTCCGGGCAAGCTCTGCTGATAAGGCGGCATATGCTTTGTCATTTTCCAGTTGCCGGATGTTGCGGTTGATGGAAGAGATGTTCTCTTCTTCTATCTTGAAAAAGCCTTGTGGCTGTAGCAAGTTATATACGGGAGGAACAAAAAAGGGATGTAGGTTCTTTCCGGCCAATATGCCTGAGAATGCAGCTAAATATCCGGTTTCTCCATGCTCGGTTTGTACAATCAGTACCCCGAACATTTTGCCTTGGCGCAGTTCGTCCTTCCATGCAGTTTGTCGGGTAAGATAGCTTTGTACTTCTTTGGCTGCCAATATACATAATGGGTGCGGAGTATAGCAGAAAGGATAGGTGAACCTTTCCGGAAGCGGAATGTCGGTTATGGAAGTAGTAAAACGGTGCAACATGATGTTGCAAAGATACTATATTTCTCTCATAACAGACCGTTTGTACTGCAAATCTTTATTTCGTTGTATATAGGTTGTATCGCTTATGAAGAAAAAAACATCTTTGGGAAAGTTTTACTTATTCTCCGTTTATACAAATATGTATATATGTGTGAATTAACTTTGTTTTTGATAAATTGGCAACTCTGTTATCCTTAAAAAATGACTATTAATCTGTCTCGGATATTTTCTTCTTCCATAGACTTCTTTTTGTATACTTTAGATGTTATGCCGTCGTATGAATACGGATGAAGAGCTTTTGTCTTAGTGATACTTGTAAAATAAATTAAGTTATTGCCTTTTTTGTTTTATTGGAGAATGGTTGTTTTTTAAACTTCCTGGATATATAAAAGAAACTTATTTCTCTTTAAAAAGTTGTATATTAGCGCCTTAAAGCTTTTCAAAAGATTATATGGGCAAAAACAAAGAGAACTTAAACATATTCTTGCTTCATTTTTTAGAACGGTTGAATAGCAATGAACCCAATAAAAGGAAAGTTATTGAATCGTTGACCGATTTCTGCAACTACTATGACTTTACGAAAGGGTTTATCTATCAGACTGACGGATTCCGTTATTTCTTATTGAAAGAAACGATTGGAAATGAAGGTGGGACTATGAAACCTCGTTTCGATATGGGAGAGTTGAAAAAGGAGCATGTCGATGCCATGAAAGCCCGGGATAAACCTTTCTATGGAAACAGAAATGCGGATGCTTCATGGGACGATATTGACATTCTTGATTTCTACGGTGAGGATTCTTTGTTAATCAGGCATTTTGAAGATACTGAGGGTAAAATCATCGGATTCATAGGTTTTGCAGGCAGGGAGGAAGAGACCTATCTCACGGAAGAGGAGTTGCAAATCATTCATCTCTTGCTGGGCTCGTTCTCTAAGGAAATTGCGGTCAGGGAATATAAGGAAAGGGAAGTGAGGGCCAGCAATACATTAGGCAGTATCATGAATAATATGGGCGTTGATATTTACGTCAACTCTTTCGATTCCCACGATATGTTGTATGCCAATAGGTCTATGGTGGAACCATATGGCGGTATCGAGCATTTCTGGGGGAAAAAATGCTGGGAGGCCCTCTACTCGAACAAGACGGGGGAGTGTGAGTTCTGCCCAAAGAGGCATTTGATAGATGAAAACGGACACCCCACCAAAGTCTATTCGTGGGATTATCAACGGCCATTTGACAAGTGTTGGTTTCGCGTGTTCAGTGCAGCCTTTGCTTGGGTGGACGGGCAGATGGCGCATGTCATTACCAGTGTGGATATCGACCATCAGAAAAAGATAGAGGAGGAATTGCGGGTCGCCAAGGATAAGGCAGAACATCTGGACCGCTTGAAGTCTGCTTTCCTGGCCAATATGAGTCATGAAATCCGTACTCCGCTCAATTCCATTGTCGGTTTTGCAAGCATCATTGCCGAACTGGACGATAGGGAAGAACGCCAGGAATACCTTGCCATCATGCAGGAGAATACGGAACTGCTCTTGCAACTGATATCCGACATTCTGGATTTGGCAAAGATAGAAGCGGGAACACTTGATTATAATATGGGGTATGTGGATGTCAGTGACTTCTGTAAGGACGTGATGCGCAACTATGATATAAAGGAAGACAAGGCTGTACCGGTTCTGTTGGCTCCCGACTTGCCCGATTACCGTATCTATACCGACAAGAAACGTCTGATGCAGGTGGTCACCAATTTTATAAACAACGCTTTGAAGTTCACCAGTGAAGGGCAGATCCTTTTGGAATATCATCCGGTGGAAGGTACCGGTCAGATAGAGTTTTCTGTGACGGACACCGGTATGGGTATTGCTCCGGATGCCGTGGTTACTGTGTTCGACCGCTTTGTAAAGCTTAATACCTTTGCGAAGGGCACGGGTTTAGGCTTGTCCATCTGTAAAAGTATCATTGAGCATCTTGGCGGGACTATCGGTGCTGAGTCGGAATTGGGAGTCGGTAGCCGTTTTTGGTTCAGGCATCCGTGTGCCGGATGATTTTATTTGCCTATATTTGTGCGAACTTCAATATTTATGGATAAAAAACTCTGTACCGATGAAAAACAAGACATGGACGTGCCTGGTTGTTGTGTCAGCAGCATTGCTGATGGCGGGTTGCGGCAGCAGGACAAAGAAACAAACAAATGAAGATGTAAGTATGGATAGTGTCGGTGTAACATGCAGTGGCGTAAAGACCTTGCAACTGGAGGGAGTGCAGGCCACTTGGATTCAGGATAATGCTGGTGAGCATTTGATGCCGAGAACGATTTTCCCGGATGCAAGCGATGAATTGATGGAAAGTTTGTCGCTTCAAGGCGGTATTCCTTCTTCCATGAGCACCTTCCTGGTAGATACGAATGGTATCCGTATCCTTTTTGATACGGGAATGGGAGCTCCCGGCAGTCGTCTGTTGCCCGGATTACAATCTTTGGGTATCTCTCCGGCAGATATTGGATATCTGTATCTTACCCATTTCCATGGCGACCATATCGGTGGAATGATGAAGGGAGACAGTGTAGTCTTCCCGAATGCCGAAGTGTGCGCATCAAAAGTGGAATATGATGCCTGGATGGCAATGCCTGCCGAAAGGAAGGCGCAGGTCGTAAAGACGATGGATGCCTATAAGGAACGGCTGCATCTGTTTGAGTTTGGCGATACCTTGCCGGGCAATGTGGTTGCCATGGAGGCAGTCGGTCATACTCCCGGTCATACGGTTTTCCAGAGTGGCAAGTTACTGGTGATTGGTGACCTCATCCATGGTGCGGCCCTTCAGTTGGAGCATCCGGAATACTGCGCTTCCTATGATATGGATAAGGAAGCTGCCGTGAAAGCACGCAAGTATTTCCTCCAATATGCCAAGGACAACCAATTGACGATGGCAGGTATGCATCTTCCTGCTCCGGCCTTCAAATAGAATGGGAGAGTGTCAAAAGTATATGAGTACTTTCATTATGCTATATTTAGGCGCGGATAGTTCTGAGCCCCTCGTTATTCCTTTTTACTTTTAGAAGCGGCAGTCTTGTTCGATGTATGTCATATATTCGTCGTAACTGATGTGCCTGCCTCCCATTGTTTTGAGGTGAGGGGTTTCGAACTGGCAATCTATCATGACGCCTCCATGTTCCCTGAAGAATTGGGCCAGATGGATGAGGGCCAGCTTCGAGGCGCTGGGAACGAGTGAGAACATGCTCTCTCCAAAGAAACAACGTCCCAGGGTCACTCCGTACAGCCCACCTACCAATTGCTCTTCTTCCCATACTTCCACGCTGGCGGCGAATCCTTGTTCGTGCAGGTGCGTATAGGCTTCCATCATCTTCGTTCCGAGCCAGGCTCCTTCTTGTTCCATCCGCAATTCTCCGCAGGTTTGTATGACGTCTTCGAAAGCCTCGTTAAAGGTGATTTCGTACTTTCCTTTGTTGATGAGCGTACGCATGGAGTGGGAGATATGGATTTCGTCCGGAAAGATGACGAAACGGTCCATCGGGCACCACCATTGTATCAGTTCTTCCCGAAATGCGTACCAGGGGAAGATGCCGTTGGAGTACGCCAGGATGAGGCGGTCAATGGATAGGTCACCGCCCACAGCGAGCAACCCGTCGGGGTCGCCGTAGTGAGGGTCGGGGAAAGCAAGTTTATCCGTCAGTTGAAAGACCATATCGTTATTCGGTTGCGGGTTGTAGTTTCAATGCTCCGTTTTCCACTTGCACGCGGACTTTTCCTCCTGCCTTCAATGTACCGAACAGAATTTCGCGCATCAGCAAGGGTTTCAAGTGGGCGGCTATCACGCGGTCCATCTCCCGGGCGCCGTATTCGGGGATAAAACCCCGTTGGAGCAGCCATTCGTGTGCTTCCTGGCTCAATACCATTTCCACCTGGCGGGAAGACAGCTTGCTGCCTAGTTCTCCGAGTTTCTTGTCGAGGATAAGTGATGCCATCGGGCGGTCCATGTCATGGAAGACCACCGTGGCAGAGAGGCGGTTGATGAATTCGGGCTTAAAGGTTTTCTTGACTTGTTTCAGCATGGCTTCTCCGGCGGTGACCTGACTGTTGAAGCCGATGGACGCTTGGCGGGCATATTGTGCTCCGGCATTGGAGGTCATGATGAGGACCACGTGTCGGCAGTCGGCTTTCCGTCCTTTGTTGTCGGTCAGTACGGCATAATCCATTACTTGCAGCAGGATGTTGAATACGTCGGGATGGGCTTTTTCTATCTCATCGAGCAGTAGCACGCAGTTTGGGGTCTTGCGTATGGCGTCGGTCAGCAGGCCGCCGTCCTCGTAACCCACGTAGCCGGCAGGCGAGCCAATCAGTTTGGCTACGGTATGCTTTTCGGTATATTCGCTCATGTCAAAACGTTGCAGGGCGATGCCCAGCTCGGCGGCGAGCACTTTGGCAACTTCGGTCTTTCCTACTCCGGTGGGGCCTACAAAGAGCAGGCTTGCCAGCGGTTTGTTTTCGTCCAGCAGTCCGGCTTTGGACATTTGCACAGCTTCCACCACCTGACGGACGGCTTCTTCCTGCCCGTAGATGCGGGAGCTGATGCGTTCGTGCAGGCTTTCCAAGGCGGTGGTGTCGTCCTCTTTCATGGCGAGGGCATTGACTTTGCAGGTACGTGCCAGTATGTCGGTTATCAGTGCCTTGTCCACGGTCTGTTCTCCGGAGTCTGTGGGATGTATTTCCCGGTAAGCTCCTGCTTCGTCCACCAGGTCGATGGCTTTGTCGGGCAGGAAACGGTCGCTGATGTAGCGGGCGCTTGCCTTTACGGCGTAGGGGATGACGTCGGGCTCGTAGGTGACGCCGTGGTAGGTTTCGTATTTCTCTTTCAGGCCTTCTACGATATGTATGGCTTCTTCAATGCTCGGTTCCAGTATGTCTATCTGCTGGAAGCGGCGTACCAGTCCCTTGCTGCGTGCGAAGTAGCGGTTGTACTCGTCGTAGGTGGTAGAGCCGATGAAACGTATTGCCCCGGTTTCCAGATAGGGTTTCAGCATGTTGGAGGCATCCATAGAGCCTTCGCCCGTGCGTCCGGCGCCTATCAGGTTGTGTATCTCGTCGATGTAGACGATGGCGTGTCCTTCACGGCCTATGCCCTCCATGATGGTTTTCAACCGCTTCTCGAAATCGCCGCGATATTGCGTGCCTGCCAGCAGATTGCCCAAGTCCAGCTCGTAGATGCGGCAACCGGCAAGCCGTTCGGGGACGTTGCCCGCTTCGATACGGGCGGCAAGCCCATAGGCAAGGGCTGTTTTGCCTACGCCGGGTTCGCCCACATGCAACGGGTTGTTCTTTTCTTTGCGGCAGAGCACTTGTATGGTTCGCTCCAACTCCATCTCCCTGCCGATAAGCGGGTTGTGGTCTGCCAGGCGGTCGTTGAGGCAGGTCACGTAGTTACGCCATGGTTCTGTTTTCTCTTGTTCATCGGGGGATTGTACACCGCCTGCTTCTTCTGCCAGCTCCGCTTCTTCGTAGTGGGTAATGAGCAGACTGAGGAATTCGGGCAGGTCGCCGCCGACTGCTTCCTTTAGAAAATGGCATGCCCAGGAATCTTCCAGTTGCAGCAAGCCTTGTATCAGATGGGGAACACCCAGCTCTTCGGCGCTGGAATACTCTGTCACCATATAGGCATGTTGCAGGAGTGAACTGAGCTGGACGGAAAGTCCCAACTCGTATTCCACATTGTCGGGGATAGTTTCCACTTCTTCCGTCAGATAGTTTTCCAGTGAGATGCTGAGCTCCACATAATTGTAGAAGGTATCTTGCAGGGTGTTGATAAAGGGTTCCTGTTCCAGAATGGCGCTCAGCAGATGTTCGGGCATGATGAACTCGTGCCGGTAAGACTCGGCTTTTCTTTGTGCGGAAGCGAATGCTTGGTTTACGAATATCGTATTTTTTATATCCATATTGTTTCTTTCTTATTCTTCTTCCTCCGGGGTGACGGTGAGCCGGAGGGGGAAACCTTCATTGCGTGCCATGCGGGTGGCTTTCTGTACTTTGGAGTGGGCGATGTCGTATGAGTAGATGCCCACTACCGTGGAGTTGCTCTTGTGCACCTGCAGCATCAGTGTTTCCGCTTCTACCGATGATTTGTAAAAGACGGTGGTGAGTACCTTTACCACAAACTCCATGGTGGTGAAGTCATCATTGTAGATGGTGACTTTAAAGCGTCGGGGTTCCCGTAGTTCTATGCGTTCTTTTTCTTTGAAAGAAGATTGCTGTTGTTCCATTTCTTTTTAAAAACTACTGTTAAGACATTGTTCTACCGTTGTGTGGGCAACGAAAACTCCTGCCAGTCATATTCGTCTCCGTACTCGTCGGCTATGGCTATGCGTATGGTGACGTTACCCGTCTTTATCCGTTCTCCGGCACTGATGTTGGCGGTGTATTTCACACCGTTGCGCGGAGTTATTTGCTCTATCATGACCGACGGCGATATGTAAATACGCTTCATGCCCGTGGTTTCCGCCACCACCGGCACTACGTTGTAGGCTGTTTTGTTTCCTTCGTTCATGATTTCAAAAATCACTTTACAGTTTTCGCCCGAATTGATGACGTGGTTGCGGCTGTCGTCAATGAAACGTATATTCCGTATCCTCAAGTGGTCGATGGCCGATGCTTGCGGCTGTCTTCCGGATTGTGGGGGATAGGGCTGTGTCCTTTCTATCCGGTAGCTGTACTCCTCCTGCTTCTTGGGGGCTGTGGCTGCATTGGCAATGGCAGCTCCCGCAATGGTTCCTATGATGGTGCCGATGGCGGAACCCCGGTATCCTCCTCGCCAGCCTCCGTTACTGTCACCTATCAGCCCGCCGATGGCACCGCCTACATTACTTCCGATGGCAGCTCCTGCGAGCACTGCGTTAGGGTCGCCTGCAGCCATCTGGCTTGTGCCGCATCCGCTGAGGATGATGGTTGCTGCCAGGATTCCTATAAAAGACTTTTTCATGTTCATATCCTATAATTATTATGTTGGGCAGATTGTTTTATAAAAGGGCTATTCCCAGTAAATCATCTTTTTGGTCATGCCTCCGTCAATGGTTATGTTTTCGCCATTGATGAAGTCGTTTTCGTCTTGGCATAGGAATACGCACATACGGGCAATATCTTCCGGTTTGCCAACCCGTCCGGAGGGGTGTTGCGAATGGTCTTCTGCCCGTAATTGTTCATAATCGTGTGTCTGAATCCAGCCCGGAGAGATGGAGTTGACCGTGATGTGCCACTCTGCAAGCGATAAAGCCAACGCATGCGTCAACGAATAGATGCCTCCTTTGGAAGCTGCATATCCTTCACTCCCCGGTTCACTCATCAGATAGCGCGTAGAACAGAGATTAATGATTCTTCCGTAGGTATTCGTGTTGTTTTGACTTTTGCGGTGTACTGCCAACGCATGTGAAGTAATGAACACCGGACGTAAATTCACAGACAATATTTTATCGAAAGTCTCCACACTCGTTTCTGTGATGGGAGAGAATTCACTGATGCCGGCATTGTTTATAATGATGTCAATATCCCCCCATTCCTTGAAAATATTTTGCAGGCAAAGTTCCAATGCTTCTTTGCTGTTTAGGTCGACGGGATAGAATTGTGCTCCGGTGGCTTGGGCGGTTTGCTGCCCTTTCAGTTCATTCTTGTCACAAAAGGCTACTTGGTAATTAAGCTTGCAGAAAGCTTCTACAATGGCTTTGCCAATACCTCCTGCACCTCCGGTAACGAACACTTTCTTTCCGCCTTTTTTGAGAGGAAGTGTCGGCTTATGTAGCGTTTGTGCCTTACCGGATTTTTTCGCTTTCTCCCAAGCTGCTTTGCGTGCCCGGTATTGCTCGTACTGATTTTCAAGATAATTATCGGCCATATATGTTTCCGGTTTTATTGTTTAACTGTCTTTCTCCGAATAAGTTCACTTCCTTGCATTGGGAGATGATATAGAGATGATGCCCCCAAGGGATGGAGAAAAATTTCTCTTCACCTAATTTGGAAACAACTTGTTGCCAAATTGTATATGGCTCATTATAAAATAGATACCACTGCTTTATACTGCGTATGTTTCTATATGAGAACCCTTTCATATCAGGAAATTCTGCCATCAGCTCACGACTCAACTCTTCGAGAAATCCGCTTCCCCAAGTCATTTCTTTCTGCCGTTCTATAATTTCTGCCCCCAGTTGCCAGTAAAGGTGAAGCAGTTCGCTGTTCACGCGTACAGCCGCTTTAATCTGTGCACTACGAATGTCTTGTTTTAGGTGGTTTACCCAATCCTTGAACGGTTGATTTATAGATAGTGTTGTTTTCATCTTTTTATTTTCTTCATCGTCATATTCGATGTTTCTATTTCACAAAGTTAAGAAAAAGAATTTATTTCAACTGTAATCCTTTCCGTCTTTTCTACCTCTCCACTTTTACCACACAATATACCATCTCCCCCTCTCTTTCCTTTACCTCATCCCGTGTTGCTGCAATATCCTCCCGAACACGTTCACCCGTTTTGCAGAGAATAGGTATCGCACTATGTCGCTGTATTTCCTCCTATATTTTCGCAGGCGATAATTATTCCCCTTGTAGGGCTTCAAAAGGGAATCCGTCTGTTTCCCTAAGGAGAACGGTTTGTTTCAATATGGAGAACAGTTTGTTTCATTAGTAGGAAACAGTTTGTTCCGTTAAAGAAAACAGTTTGTTTCATAGTATGTGAACACTTTGTTTCTTACTGTTGTAACAAAGTGTTCACCGTTGTGAACTAAAGTGTTATCTATATTTTCAGTGATAAAATGATATGAAAAGGGGGCTGAAGATTACCTTTCTACCATTTGTATTCCTCGCTGTAAGAGTCGAAAGCCGGTTCTCCCGGAATGTTGTATTGGTGGAAAGTTCTGCGGATATAGTTCTGGTCTTCGGGGGAAAGGTAAGATTCTTCCCGGTAGAAGCGGTAGTATTTTCCGCGGCCGAAATGGGCTATCAACTGGCTTTTCAGAGGTTGGAGATTCTTGTAGGGAACTTCATCGAGCAAGTGGCTGATTCCCCACGCGACATGTATCTTTTGTGTCGATTGAAAATAGGCGCATTGGCTGCTATCCTCTGGAATACACAGTGGATTGATGATGCGGATGGACGGGTACTCGGGGGTATCGCGAAGGGCGGCTAAGCGATGCAGGCAGTTGTCGGCTTTCGGGCATTGGTTGTTGAAACAGCGTGAGTAGTTGGCAGGTGCTAAAGGTTTCTCGGAAGAATGTTTCATGTTTATATATACTTTGATGAAGCGACAAAGATAGCACTAACTTTTTGATATAGCCTTCTGTTCTCTTGTTTGAAATGCCCCCTCATTGAAAAAACAGCAGCCGGAACCACTGAATTCAGTAATTCCGGCTGTACCGTTCTTTCTTATAAGTATGGATGGACTATTTCACCTGGATGATGTCATAATTCAAGTCACTCACTGCTTCCTGCAGGCTGTCGTTGACAAGGCGCAGGGTTGTGTCGTTCACTACTACGAAGTACACCGGAGTGTCCCCGTCGTTCGGGGTCAGCTTGATGGCTGTTTTCTTCTTGTTGTCGACGTCTTTCTGGATAACTTCTTTCTTTCCTTTGGAAGTAAAGCTCTTGTTCTTTCCGGGGCCTTCGGCATCCAGATAAGTTGTTACCAGCGTGTAGCCGCTTTCTCCGTCGGGACCTACACTGTCTACGCTCAATACATACTGGATGCCCGGACCGTCGGCGGCGGGAAGGATTCCTTCGTATACGGCTACGGCAGACGAGTCATTGCCGGTAACAGCCATTACACTTTCGTCCATGGCGACGGCGTCATTGTTCTGAGTTCCTTTTGATTGGCAGGATACCAATGCAGCGGCAAGGGCTGCAATCATCATTACTTTTTTCATTGCTTTAATGGTTTAAGTTAATTATAAAGACGCAATAGCGTTTGTTATTCATCTTCTTCTTTCTTGATGACGAGCAGCTTGTCCACCCGTCCGCGGTCCATATCCACCACTTCGAAGTCCAGGTTTTTGTAGCTGAACAAGTCTCCGGCTTTCGGCACCCGTCCTATCAAGAACATGGCAAGACCGCTCAAGGTGGTGAAGTCTTCTTCTTTCAGGTCATCATAGTTCATAATGCCCATCGCCTCCATAAAGTCATCCAGATTCATGGAAGCTTCCACCAGCATGGAACCGTCCTGACGAACAACGATTTCCTCTTCTTCCGTTTCATTCTCTTCGAGGATGTCTCCGAAGATACTTTCCGTCAAATCGTGCAGGGTGATGATACCTTCTGTATTTCCATACTCGTCTACAACAACTCCGAACTTGTTTTTGTTCTTCTTAAACAGCTCTAAAACTTTCTTTGCATACAAACTTTCCGGAATAAACAAAGCAGGGCGTGCAATACTACGTAAGTTGAAGGGTTGTTCGCCGCCCATCATCAAGATGATGTCCTTTACGGAAACCACACCGATAATCTCGTCCTTTCCCCGCTCCACCAGGAGATATTTGCTGAAGTGTTCTTCGTGGATGATACGCAGCACCTCTTCCGGTGTGTCTGTGGGATGGAGCACGACGATGTCGCGGCGATAGGTCATCAGGTCATTCGCTCTTTTGTCCGAGAAGCGGAACACGTCACGCAGCATTTCCGTTTCGTCTTTGTCGATGACGCCTTGTTCCGAGCTTTGGTGCAGAATCATCTTCAGTTCGTCTTGTGTCATTTGGCGTTCTTCGCCGCTGTTCAGTCCGATGAGTTTGTTCATCAGTTTGGTGGAAGCGCTCAGCAGGCATACAAACGGATAGGAAATCTTGGTCAGCACAATCATGAAGGGGCTGAGCATGGTGGCCCATCGTTCCGGGTTGTTCAAGGCGATGGACTTGGGCACCAGTTCGCCTATGATGAGCGACAGATAGGTGATGATGGCTACTACGGTAATCATGGCGAGAGTCTTGGCATAGGCGGCTACTCCCGGAATGAGGGCGAACAGCGGTTCTACGTCATCAGCGATGGTGGCACCACCATAGGCACCGGATACGATACCGATAAGAGTAATACCGATTTGGATGGTGGAGAGGATTTTTTCGGGTTCTTCCAGTTGTTTCAATACTCCTTTGGCTCTTTTGTTCCCTTTTCCGACAAGAGTTTCAAGGCGTGCTTTACTTGAGGAGACTAAAGCGATTTCATACATGGCAAAAATGCCGTTCAGAATAAGTAAAAGTAGAATGATAATAAACTCCATAGTGGATTTTGAATAGTTTGTGAGGCAAAGATAATGATTTTTCAGTATTTATTGTTAATATTGCCATCCGTTAGAAAAAATAAACAATAAATAGATGAAAAAAAGAATTATTGCCTTGGGGCTTTTGTGGTGTCTGTCTGCCGTAATGTTGCAGGCGGCACGTGTAGACACGGTGTTGGTGAGAAGTGCAGCCATGAATAAGGATGTAAAAGTTGTGTATGTATTGCCTGATAAGGCTATCGGCAAGCAGGCTTGTCCGGTGGTTTATCTGTTGCACGGTTATGGCGGCAATGCGCGGAGCTGGGTGCAACTGAAGCCGGAATTGCCGCAGATGGCGGATGAGAAAGGAATCATATTTGTATGTCCGGACGGCAAGAACAGTTGGTATTGGGACAGTCCGGAGAATCCTGCCTACCGTTATGAGACTTTTGTCACCTCGGAACTGGTGAAGTATACAGACGGGAACTATGCTACCATTCCCGATAGAAAGGCACGTGCCATCAGTGGATTGAGTATGGGTGGCCACGGTGCTTTGTGGAGTGCTATCCGCCATAAGGATGTGTTCGGTGCGGCGGGCAGTATGAGTGGAGGAGTGGATATACGGCCGTTCCCCCAGAATTGGGAAATGAACAAGCAGTTGGGAGAGTTTGCTGCCAACAAGGCATCTTGGGATGCGCATACGGTGGTCAACCAGCTGGATAAGATTGTAAATGGAGACTTGGCGCTAATCATCGACTGCGGTGAGGCCGATTTCTTTCTTGAAGTGAACAAGGACTTGCACAACCGGCTGCTGGCAAGGAAGATAGACCATGACTTCATCACCCGTCCCGGTGGACATACCGGAACGTATTGGAACAACTCCATAGACTATCACGTCCTTTTCTTCGACAAGTTCTTTAAGAAGTAAGTAACTTATTATTCGATGGTATAGTTCACGGTGCGTGTGTAGTCCTGCTCGTAGCCGTTCCTTATATGCCTGACGACTGCATGGCAGGAAGTGACGATACCCCGGTTATCTAACGTATAAGTATAGGTGGTGGTCTCTTCACTTTCTCCGTTGCTGTCCGGGATGAGTTGGGTAATCAGATAGTTTGCAGGTTCTCCCAATATCTTCCCGTATATGGCAACCGCATGCATGGAAAGCGGATACATGTCCGTAATGAATAGGCTTGGTATTTCGGAGATATTTGCAATTTCATTGCCTGATGGTGTGGTAGCCGTACTGTTGTGCTCAAAAGTGTCAACCTTTTGCTGTATGCGCAATGCCCGGAAGTTGCTGTAGTCTATTGTAATGAATGAGTATTCTTTTCCGTCGTCCAGCTTTTCTGTGATGTTTTCCAGATAGTATTTGTCTTCGGTGTTGATGAGGTAGGAGAAGGTGTAAGTACGGGTATTTCCTGCCATATCCTGACTGGTACAAGTGGTGGCATAACCTTTGTCATTCAGCGTGTAGGTTGATACTGTACCTGCTTCGTCGGTTATCACGGCTTGATGGTCCTTGTATTCGACAGTAGTGGTATTCTCTATCTCGAAGAGTTCGTCTCCTGCTGTAAAGCTCT
The DNA here is from genome assembly GCF_003602995.1 of Bacteroides sp. AF25-38AC. NCBI lineage: Bacteria > Pseudomonadati > Bacteroidota > Bacteroidia > Bacteroidales > Bacteroidaceae > Bacteroides > Bacteroides sp. AF25-38AC. The sequence goes on along the minus strand of NZ_QTMD01000001.1, from coordinate 114,730 downwards.
GTTTGCCGGTGTAGCTGGTCAGCCTGCCTGCACTGTTGTAAAGGTAGGTGTGGGTGGCAGTAACCGGTTGCGCATCGCTCTCTATCACTTCTTTGAGTTCGATTTTGGAGAAAGGAGTGGTGGGGTAGGTTGACGGCTCCGGTTCTGGCGTATCACTGCCATTGTTATCATCGCTGCAAGCTGCCAGTCCGCCGAGCAACAGCAGGCTGAACATGATTCCCGAAAATCGGGTGATGATTGTAACTCTTCTGTTTAGTTTCATCCTATTTGTCTTTTTATTTGATGCGTACGGCATGGCTTGCCCGACGTTCAATGGAGTTTGCGAGAGTGGTCACTCTTAAAGAACGGGTATCTTCTTGTGCGGGCGGTTGTATGCTTCCGTCGATGGCGCCGAGTGCAGTGCTCAATAAGGCTTCGTTGGTATCTCCAAAGGGCAGGAAACGTGACATGTCGCTCATCTCATTCACTACATATCCCGAGTAGGCCGGTTGGAATCCGGATTCATAATCAGATTTCCCTTCCGAATTGTATATCTTGCAGACGATGGGATTCATCGTTATCATCAGTTCGGGGCTGGAGAAATTCCTGGAACCTACATTCTTGCCTACGGTAGTACCGCCGATTATGACAACATCCATATACGGGTCGAGGCAGTTAATCACCATTTCGGAGGCGGAGGCAGTCTGGCTGCTGGTAAGTACGTAGAGAGTATTCAGGTTTAGGTTTGCTCCGTTTCCGATGAGTCCGGAATTCAGGGTGAACGGTACTATCTGCGGATTGAAGCGGTTGTTGAATTCCAGGTACCCCAACTCTTGTCCCAAGGCGGAGGAAGGTGCAAGCATGGTACACAGCAATTCTGCGCAACTCAGTAATCCACCGTTGTTGTAGCGCAAGTCAAGGATGAATTCGTTGACTTGCTGTGATGCGAAATATTGGAATGCGCTGCGCAGGTCGTTGTCATATTCATTACTGTTGTCCGTGGGGCCGGAACTGAAGTGGTTGTAGACCAGATAACCTATTTTCTTGCTGCCTGATGTATATACATTCTTATAGTGCACCGGGTTGTCGTTGACGGGACGCGCCGATGCTATCTGTCTGGGTTTGTCGTAAGCAACGATGGCATTTTTCTCCACGTCGTAATAACCTACTGTAAGTTCCATGGCACTACTTCCATACAGTTTCTTATAATTCTGTTCAGTAATAAAGTTCCCGTCCATCTTCATAATCCAGTCACCCCGTTTTAGCCCGATTTCCGAGGCCGGGCTTCCGTCGGCAACGTAAAGAATCTGTGCAACAATGGCATTCTCTTCTCCTTCTACTTCTATCTGGTTGGTAGTGAACTGGAATCCGTAGCTGTAATCCGTATAGGGGATGCTGCGGGTAGTGGTGACGCTGACCAGACTGTCGATGGTGGAGAATTTGTCTTCTTCGGATTTGAGCGAGGCAAAGAAAGTGAAAGGGGCTTGAAAATAGTTCAGGTCGTTGGTATGGGGGATAGCGTCTACCCAATAGTACCACACACGCATGGTATCGTCAATCCAGCGGTCTGTCTGGGTCTGTCCGGCATACTCTTTCCAGCGGTCCACCCCGCAGGAAGTCAGATAAATGGGAAGAATCAGGGTTCCCAATATGAGTATCAGTATATTTCTTGCTTTCATGGGGGCAAAGATAGTGCAAATTGAGTGCAGAACTTTCATGCTTGCATGAAAAAGTTTTGCCGAAATGCAGTCTATCTTATCTAAAGATAGAAAATTGCTTGCTTATCTACCACAATTGTGGTATAAAATTCCCTAATCTGTGTCATTGTCTGCCCCGGCTTATCGCTCTATCTTTGCAACATCCGAATGAGAAACGGTTTATTCACCTAAAATACAAACGACAATGGAAACAAAGAAATTGCACTTTGAGACTCTACAACTTCACGTTGGACAAGAACAACCCGACCCGGCAACTGATGCCCGCGCCGTACCTATCTATCAGACAACTTCGTATGTATTTCGTAATTCGGCCCATGCGGCAGCCCGCTTTGGCTTGCAGGACCCGGGGAATATTTACGGGCGGTTGACGAATTCCACCCAGGATGTGTTCGAGAAACGTGTGGCGGCTCTGGAAGGCGGTGTTGCCGGATTGGCCGTAGCCTCGGGTGCGGCAGCCATCACTTATGCCTTTGAGAATATCACCCGTGCAGGCGACCATATCGTGGCAGCTAAGACCATCTACGGCGGAACGTATAATCTGCTGGCCCACACATTGCCTGCCTACGGGGTTACCACTACTTTTGTGGACCCGGGCAATCTGGACAATTTCGAGAAAGCGATTCAGGAGAATACCAAGGCAGTATTCATTGAAACGCTGGGAAATCCGAATTGCAACATCATTGACATTGATGCCGTTGCTGAAATAGCACACCGTCACCGGATTCCTCTGATTATAGATAACACCTTCGGTACTCCTTACTTGATTCGTCCCATAGAGCATGGGGCAGATATTGTAGTCCATTCGGCAACGAAGTTCATCGGAGGGCATGGTACGTCCTTGGGTGGTGTTATTGTAGATAGCGGCAAGTTCGACTGGGTGGCCTCGGGGAAGTTTCCCCAACTGACGGAACCGGACCCGAGTTATCATGGAGTACGTTTCGTCGACGCTGCCGGTCCTGCTGCCTATGCCATCCGTATCCGTGCCGTATTGTTGCGTGATACCGGTGCCACAATCAGTCCTTTCAATGCTTTCATTCTGTTGCAAGGATTGGAGACGTTGTCGCTTCGCGTGGAACGTCATGTGGAGAATGCCTTGAAAGTGGTTGAATTCTTGAAGAAGCATCCCAAAGTGGTTGCCGTGAACCACCCGTCCCTGCCCGAGCATCCTGACCACGCGCTTTACGGGAAATACTTTCCGAATGGAGGCGGTTCTATCTTTACGTTTGAGGTGCGGGGCGGTGTGAAGGAAGCGCAGACGTTTATTGACAGTTTACAGATATTCTCGTTGCTTGCCAATGTGGCTGATGTGAAATCCCTGGTTATCCATCCTGCCACCACTACCCATTCCCAATTGAGTGCACGGGAATTGGAAGAACAAGGCATCAAACCGGGCACGGTCCGCCTCTCCATCGGGACAGAACATATCGATGATTTGCTGGACGACTTGTCCCAGGCATTTGACAGAATTTAAAAGAATAACAGTATACGATAGAATGAATATTGCTGTATTATTGTCGGGAGGTGTAGACAGCTCCGTGGTGGTACATCTCCTTTGCGAACAAGGTTACCGTCCTTCTCTATTTTATATCAAAATAGGGAGGGACGATGCCGATTATATGGACTGCTCTGCGGAAGAGGATATGGAGATGGCTTCTGCCATTGCCCGGCGTTATGGATTATCGTTGGAAGTAGTGGACCTGCACCGGGAGTATTGGGACCAGGTGGCGGCTTATGCCATTGATAAAATAAGACGTGGCTTGACTCCCAATCCGGATGTGATGTGCAACAAGCTGATAAAGTTCGGGTGCTTTGAGCAACGTGTGGGGAAGGATTTCGATGTCACGGCAACCGGGCACTACGCCACTACGGTGTTGAGGGATGGAAAGACATGGCTCGGTACCGCTGCCGATTCCGTGAAAGACCAGACCGACTTTCTGGCACAGATAGATTATCTGCAAGTTTCCAAACTGATGTTTCCATTGGGCAGACTGATGAAGAATGAGGTTCGTGACATAGCCCTGCGTGCCGGATTGCCCAGCGCCAGACGTCGTGACAGTCAGGGCATCTGCTTTCTGGGAAAGATTGATTATAATGATTTTGTGCGCCGTTTCCTTGGCGAAAGGGAAGGGGATATTGTGGAGTTGGAAACGGGTAGAAAGTTGGGCAAGCATCGGGGCTATTGGTTTCATACCATCGGCCAGCGTAAAGGATTGGGGTTGGGTGGAGGACCGTGGTTTGTTGTCCGCAAGGATGTGGAGGAGAATGTGATTTACGTGTCCCGCGGATGTGATACGGCATTGCAATACGGCTATGAATTCCGTATGTACGATTTTCATTTCATTACGGATAATCCCTGGAAGGGAGCGCAGGAAGAGGTGGAGGTGACTTTCAAGATACGCCATACGCCGGAGTTTGTCAAAGGCAGGTTGCAAAAGGAGGCGGAGGGTTACCGCATTGTTTCGGAAGAAAAGCTGCAAGGCATTGCTCCGGGCCAGTTCGGAGTGGTGTATGATGCTGATGCCCGGCTGTGTGTCGGGAGCGGGGAGATTTATATATAATATTCCACCAAGTCTACGATGCCTGCCTTCATGGCATATTTGGTGACTTCGTGCGCATTGTTTACACCCAGTTTCCGGAAGATATTCTTCCGGTGGCTGTTTACCGTATGGAAGCTGAGGTTTCGTTCGGCAGCTATTTCTTTGGTTGTTTTCCCCAGGGCTATCTCTTTTAGGATGCTCCGTTCGGCAGTAGTCAGTAAATCATCTTTGATGGTAGGATGAGTGGGGGAGGAGGAACCGTTGCCTGCGAGCAGCAGGTTACTGACGTGATTACAGATGAATCGCTCCTTGCGTGAGGCGCATTGTAGTGCGGTCAGTATCTCTTCTTTGGAATTATCCTTCAGCGCTACGCCGAATGCCATGCTGCTGAACAATACCTGGCGCAGGAACGGTAGGCTCAATTCGTCGGAAAAGAGTAGCCAATCGGCTTCCTTGAAGCGTTCGTGAAGTACCATTAGCTCTTCAGCTCCCGAAAAATCAAAAAGGGTATAGTCCAGAATGACAACGGCGGTGGGATGCAGGCGTAGTTGCTGTATCAGTTCTGCCTTGTTGTCGGCTTCCAGCAGCAGGGAGGTGTCTTTCTGTCTGCCCAATAGGAACATCATGCCTGCTTTGGTGATATCTTGATTGTCTGCAATGATAAATTCTCTCATGACATTGGTATATAAAAAACTCCGCTACAAATGTACACTTTTTAGTGTGATTTGTGGCGGAGTGGGAATATATATATTTATATAAGGGTTTTACCAGGAACGTCCCTTGAATATGTTGGATTGTTCCAGCGGAACCAGGTTCCCGCTCAAAGTCATGGTGTTGGAGTTGAAGTTCGGGCTGATGGTTACGGTTGCGTTGTTCCCGCCATCGGTCAGCGTAAGGAATATCTGGGCGGAAATGCCGATACCCTGGATGCTGAAGTTACAATTCACGTTGCCCCGTTTGTCGGTAGTCATTTGGATGTCCGATACGGTTCCGTCTACTGTTACACCGCCAATGCCGTTAGGACCTGGGTATACGGTGTTGAAGGCTACCTGCACGGTGCCACGTCCTTGGTTGACCAATACGAAGTTGGTGTTGGAGTTTACAAATGCGGTCTGTCCGTTGCGGAACATCACTTGGTCTGCCTCCATTACGAACTGGTGAGCTTTCAAGGCCGCCATTGCGTCATCGTACGAAATGGCATCCTGTGCTTGTTCTTCAGCTTTCAGGCGTGCACGTTCTGCGTCTCTTTGGGCTTTACGGTCTGCGCGCTTTTCAGCTCTACTCTCTTGTGCATACATGGTCGTTGTTGCCATGCTTACCAATACTACTGCTGCTAATGCAATAAACTTTTTCATAATCGAATCTTTTTTTGTTTAGGTTTAAATAAATTGTTCGTTATAAGTTTATTGCAAGAACAATGCCTATCCAGGATTGTTCACCGGTTTTTTAATTATTTTATATCCGATAGCAGCAATAAAGATACTCATTACCGGACTGATAAGGTTGAAGAAGCAATAGGGAAGGTAGGTCAGTGTGGGTACACTCAAAATGGTGGCTTGCGTCATGCCGCAGGTGTTCCATGGGATAAGCGGGGAGGTGACGGTAACGGCATCTTCCGTGGTACGGCTAAGTAGCCGGCTTTCGTAGCCTTTCTTTGCGTAAACGTTGCTGAACATGTTTCCGGTGAGGATAATGCTGATGTACTGGTCTGCCGTGGCAAGGTTCAGGAACAATCCGGAACATACGGTGGATGCTACCATGCTGGCTGTATTCTTCATGAAGCGGACGAATAGGGAAGTGATGCTTCCTAGCATGCCGCTTGCCGTCATGGCTCCACCGAAACACATGGCGCAGATGATGAGCCAGATGGTATTCATCATTCCTGCCATACCTCGTGTGGCAATCAGTTCTGTCAACATGTCACTGTCAGTTTGTAGACTGGTACTGCCATAGAATGTCATCATTATCCCTTTGAACATATTCCCACCTTCCGCTATCTCATTCAGTAGTCCCGGTTGGAAGATGAAGGCGAATATCCCTGCCAGCAGAGTGGAGAGAAAGAGTGTGATGACGGAAGGCACTCTCCGGGCAATCAGTATTCCCGTAATCACGGGAACAGCCAGTAACCAGGGAGTAATGTTGAATTTGGCGTCCAATGCTGCCGTAAATTCCGCGATCTGTTGTGTATTGTTCGTTTCGTGTGTGAGTCCCATTACTGTAAAGATGACAAGGGTGATGAGGAGAGAGGGGACGGTGGTGATCATCATATAGCGGATATGGCTGAATAACGGTGTTTCCGTTACGGATGAGGCAAGGACCGTGGTATCCGATAACGGTGAAATTTTGTCTCCGAAATAGGCTCCCGAAATGATGGCACCGGCTATCCATCCCTCTTCAAAACCTTGTGCCTTACCTATGCCCAAAAGGGCGATACCGATGGTGGCGATAGTGGTCCATGAACTTCCCGTCATTACTGATACCAATGCACAAATAATGCAGGTAGAAGCAAGGAAAAAATTCGGATGGATAATCTGCATACCATAATATATAAGGGTAGGTACCACCCCACTTATCATCCATGTGCCGCTCAAAGCACCGATAATCAATAGAATAATGATAGCTGTGGCAACACCTGAAATGTTGTTGGTGATGGCAAGTTCATAATCTTTCCAAGGGATGCGGTAGAAAGTCATGCCGATAAAGACACACATACCAGTGGTGGCAAGCAGGGAAATCTGGCTTCCTCCACTCAAGGCGTCACTTCCGAAAGTATGGATGGTGGCGAACAGCATTCCTACGAGAAAAGCGATGGGAAATAGAGAAACGAGTGGAGAGGGTATTTTCTTTGCTGAATTCATAGGGTTGTTTTTGACTATGCTTGGTTGACGAATCTATTATCAATCTGTCGTTTATAGTTTGATGCGACAAAGGTATAACAATTCTGTTCAATATCTTCCTTATCCTTTGCATGACAAATAAAAATTATCAAATCTTTGCGTTTGCTTGGAAAAATGATAGTATCCTTGTTATTTCTTGCTGTAAAGGGTGATGGACAACGATATTATTGTTAAAATAACGCCGGTGCCGACCACGCCACTCCATCCCCAAGTCTGCCAACTGCTTCCTGCAAGGAAGGTACCCAAAGAGCCGCCGATGAAGTAAGTGGTCATGAAAATCGTATTTACCCGATTGGAGGCAGACGGGTAGATGTCGAAAATACTGGTCTGGTTGCTGAGTTGGATACATTGCATGCCTATGTCTATAAGAATGACACCGGTAATGATACCTGCATAGTTGTTTCCGCAGAAAAAGAGCGAGGCCCATGCAAGCAGAATCATTCCGCAACCGATAAAGTTGAAATTGCGTATGCCTACCTTTTTTACATATTTTCCTACAAAAGATGCGGTTAAGGCTCCGGCAATGCCGCAGAGCCCTAGTATGCCGATGACATCGCTGGATGCATGGAACGGGGCTTCTCCCATTTTGAATGCAAGGCAGGACCACATGGCAAGGAATGAGCCAAAGGCCAGTCCTGCACGTATCGAGTAGATTCGTAGAGAGGGGTATTCTCTTACTAATGAGAAAAGAGACTTCATCAGCCCGGAATATTTGCCTTGGAAAGTCGGTTGTATGTCCGGTAGTACCTTTAATACAACGATAGCGCATAGTAACATCATTCCAGCGGCGATGAAGTACATTTCACGCCAGCCAAGCACTTCACCCACAAATCCGCTGACAACACGTGATGCAAGTATTCCAGTCAGTAATCCTGAGATGACGACACCTACATTCCGTCCCTTGTTTTCGGGGCGTGAGAATTGCGAGGCAATCAGTACAAATATTTGGGGTATCATGGAGCAGATGCCGGTAATGAGTGATGCTGCCCAGATGATGTAGATGTTCGGTGCCATGGCAATGGCTAGAAGGGAAAATATGAGTAGGAAGAAATTCGTTAGGATGATATTCTTGCGTCGATAGAGGTCTCCTAATGGGACGATGAACAATAATCCCAGCGCATATCCGATTTGTGTAATCATGGCAATGAGGTTCGTTTTGAATTCAGAAACTTCCAATTCATGCCGCATGATATTAAGCAGGGGTTGATTGTAATACAAGTTGGCTACGGACACGCCAGCTACGATAGCAAGTGTCCAGAGTATATGTGCCGGTAATCCTCCGTTTTCTTTCAGTTCTTGTTTCATGCTGCAAAGATAATGTCTTTCTGTTTCATGCGCAAGATATGTGAGTATGATAAGAATATGTGTGAAGTGGTATCATCTTTTTAGCCTTTCCGTTTGTTATACTATTATTTTGTTTGAGAATAATTGATTGGAGCTATCTTGGATAAGCGGAATGTTGTATTGATATTTAAAGATACGTTGGGCATGGGAAATGAATGGTTTAGAGAGTTGCTGGGTATGAAATACAGGTGGACGAAATGCAGGCTCTGCTAGCAAACGAGGGTTGGTAAGGTGAATTCGATGACTCAAGGAACCTACCGTTCCCCCATTAGACCGCCTCCTGATGACATACTTGGGATTATCCTGCTATTGACTGAAAACTCGGGTATATATTAGTATGAATCATTATTACTTAAACTTATAATAGTATGAAACATTTATCGATAATAATAATAGTAGTGTCATTATGCGTTTTCCTGCTATCCATCGGCGTATATCATAAGGTTCCCTGGTCTGTTCTGCCAATAGTGGCTAGTGGAATCTGTATATTATGTTGGCTTTTGTTCCATTTACTCTGTATCAGTGAAGAAAGAGATTTACTGAAAGAGGGAAATCAGTATTTCATTGATACCTTTCAAAACATACGTAATCCCATTTCTTTGATTAAGACACCGTTAGGGGCAGTTTACGAAGGAGACTGTCCGGAAGACATAAAGAAGGAACTGGCTGTTGCACTTCATCATATAGGCGGGCTGGAGCAGCACTTGATAGCGTTGATGGAGTTGAAACGACTATTTGGCAATTCTGGTAGCCTGGTAGTTGCAGAACATGAAATCGGCGCATTTATGAGGAAGAAAGTGTCTTTTTTACAGTCTCATGTGGCCGGGTTACAGATGAAGCTGGATTTGGTTCCGGATTTTGACTATGCAAGCGCTTGGTTTGATCCGGGAAAGATATCTCCGGTTATCGACCGGTTTGTATTGAGTGCCATCGAGTGTTCTCTGCCGGAAACGCATCTCTCGATGCAGGTTTCGTTGAAGGGAGATTACTGGGCAATCAGGATTAAGGATACAGGCAACAAGCGATTTCTGAAATGTTGCAGATGGTACTCGTCGCGGCTTCCTATTCTGCGACCTCTGCATGGCAAGCAGTATGGCATGGGCGGTGTGTTTTTTGACAAGTTGATGAATATATGTGACGGGAAAATACTGACTTTGGAAAAGGAGGCTCTGCTTCGATTTCCCATAAGATGTTCGTGTGCGGTTTCGGGGGGGGATACATCCTTAAATATTCCGGACACTTTTCAGGTGAATGAGTCGGAAATAGCTTTCCATGGTTTCTCGAAGAAAAAAAATATGGATAGACCTTTAGTGATACTTGCGGATAATGACAAGGGATTCAAGGATTATCTTGAGAAACGTTTATCGGAATGTTTTGTAGTGAGGAGCTTTGATGACGGTCAGGAAGCATTGGAGGTAATATGTGAAGAGTATCCGGATTTGGTGATTTGTGATATCATGTTGAAAGGTATGAGCGGTGAGGAACTTTCTTCTAAACTGAAGACGTCGAGGGACACCTCCTTTATTCCGGTGATATTGATGGGGGCGCACATTGATGTGAAACGGCGGGAAAAGCGTTGTTCTTCTCAGGCTGATCTCTTTGTATGTAAGCCCTTTAATCTGGAGGACCTTAAAGTGGAAATATCCATATTGATAAATAATAGCCGTTTTCTTCGGAAGACATTTCTTCAGAAAGTTTTTGGAGAAGATTTTTTAACGAAACCTATGGAGCGGGCTCAGCAGGATGCCAATCTGGCATTTTTGAATGAAGTGAAGCTTTACATTATGGAGAATATGGATAAAGAGGATTTGACAGTAGATGATATTGCCTCCAGGATGTGCATGAGCCGGACAACCTTTTATAATAAGTGGAAGTTGTTGACGGGAGAAGCACCCAAATATTTGATTTCGAGAATCAGGATGGAGAAGGCACGGGAACTTTTGGAAAGCGGAAAATTTTCTGTGACTATGGTTGCTGAAATGGTGGGTATGCGAAATCTGAAAAACTTCAGAGGCAGGTATAAGGAGTATTTTGGAAAAACACCGAAGGAGTTTATGAAAAAAGTATGATATTTATCTGAAGAAAACTTTCATAGAAAGGCTGTCACATATTAGATAATGGACAGCCTTTGTTTTGAAATGGGAGATAGGAGAACTGAACATCCTAAGCTATCTATAAAGGAAAATCTCTCATCGTTTTCGTTTTGGGGATAACTGGGTATATATGATTAGCTTTACTTGCCGATGCAGCATGTGTACATCGTTGATTATCAATAGCATAGCGCTCTAAAAGGTACAACCAGCAGGTTGGCAAGTATCTGAGAATGTGTAAGTTAGTGATTTTTAGCACCATTCTCGGCTTGTACCTCCATTTTGGAAAGTAAAAGTAAGTGTAATTTCTTGAATATCAAAATGCGCGGTACAAAAACTTGTGAAAAATGCCGTTTTTTGATGAGAAAAGGTACAAAAATGGCTCTGAAACCGGGGGGACATTATGATTATTTTGCGAAGTATTCAGTCTTCAACCAATAGGCATAAATCGGGTCTTGGAACGAGATTTCACCGGCTTTATTATCCAATAATCATTCTTGATAAGGACTGCCTTTGAACGGAATATTGAGGTTGTTGAAGAGATTTGATAGCGATGCATCACTTCGGTCGAACTGATGGCCTTTTCGCCGGCAATAAGAGCTTTGAAATAGTTCAATTGCTGTGTGTGGTCAGTGTTTCGGTGATTGTTACAAACAACAGACCTATGTGACAGCGGTCGCTATTTTTCAAGATTACCTAAGTAGTAATATTCTGTACAGAAAAGGAAGTATTATTTCTTTTTCTGTTCAAATTATTGCTTTCTTTCTATAAATAATATATTGTTTGTTATCTGTAAAATATCAGCCTTATGAATAATATAATAGCATTTAATATCTCCAACGCCCAATAATATGACCAAAGCAGATTTCAACAGGAATAAATTCAAAAATTTATCTCTGTAACACATCATAAAATAAAGTAAAACTGCTATATTTGTATATTATATGATATGTTGAGCTATGACAAAAAGTACAATGGGTACCAAGTTGCCAAGAAAATTAGAGCAGAAGATGTTGATAGTAGGTGAGCAGATCAGGCTGGCCAGACTACGCAGGAATCTTAGTATTGCCCAAGTCGCCGAACGTGCCACCTGTTCACCTCTGACGGTTTCACGCATAGAGAAAGGTGTACCAACGGTGGCAATAGGCATTTATCTTAGGGTGCTTTATGCACTTCAGCTGGATGATGATATTCTTCTGCTTGCAAAAGAAGATGCAATGGGAAAGGCCTTGCAGGATTTGAGCCTTAAGAAACGAGAAAGAGCATCCAAAAAGGAATAAGAAAAGACTCTATATATTTGTTGATTTTGATTGGCTTAAAGAGCCAAAACTGATTGGAGGGCATATCAATATATATAAGTGAAGTATTGTAGATACAAAAAAAATATAGACACATAAATGAGTAAGATTTATTTCCTTCCTGTAAAACATGGCGATGCGTTCATTATAGAATGCGTTCGTGGAGATACTCAGGGGGTAGTCGTTGTTGATGGTGGGCCAAGGAGTTGTGGGTTTGAGCTTAAGCGCAAGTTGAATGAGTTGGGCACTCCTGACCTTATGGTACTGACCCATTATGATGAAGATCATATTGGTGGAATTCTGCAGTTGGTAGACACATGCTTGGACGATAACATGATACCAGCTAAAGAGGTATGGGCAAACTGCGCAGGTTACGTAGAGGTGGCAGCGAGTAAGTATACAACTGCCGCACACGGTATGCTGCTATCCGTAAGGTTGAATGAATTGGCAAAGCAACATGGAATGGTCTGGCGTAATGATTTGCATGAGGGGATGGAGTTTGATAGGCCTTTTGCCAGCATAGAGGTGGTATCACCTACAGAGGATGTCACGAAGATGGTCATAGAGAAACAGAAAGATGAAGCGAGGCAGCTATTGAATGCGACTCAGAAGGATACGATAGACCTAGAGAAACCTCTCGATAAATTAGCAAAAGAAATACCCCCAGAGCCTAATCTGAAGAAGGATAATGAATTGGCAAATGCAGCGAGTATAGCCTTTATCCTAAGGTGTGATAATCTGAGCATATTGATGTTGGGCGACAGCTATCCCCAGAATGTGGAGAGATACCTGAGAGAGGAAAAAGGCTACTCTGAAGAAAACCCATTAGTCGTTGATTTCGTAAAGGTATCGCATCATGGAAGTAGAAACAATACGAGCAATAGCTTATTGGACATTATCCAATGTGATAAGTTTATTATATCGACCAACGGAGGCAACGGAAGTTCCAATCACCCCGATAGAACTACAATCGCTCATATTTTATGCCACACGAAAAGGAACATGGACACAAAAGTACATTTGTATTTTAATTATAAATTAGAACTGATTGAAACAAATGGTATTCCTTTTTTAAATGAAGGCGAATGTGAAAAATGGAATTTTGAAGTACATGATAATATCAAAGAACTATGAATCTGACAAAAGCAAACATAAAAGCCCTAAGAAAGGTAACAGTTAAGATTGAGTGTTCCAACAACAATAAAGGATCGGGCATCATCGTTTCTGTCGGAGAGAACCTCTATGTCCTTACTGCTGCACATATAATACAAAAAGATACCAAGGATGGCCCTCTAGACAAAGAGCAGATAGGTATTTTGCTCAAGAGGAACAGCCGGACATTCCACTTAACTGTGGAAGAAGTGGTTTACTACAACAAGCCAGAAGAGGATGATGCTACTGTGTTGCGTGTGATAAAACCCAACGGTATGCCCACATCGGGACTTGACCAAGTGCGACTATTGACAACGGATATATCTGGCCAAGCAATCCTCTGTGGTTTTCATAAAGACGACACTTCTCTGAAAATCTACGATGTTGTAAAACGAGGGGAAAAAAGTTGGGCAAGTACAGATATTCAACTTCAGTTTCAAAATTTAAGTCCTAAAATAAACTTTGAAGGAACATCTGGAGGAGGTATCTTCTATCAAGGTACGGACGACGTACTGTATATGGTTGCCTATATGTCGGAAGTAGGTAGATTTGATGGGAACAACAACGAGTTTATTTGTATGCCTTCATCCAATTATATTCCAAGCGGATTGTTGGATTCCATTGTCGACAGTCGTGAATATACGTTTATTGCCGACACCGGTGTGGCTCGAGAGGTTGATAGCCGTCAACTGTTAAATCTATTAGACAAATCCGATTATAATCTGAATCAGACTGGTTACTTTATAGAAAACGATAAGACGAAAGAGATTATCGACCAACTGAGGGACGATGATACTTCAACGCTGCTGCTGACAGCATTATCGGGAATGGGTAAGTCAAAACTGATTTATGAGGCTTTCAAGGAGACAGAACGCGAACCAAACCGATATTATACGAAATTTAATGGTAATCGAGATAAACTGATGGGCGAGTTGAAGCAAATACTGAAAGATAATCCCGAAAGTGATGGAATTATCATCGTGGATGACTGCCCAATGGAACTTGTTACGGAAATTATCAGTATCAGAGATAAATACAACAACTTATTTCGATTGATTTTTGCTCATCATGACTATTTTAATGAAGAGCTTGAACGTATCACTTTCCCCGTTATTAAGTTAAGACCTCAAGACATGGAGGAGAGCATAGGACACTATATTAGTGAGGCACTGCACGAAGATGAACAGAATAAGAATGACATTTTGGTTATCAAACAGTTAGCAGGTGGATACCCTCAAATGGCGATAGAACTTGTTAAGGCATACAAGAATAACAAAATTGCTGGTCCCGAGGATGTAACGCATCTAATGCCGAAGTTACTAAACCTTACCCCCAATAAAGAAGAAGAGGAAAAAAAGATTTGGCAAACATTATCACTTTGCTTACCCCTCCCTTATGAAGATGCTACACATGAGGGTTTTGCATACCTGTTAGGTAACAATCACGTAACGCCACTTAACGGAATGGAATATGAAGAGCGGAGGAGTATCGCGGTAAGAATCGTGACGAAATACCATCCAACACTGATTGATATACAAGGCAAATGGCTTTATGTAAGGCCATTTCCACTAGCTGTCTGGCTGACTGCCGAGTGGTTTAAATATGTGTGTAATTCACGGATACATTTCAACGAACTTATTGAGGACATCAAAAAACAGCCACCAAGCATACAAACAGCCATTAGCGAAGGCTTCTGTAAGCACATACAGCAGATGTCCGGTAACAAGGAAGCATTTAAAATGGTAGGGCAACTGGTCAATGCAAACATCGACCACCCTTTTTTCGACGAGGAGAACTTATGTTCTGGTTTGGGTTCTGAACTTTTCCTCGCCATGAGTACCGTGAACCCTGCCGCTATAGCTACACATTTACGGAGAGTGCTTGGATACAAGGATATCGATTGGCTGAGAGAACAGGTTTATGGTGATGTAAGGCGGAATATAATCTGGGCTCTAGAACGTCTTTGCTTTGCCCGCGAGAGTTATCATGATGGCGTGTTCATGATGGCACGATTGGCCGTGGCCGAGAATGAAGAGATTGGTAATAATGCTACGGCACAATTAGTTCAACTGTTCCATATTTATTTAGCAGGAACAGAAGTAAATCTGAAGGATCGCTTGGCGACCCTGCAAGGACTCATCGATGAGAGAGAGACTTATATACCGTTAACCATACGTTGCTTTGAAGCTGCATTACAAAACGGAGGATTTGTCCGGATAGGTGGAGCCGAGAAGTTCGGATTTGAGAACAGGAAGGACTATACACCGAATACTTGGGATGAAATCTTCGAATACTGGTACGGATGCCGGGACTTGTTGTTGGAATGGATAAACAAGAATCCTGAGATTGTCAATCTCTTGGCCGAAATGGCAGAAAGAAAAGTCTACAATTGGGCACGTACAGTACGAAAGGAAGTCTTTGTTCCGCTCTTGGAGAAAATAGCAGAACTAAAAAACTATGCCTGGGACACTGGTTATGAGGCCTTATTCCAGATGGTACATACCTTTGGCATCGACGCGAAATCCTTAGGAATTGCGGGACTGATGGAGAAAATGAGGAACCAATCTTTTAAAATGCAACTGAACGAAGCCAGGTATATACAGCATGGACAATACCGACTGAAGGACAAAGAACAAATCGAGTTATCCGAGAAACTGTATGCTCCGCTGGCGGCTGAGTTCATAGACAAGGAGATATATGCTAATACTGAAGAAGTGAAAGCGTTACTTGAGGATAACAAGTATATTCCTATCGAGTTTGTAAAACGATTAGTAACAACAGCCACAGACGAACAATTAGGAATACTTTTTGATACCATCTTTAATGTATTAGCAACAATGCCCCAAGACTTCTATAGCCCGTTTTTTGGTAACCTATCTTCATGCGCCAAGGAAAAGAAACCACTGTTGTCGTTTCTGAAGAGATTAAGAGATGACGGACATGAATACCTATATGTATCATTAATGGCCAGCACCGAAGACGATAAGATAAGTCATTTTTATCAGCTTTTTTCAGAACAAGAGAGCGGAGTTCTGACGATAGACTATCTAGCTACTTATCTCCAGTATTTCAGGTCGAATAGTTCCGAACATTACTTGTTAATACTAAAGGCTCTGAGAGATTGTTTTCCTGATCGTCCAAATGATTTGATTGCATACGTAATATCAGAACGATTCATGATGCGAAAAGACGACCTAGACGAAACTGTTAACATTGTAAAAGAAGCGATGTTAAAGTTTCAAATAAATAGCAATATGGGACATTTACTATATGACTATAGCCGTCTTCTTGTAGAGACCTTACAATTATGGCATGATGCTGAATTTGCAAAGCAAGTAAACAGGAAGTTTATCGACTTGTACAACACTCAGATGGTGCATTTAAATACTGAAGGAGTGTTCACAGAATTGTTAAAGGATTATTTCGATGATGTATGGCCGGAATTTGTTAATGCTTTTTTGGGAACAGATACTTTCTTGTTCTATTTCCAAGTGAAGGATGAGCTGGGGTCTGGGTTTAGCTTTGACAAAGGTCCGCTATTTGATATCAACGAAGAGTTAATCAAACAGCTTTGCATAGAGAATCCAGAGTCTGCACCTGCAAGGATTGCCTTAATGGTACCTTGCTTTGAAAAAGAAGACGATGGAAATGAAAAAGAGTATTTCAATAAATGGATTATCTGGCTTCTGGATAATTTCGGGGAACGAAAAGATGTAAGGGATAATATTTCATCTAATTTAGGCTCTTTCTCATGGAGTGGTGATATATCCCCATATTACGAGAGGAATATCAAATGTTTTGAACAGTTGTTGGATCATCAAAAACAAGAGGTACGGGAATGGGCACAAAAATGTATTAATAACGAAAAGAAGTTGCTTGACATGGAGAAAGATGAAGAGGATTTTAGGAAGATAAGACACGGAATGTGAAAATAATTAACGCTGTACACACCCCACCTAAAATTTTATGTACTTGGAAATACGAGACTCTAAATTGAATCCCGTATTTCCATTTACACAATATATTTTTAGTGCCTAACTATCTTTTAATAGTATATATAAGGCGGCTAAAATTATCATAAATGACACTTTCTCCCAAACCTATATTTGTTAGAGTATTACTGATTGAGCAAACTTTATTAAAAGGGGCATCTGTTTCTGTTAGAATAAGATTACGTGGTATGCGCTTAATTATTTCTATTCCACTATTAGTTTTTGTCATTTTTTCGTTGACAGAAAAATAATATCCATGTTCTACTATCTTAGGAATTAGAGAGAGAGGACCTGAATACCAATGGAATATTACATTCTTAATGCCATAGGTAATCAGCATTTCGAACAAGACTTTTTCAGCTCGTCTGGAATGGACACTTACTATTTTATTTTTTTTACTTAATAGCTGCAATACTTTCTCTAAAACGAAAACTTGATCATCTTTTGTTTTTAGTCCTTCGTTACTAAAATCTAGACCGATTTCACCAATATAGCTAGTTTTATCTAAACACTGGCTAAATAGTCGTAATTCATTTTTATTTTCGCTTGCATATAATGGATGAAATCCTAAAGCCAAACGTGAGAACTTATATTGTCTTACATGCTCATAGCCCAATAAAAAATGACTTGGCAGATTTGTCATTCCTATCGAGATATTCTTTTTTACCTCTTGTTGTTTGAGATACTGTTCAGGATTTGGCATCATGTCAAAATGACAATGGGTGTCTATAATCATATTCCTGCTCTTATTTGTATTTCATTTGTAGCTTTTTTCTTAAGCCAATTGATAACTTGTCTGTATGAGTGTAAGGCTAATGATGTATATTCATCTAACTCCTGCTTTTCTATAATTCCATTAAAGAATAGTTCTTGGCGAATTGTACGTTCATTCATTCTGTTTTTTAGGAAATACAGAAGAGCGTTAAAATCCCTATTCCTTTTTTGATGTTTATTGTCAAGATTAAATTTAATGCCATGAAGTACATCAGTGCCAAGCAATGCCTCATTATCTAGACCTATTGTATCTAGTGCGACTCTTCTATATAAGCATGGCAAACACATACCACAATGTTTGATTTTGGCATTGCGTATTTCTATTCCGCTTTTGTCCCAAAAAACATTGTGACCACGTTTTGCACAAGAGCATGATAAGTCAACTAATGATTCTAAAATTGCCTTTTTCGAAGTATCTTGACAGCACTCAAGAACCATGTCTGCTTTTGATTTTAATCGATATGGGTTGTATATTGAGTTTGATATACCTATAGCATATAAAGCCTCCTGTATGCGTTTGATAAAAGTAGGATGCGTAGTTCGAGTACTGCATGAACTCCTTCTTCCACTATCAAGAGGTATATTTATTGATATAGTTCCATTCTCTGGAACTATCAATTGACATTGTGGGGATATTTTGTTTGCAATATATATTCCTGCTGCAAAAAATAATAAGGAACGTGAGCGGAATGTACTCTCTGTTGGAGTTTTAATATTCCAAGAATGAGGTTTAAGCCCTGCGTTCAGCAACACTTGTTCGTATTTATTCGAAAAGATATTGTTTTCCCTGCAATATTCTAAAATGCTTTTTTGATCACTATGCTCTTTGCCCAGTTCCATATGTGAAACAAGTAGTATCTTTTTATCAACAGAGAGAGTGCTGGCCTCATCTATAAATCCAATCAATGAGTCTAAACCTCCTGAAAACAATGCAACCTTTTCAAAAAACTGAGGATCATATTCCTTTACTTTTTTAGTTGGATTATACGAGTATGAATCTGCCTGTATAAAGTGAATATCCCAATTGTCGCCCGTAAGAAAATTGATTGCTTTATTAAAAGCTTCACGACCTTTATTCATATCCTCAAGATTTATTACAGGAACATTCAATAATATCAAGTTTCGTTTCCATCCATCATCTGAATTAGACAAACGAAGTACAGCTCTGTCCACATTATATACAATCATGGATAAAACTAATAAATCAAAAGCAACAGATGATGTATCTCGTGAAAACTCCCATAACTGTTTGGGATTAAACTTTGTGTTGACAGAATGAATTTTTCCGTCACTTCCTTGAAATGAAAGAGTAAAAAGGCCAAAAACTTCGCTTGTTTTTGACGGAGTATAATTAATGTTTATTCTTGTTTCCATATATCCAATATTTCTGATGTTAAAGAATCCAGGTATTCTTTTCCTTCTCGGCTATTGAAGTCGATTTGAGTTAGTTCTTTGCTTAACTTCTCATCTAGTTCGTTATGAAGCCAACCTCTCATGTCCTTCTTTATTTCTTCGGGATTACTCCCTTTGTCAAATATGTGGCTTTGAAATAATTCTGCAGAATATTCCAGTATGTATTCAATTTCAAATGTTATAATCCATTCATGAAGATCGTCATCTGTTGCATTCTGAAGTTTATCTTCAATTTCTTGTCCGTCTTTACAATCTGACAAAATATCATTCAGCACTTTATCCATTGCATAAGTTGCTGCTGCATCATCCATTGTAGAATCATTGTCTCCAATGATCTCGTGCAAAAGCAATTCCTTGAAATCATGTGGCGTTTTCGGCTTTTGTGTATCAGGCAGTCTATCAATGCCTAAACTTGATACAAGTCCATATTGTTTAATATTGTTTAAAACAGTAGCCAACCCTCTGACTGCATGTCCACCAGCACGTCCAAACGAACTGCCGCCTCTCTTACCTCCATGCCCTCCAATTCTGCCACCCCTATACAAACCATTGCCGAGCGCTATTCCTAAATTACCAAAAAACTTTGCATTTGAGGCAGGCTTATTGTCTGTTCCATTTGCTAGACTCGTCATGGCTCGTTTTGCTGCAGACCAATTAGGCGAAGATTTCAAATTATGTGATTGTGATGTACCCATATTTATTATTTTTGAATTTTTCGTTCGATAGCTTTTGTTAAAGGGTTCGCTTTTGGCAAACTATTTATATAGTTATGTATCTCATTGCTTAATGAAAGCATTCTAACAAAAAATATATCCGCTTTTGTATCTATATCTTCGGTCTTTATATTACTGAATAATAATTTTAATCTGTCTATTTTGTCACCAAATAATAAATTATTCTCATCGCAATTAAGTATTCTCCAACAATTTTCTGACTTTGGATCTTTTCTTAGGTTATCATTAATCAAGTGAATAATCATGTCTTTTTCTGAATCATCGCAAGCATTAATAATTCCAGGCAAATCTCGCTTCATCATACTGTTTGTTTGCAAGGTACATAATCTTCGGAATAACAGCATGACTTTGTTTGTAACCAACGAAGCTATTGGTTTTTCATTTTTCAAAGCATCTCGTGCTATCCAGAAGTAGTTTTGTAAATTTATATCTTTTAATGACGGATCTGAGCTTAACCATTGCCTCAAATAATCTGACGACCAGTTGTCTTTCCATTGTGGATTTTGAATACCATTTTCAGTTTTTGCTTCTTGCTCAACATCATCCAATGGCAAAACACCTCCATTTGCATTTTGAAGTTTATAAAGTTCTTCAAAACGAGAATTGTACAGTGTGTTGTACTCCAATACCATTAGTTTGGTTAATACTTCAGGGCGTATATCTGTAAAACCTGCTACCTCAGCTAACTCTTGACGTACATATAAGGTATTTAGAAAACGTTTTAGTTGTCGTGGATTACCATTTAAAAAACGCTTAATAAGAGGTACAGTTGGTAAACGATATTCTACTGCATGAAAATCAATTTTTTTATCTTTGGAAATATTTGCTTTGATGTCATCTATATTATATTTGGAATGCTTGTCTGTTTTTCTGAACTCCAAATATTTCTGATGTATTTCATTAAAGTAGATATCATTTAAATGATTTTTGCATAGAAGAAGTGTGATATAAGTCTCTTGCTCGTTGTCAGACAAACGTGGCAGTTTGTATGGTAGCTGAATGAGTTTTTCCAAATAGTCTGAAAATGGACTGGATATATCTTCTTTCTTCATTTGAATAGGATAATGCTGACTAATAGCATATTCAATAATACGTTCATCTGCACCAATGATAAATGCGGTTTTCCTTACATTTACAAACAACTTGACGGCCTCCAGGCAACCAATAATTCTTTTGGGTTCACATCTATCCAAATCATCAATATAGACAACAACAGCCTTATATCCCATATCGTCAACCAATTCATCAAAGAGTTCTCTGAATGTTGCGATAAATTTTGATGTATTACCTTTTGCTACATCTTTAAGTAGATTGTTGTATTTATCCTTGTTTGTTATCTTATCAAGGTCTTCCTTTGTTGGCAACCATTTCTTCAGCCAATCAGGAGTGAGATTTTCATAGGCTTTCTTCAAGATAAATACGCCTGCTTTCAAAAAGTTGATTCGCTCGAGCAAATCATCTACCCGTTCAAATACATTTTTTCGCTTATTAATATCTTTGTCAAGTGCTTCTAATATACTTTCTATCATTGTCAGTTTTGTTGAGTCATAGCTTTCAAACTGCCAACTATTAAAATACACTTGAAGTATAATCTTACAACCCTTTTCATGTTGAGATTTTTCCCATTCATGCAAGGACTTTTGAAGCAATAGCATCAAACTACTTTTTCCAGATCCCCAATTTCCAAATACCCCTATGGAAATGGGTAACATATCATCATTCAAAATTATTTTTTTGAGTAAATCTGCATGGACCTGATAGCCAAGCAAATCTTGCGTTGTTTCATTATCTGACCACATCTTATACTCTTAAATTAAATTGTTTATATCAAGTGTGTCACATTAATTTTCTTATACTTATTCCCCATGCCAAGGGCAAAAGCCATCTGGTCTTTTATAATCAGCTCACCCTTTTGAAGTCCGGCTATAGCAGTTCTGATTTCTTGAAGTTCTTGACCACTCACGCCAAACAAGTCTTTGATGACCTTATCATCAATAGTCTGCTGCTTCATAATAAGTGGGTATTGTGCATTGGCATAAAAATCAAAACCTTTTGATTTGAAGCTACTCATGTTCTGAGTGGCAAGGATAATACTCAGACCTTTATTTCGGCCTACAGCAATTAGATTACGCAGAGGGCGATTGTCAAAGTCAAGCATATAGTGAGCTTCATCAATAATAGAGAAATGACGTATTTGTACTACTTCATCATTCACTGCTTGTTTATCCAATAACTCATAAATGTTATTAAGTTTAGACATCAGGAAATACACAATAGCTTTGGCTATAGGGCCATCTTTTGGATATCCATCCATCTTGATGATGTAGCTGTCATCAATCAAAGAAACTTTATCTTCTGATTCAAAGATATGCGCATTAACCAATTGCTTCAGAACAGAAGAAATACTATCATCATTATTTGCATCTTTCATTCGTGATTGATAGCATTTCAGCATTAATTCAAATGAAATAGGGGCGCCATTTGTCGATTTATAGGCTTCTACAATAGCTTCACTAAGACGATTGTTCATGTTGGCACTCGCACTTACTCGGTCTATGGAACATAAAGCAGAAGACATTTCTGTAGAGTACAGATTGATTTCATTGATAGAACGCCCAGTGAAATCCTTAAATGGAGTAAAAGGCAATGGCTGTGTCAATGGATCCAGAATACAAGAACGGTCCACATCGAAAAGTGATAACCAATGGTTATTCTGTATATCGCTGAACTCTCCTTTGTAATCAAACAAAAGGAAGTTCACGGGATATTGTGATTCTGTGGATAACATTCTGAATTGCTGAATCAAAACAGCCAGCAAATTAGTCTTTCCAGATCCTGTAGCTCCCGCAATGATAATCTGTGAGTTGGTAATGGAACGACTGTTTATGTCCAAAGTCGCTTCCATTTCTTCATCACCATAGTTGCCAATCAGAAGATTCAGCACTGGAATATCTTTTGTCATGGCTACTTTGTTGTTCATAGCGTATAAGAAGGAATCCAGATTGTTGTCAGACATCAGATAGTCACGTCCACGAAGCATTTCTGCTGCGATAATTCGAGAAAGAGTAGCGTTTTGAGTCCAATCAATATTCAAGTCTGCATATCTTAGCTTTAACAATGCTGAATATAAGGTACTTAAATCATGCATCGTGAAAAAACTTGGTATGATTCTGGCTGATGACACTGATAGCTGTATATCCTTATAATCATCTATGGAACGTTTTGTAGGCAAACTTAGTCCCACGATGAAGCAGATACGCATTACCTTATTCTGATTCAAGTTTATACGTTTCTCCCGATCAGCTGTTCTGGAAAGATTGATTTTTGATTCAATCAGTTCCTTGATTGGATTGATTGCGTCAAACAATCCTTCCATCTGGCGCGTATTTGAAAAATTTATGATGCTCATTTCTTTTACTGATTAAGAGTTAAACCAAAATAACCGTCTTCAACCGTAGTATTCTGTGCTTCTACATTGCGATGAAGTGTATAGGTTTTGGAAATAAACGGTTCCAGTTTGATGTAGTCGCTGTCTGTTCTGATTTCAGAGGTCGTACAAAGCAAAATCGTTTGTTCTGCCAATTGTGGAAAATATTCTTCCATCAAGGCATCACGACTTTCATTATCAAGAACACCCATTACTGTATCAATCATTACAGGTGGATTATAATCTCCCAGGTTTCGCAATACTTTCAATAAAACCTGGATGAAGATTTGTTTGGATGCAGCATTAAGCTGATTCAATGAAATCTCATTTCCGGCAGTATGATAGAGTTTTATATTGAATTGTTCAATGCTGTCGGACAACTCAACTTTGGCTACATGACCTTTATATGAAACCAGTAACTTGTTGAGTTGCTGTTGCATTTCACTTTCAATCTGGGCTTTTTTCTTCTTCAGCAAACTGTCTGCAATCTTTTCAAACAGAGGTTTAAGCTTGACCAAAGTGTCGAATTTAATATCAGGTTCTTGCTGGATTTGTACATCAAACTGATGAATCCGTTTCTCAAGACGTTGAATGTCTGCTTTCAGAGTCGCTTCCTGACCTTTCAGTTTCTCTATCTGTTTTTGAGCGGCTTCATAATTTTGAATTAGATATTCATTACCACCGGCCTGTGTTTGTTCCAAGGTCTGTTTTTGCGAACGTAAGTTATCCAACGTGGAAAGTTGAATTTCCAGTTCCTGGCGTTGGCGGTCAAGTGCAATGAACTGATTGGAGCCAGTTCTTTTTACCAAGTTGGATAAAGCGGTTACTTCCGCTTCGTCAAGATAACCAAAAGGATCTTCTTTATTAGTACTATTTTGGATAGCTACAATATGAGATACAACCTGTTCTTCATCCACAGATTCACTGCATAGTGACAAATCTTTTAAGTAAGTTATAATTTTATTTGTCACGTCTTTCAATGTCTCCAACGGATAAGCACCAGTATTCTCTTTCTGAAGTTGTTCCTTTATGTGGAGGATATTATTGATTTCTTGTGCCAGGTTCGAAGCTAATTTAGGTAAGAATAAATCAATTTCTATGTTATCAACAAATGCTTTCAAGTCCTCAGCATACGTTGCTGCACGTTTTACAATATCGTCAATTTTACTGGCAAGTTCCTGTATCTTCTTATTAAGGGCAGATGCTTCTTGGGCACCGTCTTTTGCCCGTTTATATTCCACTTCTACCGACGCAAGATACTTATATTTTGTATCTTGTTCCGCTATACACGTATTTAAGTCTGCGGTCAGTTTGTCTTTTTGTGCGCATAATTCATTATATTCCTGTGCTTCTTTTTCTGCTTCAAGACGTTGCTGTGCCCATTCTTGCTGTAGTTTTTCAGCAGCACGCTTTAACTGAAGGTATTTTTTGAAGCCCAACACATTCTCAAAATTATCACGAATGGTTTGGGCAAATACATTTTTCTTCAGCAATTCACTCGATTGCATTGCATCAAACAGGAAATACTGGCTCAGTTCCTGAGGCAGATTAGCTTTGATGATTTTATTGATTTCCTGTTCTGCTTTTACCCGGTCTTTGGGAGCAGTCATTGTACCGTAAACATACATGTTCCCGTTCATGTTCAGCGATACGCTTTCCAATGGCTTGCCTTGCGGATTTAACTGATAAACACGCTTTAATATGTACTTCTGTTGCTGGCCGAGTACTTTCCCTACAAATGTTATTTGTAAGGAAATCTCAGGTTTGGCTGTATTTAAGGCTCCCTGATTGAGCAATTCCATGAAATGCTCTTTGTTTTCAATTTTCAAACCATAAAGAGCTCCGCTTATGGCCTCGAATAAAGTAGTCTTACCGCCACCATTTGCACCGCCAATCAGAATAATAGGGCGATCGTCATCGACTGTCAAATCCAGATCAAGTGACAAGTAAGTCTTATAATTGCTTATTTTAATTCTCTGTATCAGCATAATCGTATTTATTGACGTATTTTTTGGATTGCATTACGGATGATGTCTTCCGTTTCATTATCACTCATTTCTATCACGTCAACCTTCTTGGCATGATAGGCCTTCAGAATATCTTCACTTAACCAGTCAAAATCTACACCTTCCGCTTCACAGATTGCTTCTATCATAGCTAAATCATCTTTGCGGATGCCGTAGTGAACAAATTTCGGATCTATACCTTTAGCCATAATCTTTATGCGTTTTCAGGATAAAAAGCATCCCAGTTTAACAAATCAGTAGTATTCTCAATAGGTAGTTTGGAATATAGCCAGTTACTTCCATCTTGAATGATAACTCCTCCATAAAGAGGTGTATCTTTAGTTGAATATTCCTGGATATATTGCAACAAGGCATTATGTTTCTCCGGAGCAGTTACATCACTTCCGGCACTTTTCGTATCGAAAAGATATACATGTCCATTCTTCATACGGATAACAAAATCAACGTAAAATAAAGATTTTCCGTATGCAATGGCATAATGTTGTTTTCCTTTGTCCCCATTCTTATACCACCAGTCAATCCATTGTGAATGTTCTTCCAAATATTTCACAAATTCCTTCTCTGGATTAGAAGCTTCGTTAAGTTGTACGAATGGCAACAAAGCATGATTTTTTGCAGTCTCAATATGGTTGGTTTCACTGTCATAGACTCTTTCTTCCGGAACTTCCCAGTTGTATTGTTTTAATTCTCTGGCAGCGGCAGATCTTCTTTTCGCATGTTCTCTTTTACGGGCGTATGTTTCTAAGGCCATGTCCAGCAAACGGTCAAACTTTGGTTTGTTATCATAATAAAGGACTACCTTTTTTGCATCAGTATCGAAGACTCCAAAATAGTCAGCAAGCATTTCAAGCAGGTAGTTGGCTATTTTATCAGCTCTACCTTTACTCTCAAATTGATGTCCTTTACCGCTTATATATGCCATAAATACGCGGTCTATTTCAGATGCTTTACGGGCAAAGCGCACTTGATCTACTTTCAATATCTGTTCTTCATTCTGGAAGTGTACATCTTTCGGAATCTCCACATTGATTGTCTTGACATCCAAACGAATTGAATTCTTTACCCGTCTTCTGTTTTCATTTACTAAATCGTCATCACTTTCCGGCAACGGAGTAAATTCAGCATTATCATTTCTTAAGGTGGCCAATTCTGCGATAGAAAACAAGCCGGCACCTCTTTCCAGTTTCCAGAATTCATCTGCTACTTCATACAATGTTTTCTTGAAGTCTGGCCCCAAATAATTTCGTTCCACATTAGGACGTTCTGAATAGTAAGCCGGTAGAGACACATTCTCAAGATTTTCACGTCTGCATGCCGTAATTGTATTTTTCAGGATATAGTCAGAGTCGGCTGTGACAATCTGAATTTTATCTTTTGCAATATCGGTATAAACATAACCGATATTAAGCTGTTCTTTCGGATAATGTTTCTGTTCCGGCATTCTCAGAATACGTCCTACGGTTTGTATTGTAAACTGGTCGCTTTGCAATTTTCTGAAGATCAAAAGAACAGCTGCACGAGGGCAGTCCCAACCCAAAGCAATTGCTTCTTTGAATAGCAATACTTGCGTCATATTATCGGGACGTTCCAGTCCGGCGAGATTCTCTTTTTCGTTGGCGAGCCATACGGCCAATAATCCATTTTCGGCGGTTATCCCGCATATAGCTTCCAAATAGGTTTTCACCTGTTCTGTGATAGCTTGATCTTCCGAAGTCATGGTTTCCTTCACATCGTTGGGCAGCTGGATAAGTAATAGGGGATTGATTTTGACGCCCAATTCCTGATAAAGCTCAGCCAACTGATTACGTTTTGCCAATGCCGCCTTAATCAGATTTTCGTTCAGTGTGCGTTCTTCACTGAAATCCAGTTCTATATCCGGATTCAGCACGACTTCTTTCTTAATCATTTCAGCCGCAATAACATCCTGTCGGTAAACTTTTACTTTTTCATCAGGATGAAGTGTCTTGGGAGTGGCCGAAATACGCAGTTCCACAGCCGGATTGATACGTTCCAGCACTGCTGCCGATTTATCGGCAGTTTTTGACCAAAACATGTGTTCCTCGTCTATGATGGCAACAATGGGCAAATCGTATTCTTCTTGTGTCCGTCGTGCAATTTCATACAAAGAAGCAAAGCTTTCGTTTTCGCGTACCATGACATTACTTTCTTTGTTCACACTTTCCCAGTTGACAAACAATATTTCTCCAGATTGTATGCCTTCACTCTGGTCAATCTCGTCAAACATTACAGGCCGAAGTTTCCGTGTTTCGCCAAAGGCATTCTTTAAGCTGACATAACTTTGCAGGTGAAGTTTACGAGGTGCAAACCAAATATAGGCAACTTCCTGATAACGGCTGTCACCACGTTCTTTCAATTCGTCGGTTATATTTGCCAAAGCCTGACAGGTCATGACCGTTTTTCCCGCACCTGTTGGCGCTTCACACACAATTTTGTGTCGTTTGCCACCGAGGTTTAACAGACGGATTGTTTTATCGGTCAGTTCATTGACAGCGTTCTGTTGGTATGGTATATTTTTCATTGTTTTCTTCCTTTTTTATTCTCTAAGTTTTTCTTTTCTATCTCTTTCATTTCCAGTAGGAAACGGTCATAATCAGATAAAAATAACTGATCTTGTATGATTCTGTACTTTTCAAATTCCGTTTCTGCATGCAAACGTGCAATTTCAGCAGTCACACGTCCGGCATCATTAAGAAGACCGTATTCAAAGAGATTGATAAAACTGTTCAAACGCTGTTCCCAGTCGGCCATAGTCAGAGGAATGTGACGCAAAGTCATTGATTCTGCAAAATCCAGATAGGCAGTAACCATGCGTTGAAGTTGTCCCATTTCTGTATCTGACAAATAATTTTTAGCTATCACTACATCGCTTTTCCGTATTTTCCCATCAGGAGCATCAGCCCATGTAGTCAATCCCATGTGTTCTTTTGTGGCATCTGCACGTTCTACAATGAGTTCCGCTGCAGTATGTCCATGAACAGCATAGTGCATCTTATTCTGTACTGTAGCATAAAAACGTCGAGTAGCCAATGCTGTCTTGTCGTAGTCTACGGCTGTTGCATATAAATCCGTTATTTTTTGATAGAACAAACGTTCACTGGCGCGTATCTCACGGATACGTTCCAGTTGTTCATCAAAATATTTATCAGTAAGAAAAGTTCCGCGCTTCAATCTTTCCGAGTCCATAACCCACCCTTTAATGGTGTACTCTTTGGCTATTCCATTTACCCATTTTCTGAATTGTACGGCCTTTTCTGAATTAACCTTGAAACCAACAGCAATAATCATTTCCAATGAATAATGATTTGTGTTATACTGTTTCCCATCCGGAGCAGTTATTCGAAATTTTCGAATAACTGAATCTGCTTGCAATTCACTATCTGCGAATATCTTTTTGATATGATAATTGATGGTATGTACTTCTACACCATATAGTGCTGCCATCAGTTTCTGGGTGAGCCAAATGTTTTCATCTTCGTAGCGTATTTCTATTTGCTGTTCATCATTTCCCACGCATGCCACATAGTTCAAGTATTCTGCTGCACTGCTGCGTACAGTTACTTGCTCTTTTTTCTTTT
The DNA here is from genome assembly GCF_003602995.1 of Bacteroides sp. AF25-38AC. Taxonomy (NCBI): domain Bacteria; kingdom Pseudomonadati; phylum Bacteroidota; class Bacteroidia; order Bacteroidales; family Bacteroidaceae; genus Bacteroides; species Bacteroides sp. AF25-38AC. Next base: position 85,752 of record NZ_QTMD01000001.1, on the reverse strand, counting down.
TATTCTTATCTGACTGCTCTTTCATGCTTCCTCCTCATCTGTAAAGTTCAACATTCCATCAAACAGGTCTTTATCTTTTTGAGTGGTTGCCAGAGCATCATCTTCCGGCGCAATGATGGCATCCTTTTTCTTGGGAAGAATTCTGCGGTAAGTATTGTATATGGCTTGTGGCAGAGCGCATAGCTCCACCTTGTCGCTGACATCATCAAACGAACCTTCCCAAGGGTCTTCACTGGGTGAGAACACATAAACTTTTATTGGTTGAGGTATGTCCATATCATAGATTATATCAACCAATTCATCGATGGCTTCTTCACGATAAATTACAAGCATCTGTTTTTTACCATCATCGAAATAGCGGAAGATACCTTTATAGGTTTTCTGACCTCCAAAGGTGTTTTGTTCCGTATAAAGGTCTTCTTTGATACAAAGCATATCTGTAGCAAGATTAACCAGTTTTCGCATATTCTGCATCGAGCGGTTGCGACCAACAAATCCGGTACGGTAATAGCGGAGATTGTTCTTTGTTAAACCTGCTACCTCTTCGCCTTTTGCGTTTGTATAACCTTGAATTACTCGCCTGTTTCGTTCGTAAGTAACTTCTTCACAAATGTTGTTTTCATTATTTGTAACAAGAATACATTGGCGGTGACCTCCATCTTCTGCATTAAGTTGCATAGTGGCATGGAGGGTAGTACCACTTCCCGCGAAAAAGTCGAGAATAATTCCTTTTTTATTGGCTATTAAATTAATAAATAATTTGATTAATTCTATAGGCTTCGCATAGCTGAAAGCCTTAGAATTAAAAATAGTTTTGATATCATTTGCTGCATCTGCATTTAAAATACCACTTATAAGATTTTTATAAGGTACAGATTTTTCTATTGCATTACCTTCATTATCAACATTTAAATATATCTTATATTTAACAGCCCAACCATTTTTCTTTTTGTTTGTTGGTACAATCTCAATAAATTTGTTTTTGATTCCCCATTCAACTTTTTCTTTACTCCATTTCCAAGTCCATCCATCATTAACAAAAGAAAGTCTTCCATTTGGGAAAATCATAGAGCCATCAGGTGCTTCAATTCCGTAATTAAGTCCATCACTATATTGAATACTACCTCTATCTAAAGAGTCGTAATAAAATGGTCCTCGTATTTTCTCAAATTCATCAGTGTATCTATATCTTTTTATATCAAAAGCATTTTTGTTATAAGAAAAAATATTTTTAGCATTTTGAGGATCGAGACAATATACAAGGATATATTCGGTAATTATTGCTATTCCATTGGCATCTGCTGCACCTGTTTTTTTTTGCCAAATTAAATTAGTAATAAATCTATCTGCTCCAAAAATTTCATCGCAAAGCAACTTTAACTGCGCTTGTTCATTATCATCAATAGAAATAAAAATTACTCCACGGTCAGATAACAACTTCTTGGCAATTTTCAAACGACGACTCATAAATGACAACCATTTAGAATGGCGATAAGAATCTTCCTTATCCACATAACTGTCGTTATATATAAAATCTTTATTTCCTGTATTATATGGAGGATCGATATAGATTACATCTATCTTTCCCTCATGTGTATAAGCCAAAATAGCAAGAGCTTCCAGATTATCTCCTTCAATCAGAATATGGTTTGGTGCATCATTATCTTCACTAATAATGACACGTTCCGGCACCTCTGTCAAGATGGGCAGTTCTTCGCGAAGACGTTCTTCTACGTCCTCCGGCTTATCTTCCCATACCAGACCATAAGTTTTATTTTCTCGTAACAAACCTAACAAGTCACTACGTTCTTTATCGGTCAGTCCTTCTAGAGTATTGATACGTTTTATGAGATTGGCTCTATCATTACTGTTCATAACATTACTTGGCTTTACTGTTTTTGAATTCTAACTAACTGAACATCGTCACGTGTAGAGTTCAGCAGTTCTTTAATATCTACATCCAGAACACGCGCTATCTCCAGCAGCGTTTCCAGTCCGGGTTGTGATGTGTTTGTACACCACTTCGATACCGTGGCAGGGTCCTTTCCTAATTGTTCGGCCAACCATTTGTTGGTCCGCTTCTTCTCCACAAGCACAACCTTGATGCGGTTTATGTCTTTTTCTTTTTCCATAAGGATTTTCTTTCGTTCCATGCAAAGATAAGAAAGCCTATCTATTTTTCATCATTTCAATAGGACTATTTGCAATAAGATTTGCGAATTAATTCAATTATATAGACTAAAAAGATGCAAAGTCGCAAACTATGACTAACTTTGTTTTTAAGTAGGTTGAATAAACATTATAACAATGAAAATACCCGAATTAGAAAGAACAGGAATTACTTGCGAAGAATCGTTTAGAATAATTCTAACCACACTAAAGTATGAAGTGATGTTCTTAAAAGGTAACTATAACTCCAGTGACATAAATTCTGTAAAAGACTATTCTTTAGTGATAGCTGAACGTATTGTAAAAACAGCTGACACTTTACATTCAGTAATAGAAAGAGATAGAGACTATGTGATAGCAAATATGATCATTCGTTCAATGGCAGATAGTATTTCATCCTTTATTCTTATTTACAGAGAGGAAGATATAAATGTAAAATTATTGCGACACTATCTTTATATAATAGATGGACTACAAAATCGTATAAATCAATTATCTAATAATCCTACATATAATGAGAGTATTAGTAAGGAAGATTATGAAAAATTGTGCCTACAGGTTAAAGCAGCCAAACAGAATTATCAAGAGGCTTGTAATTTTTCAGTATGTCAGATAAAATCATTACCTATTTATGCAAATAATAAAATGTTCATCGATAAACTAATAGAAGGTCATAATTGGAGATTTCAGTCGCTTCGTTCTTCTCCCAAAAGCCGCTTTTCATGGGAGAAAATGTATGACTTAATGGGCTTTAAATGTCCTTCATCTTTCTTTTCATCACTCTCTGATTATGTTCATGGATTAAGTACAAGTAACCTAAATCTTGAAATGGAAGATGAACTTTTTGATCCTGTATACAGTTTCGGAATATCATTACTTGGAAAGTTAATGTCTTCATTAAAAGATATTTTCCCTGATGAATTTTCATCGATACTATCAAAAACATTCTCTTCTGTATTATGTGATCAGAATATTCCCAAACACTATATTCAAAAATTTCTTCAAGGACTAAATTTTGAATATAAAATATAAGACAATATGATTACCTGGAATATAAATTTATAAAAATAATGGTGTTTATACATGTAAGAAATGTAATTACCATTACATTATTTTAGGGGTAACGGTAAAAAAGGAGAGGAAAATCCTCTCCTTAATAAAGACATACACATTACACCTCCAACTCCTTCAACGGCATCCATAATTATATTGTCTGAAAAATCCTCTGTGGATAAGTTTCAAACCAAGGGTCTGATAATACTTGTAGTCATCATCTTCGGTGCAGAGGTATTTGTAACCATAGCATGGGGCGTACTCCTTGAAGAAACGGGCAAGGTCTTTCAGATTTTCCTGCTGGTTCAGTTTAAAGTTGCTGCGCACAATGATGGTGCTTCAGTCGGAGATGCTGCCAACACCACAACCGTATTCCCCAAAACGGATGTATAAATTCATTTCGCATACATATTCGTTATCCGTTCTTTGGGCTTATTCTCATTATTGGAAGCAATAATGTAGTCGAACATCTTATCATTATCCGAACGCCGTACAAGCGTTTTTCCATCAAATCTTACCACTTGGATTTTCGGGGTTCTGATATACCAATAAATTGAGGCTCCCTCTGACGTTGAATGCTAGTCTCTTTACCCCGCGGTCTTGTACTTCAATTGTTCAAATCTACAATTTTGCTATTTTATAACTAATAACTTTGGATAGTTTATCTCTGATATTCATTACCTTTGTATTCTGAATTAACATATAAATATATGGAACTGAAAGATTTTATAAGCAATACCATTGAACAAATATCATTAGGTATATTAGAGGCATCTAAGAAATGTAATCAGTATGGCGTTATTGTAAACCCTAATATTACAATTGGGGAACAAGGAGATTTTTGTATTCCCAAACAACCAGAACACGTTAATATCCAAAGACGAGTACAATTGATAGATATGGATATCGCTGTTACTGTTATTGAGTCAGAAGAAGGAAAGATTGAAGGCAAATTAGGAGTATCATTTATAGGAGTTGGTGGAAAATCTCAAGAAGGTAAAAGTACATCAAATGAAAGTAGAGTGAAATTCTCGATCCCAGTCTGTTTACCTGTAACAAATATAATTGGGAAGTAATACATAAGCTTTTTATAGAGTAGGAGGTATTTTAGGGTAATGTCGTAAATAATCACTTTATTTCATTGGCATATCTAAAGGAACATCCAATAGTCAAAAAAGGATTTCGCCAAATGATGTTTAGACTTAAAGGTTGGTTGCCCAAAAGAGTTACAGGAGCAAAAGCTATTTTTCAAGCATGGACAGAGAAATAGACGCCTTTGAAGGTAAAAAAGGCTAAATATAATAATGCAGCAGTTGCTGACTGGAAAGATTAGATTGATTTAAAAACGAGATAGGATAAAATATGATTAGAGCATTAAATCCAAAAATTCTGACTTCTGAAGATTCCTCTTATAAAACGGTTAAGGAATTAAATGAAGTAATTGAAGAAGCCTTGAAAAAAGGAAAAATAAAAAATATAGCTCTTACTGGACCATTTGGCTCCGGTAAGAGTTCAATTCTATTGACTCTCAGGAAGAATTTTGGTAATTATGAATATCTCCCTATTTCATTAGCAACTTTAAAGGCAGATGAGGAAGAAAATCCTCCCCAAAAGACTGATGAAGAAATTGAAAAGCTAAACAGAAGAATTGAATATAGTATATTACAACAACTTATATACCGGGAAAAAACTTCAACAGTCCAGAATTCAAGATTTAAGCGAATTATACACATTGATGAGGGGACATTAAGAAAAATCTCATTAAATGCTATCCTGTTTTTTATATCGTTTTTAATAGCTTTTGAACCAAAATGGTTGAGAGTTGAAAGTATATGTAATGCACTTAATTGGGGTGATTATAATATTATATTTGACAGCATAGCGATATTATATATGCTGACAATCCTTTATTTTGTTGTGGAATATTTTGTACGATCATATGGTAATTCAAAACTCAATAAGTTGAACCTTAAAGATGGAGTTATTGAAATTAAAGAAGAAACTTCAATCTTTAATAATCATTTGGATGAAATTCTATATTTCTTTCAAGTAACTAAATATAATGTTGTTATTATAGAGGATTTGGATAGGTTCGGCAGTCCAGATATATTTCTAAAGCTAAGAGAGTTAAACCAATTACTCAATGAATCTAAAATAGTTAGTAGAAACATAGTCTTCGTATATGCTGTAAAGGATGATATTTTCCGATGCAAAATGTTCTTTATTTGATATAATCTATTGGTTTTTAGAATTTTAGCCGTTCGGTGCGTGAGTGAGAGCAACAAAGTAGCAACAAATTTGTAAAAGCACATTTTTTTTGTGTTGTTCTCAGGTATCAAAGATACGGATTTTGTTGCTCTCCGCAAAATCATTAATCAAGGTTAGTTTATTCCCGATGATGTGTGTCATAAAGTCGCCCGTTATCTCTGCAAGGAAGAAGATGACTTCACGAAAACAGGGTGTCCGTAACCGTGAACACCCTGCCTTGCCATCTGAAAGTTATTTTCATCGAATTTTCTGTATGTGCCGCCCAAATCTTTTATCGGTGTAAATTATCATTGCCGGAATCATCGGGGCACAGAAAACGCCATTCGGTGTTAGCTGACTTCTTGATGTTATTCTCATGTGCATGTATATTTATTTGATAAATTCAGAAGCAACCCACAAGTCTATTTCTTTATCCCAATCAACTTTTACTCGAATTTTATATTTGCCAAATTTAGCCTCAATCAATTTACACTCATTTGTTGGATTTAGTATAAAAACCTTTTCTGATAATATCATTTCTTCCAACCTGCTTTCGTCTTTTCTATTGCACACCTTGTTCAATTCTGCAAAATCATCTTCACTGACAGCAGAAAGACATTCTTGAACCACATAAACCTTATCTCCTACATTGGGTAGTTTCTTGCCATTTCCACAAGAAAGGAACAGCCCCATAGATATGATTAATAAAATAATAATCCTCATAATGAATATTTTTTTGCCGCCTCAATCAGAGTATCGGCATAGTTATAAATATCATTGATTGAATTTAACTTGTACATCTTTTCACTTTTGTTTTCGTCAATGACCGCAAGTCTTTTTCTTGTAGGAGGGTCAAAATAAAAGCGGCAGACAGTCTTTCGCACATTATTGTCTATGGAAACACCGAAATAAGAACGTGTGTCTTTATAAGTTATCCGTTCAGCCGGGAAAATGTTTCTCAGAAGTGATTTCACGATATAGAATGCTTCCAGTTCTTCCTCTGTGGTAACAATCCCGTTATCTGGCTGTTCTTCTGTCGGTTGTTGAACCGTTGGCATGCCTTGTTCTGTGGGCTGTTCTTCATCTTTTATGGCAGCTTTCAGCCTGTCTGATATTATATCGCTAACATAGTTGTTAATTGTCCGCTTTACAAGTGTCGTGAACTGTTCAAGCACTTTCGGTGTAAATACCCCCTCGTACACTTGTTTCCCGAAGAAACGCACAAAATCAGTGGACGGATTCGTGAACTCTTTCCCGATGACGGTTCTTAATTCCCCCATGTATTTAAGTTCGCTTGCTGAACTCAGAATCATATCAACATCAAAATACGATTTATGGAATTTCTTCAATTCTTCGATTTGCGTGTCTTTCAGGTCAAGCATATTGATTTCCAAGAACGGCTTTTCATCCATAATGTTTGGTTCTGAAAGGTCTGTGTAAAACCTGTATGTTATGCCGTTTGTCAATACGCCGAATTTTGCCTTTGAGACATTGAAGTAACGTAACAGTTGATTGTCATGCAGGTTTAGGTCTTGTTCCCAATGCTTGCACTCAATAAGTATAATCGGCTCGCCGTCTTTCATTATGGCGTAATCAATTTTTTCGCCTTTCTTTGTGCCGATGTCACAACACATTTCAGGCAACACCTCCAAAGGGTTGAAGACATCATACCCCAATGCGTTTATAAAAGGCATAATCAAAGCCGTCTTTGTCGCTTCTTCTGTCGGAAGATTGGCTTTGAGGGTCTCGATTCGTTCTGAGATTTGTTTTATTGAATCTTTGAAATCCATATATCTGTTATTTAACGGTTCTTCTTATAGTGGTTGCCGTTGTTCACAGATACACACAAAAAAACGTGGGCATTCCTTTATTGGTCAAGAGGTATCGCCAAACACCAGCAGCCTAACAAGGGAAATGCCCACGGATATGACGTGGGCATCTACCATTGCTTTTAAGGCTGCATAAAAATTGGCGATTTTCTTGACCTCAAAACAATAGCAAACGCTATACTTTTCAAATATGTCGGTTCAAAGATACAGATAATTGCCAAATTCCGATATAATTTCCGATTTTATTTCTTTATAAGATAATCAGATAAGCCATTTTACAAGGGATAAAATCTTTTTCCTGTAAATAATCACAAGAATGAAAAGAATGACCCAAAAGCCGTAAATCTGTGTTTTCTGCCACCAAGTAAGGTCACGGGGAACTTTTTCGATTTTCGTTTTTGTTACGGTCTTTGTCTTATAAATAACGCTGTCTTTGCGTTCAACGGGCTTTTCAAACTCTACGGGTTTTTTCTGCGGCTTAGTCTTCAAATTATGGTATAAAGTTCCGTCAGGGTTTATCCGTGCGTCAGACGTTGCGTAATCGTTTTCAAGATGCGATGTACTATCGGCTGTTTCACGTTCTGACGTTTGTGCCGGTATTTCAATAAAGACAGTATCGGGTACATATTCAATACGGGTTTCAACCCTAATACCAATGCTGTCTTGTTGATGAACGCTTTCAGAAAGGCGGCGGCTTGAAGCACAGCCGCCTATAATGAATGTCAATAGTAAGAGCAAGGGAAGATGTTTCATTTTTCAGATTGTCTTTAAGTAGTTGATAATACCTTTGACATGAAGACAGACAATCGTTTCTTTTCCAGCTTCTGACAGAAGAAACGCCACGTCTTCTTTATTGTCTTGAAAAAGGTTCTCAGTCAGAACGGCGGGGCATTTCGTGTGTTTCAAGATATACAAATGCCCCTCCTTGTCGGGGTCTCCGTCCGTTGTGTCCTTTCTAATTTTGAAGTCTGTTTCCTCTGCCGCCTTATACAGACAGTCTGCCATTTTATCGGCGGCTGTCTGACCGACAGAAGTCCACGCTTCCCATCCACGTGCGTTCATCCATTGAGAACCGTTTCCCGCTGCATTACAATGAATAGAAACGAAAATGACGTTCTTCGTTCCTACTCTGTCACAAATGGAATTTACACGCCGACACCGTTCGGATAGGCTGATGTCGTTTTCTTCTGTGACGATACGTTCAGCGTCAAAGCCTCGTTTCTTCAACTCTGATACAACTTTTTCGGCTATTTCTCTTGCGTATTTGTACTCTCTCAAAGAGCCGTCAGGGGAACGCTTGCCCGCCGTGTCAACCCCGTGACCGTTGTCAATTAGAATTTTCATACTCGTTCTTATTTATATTCTGGTAATAGGTATTGAATATTCATCGCACATCGGTGCATAATCTCTCTCGCTTCATCTTCTGATACATGAATCGGGCGTGTAAACTCACAGAAAATTGAACCGACCCAATCATGCTTGTTATCATTTAAACGCTTTACCACAGCCGCCTCGCATCCGTAACTTGATAGAATTGATTTTGCGTATTTGTCTTGAACCTGTGTGTCTATATCCGTGATATACATAAACAGGTTTTTAACCATATCAGAACTGAATTTAGCCACGTCTGCGATACGAAGATTTTGTACATGTGGCTTCATTGGCTCAACACCTTTACGCTTTACTTCATAATAGATTGATAACAGACTTTCATTGCCCAACGGGTGGGGCTGAACAATATAAACTCTGTCAGCGTCAAGTTCGTGAAGAATGTTCCATAATTCCCCGTAAACGATAGAAGAATTATCGGCTCGGCGAATGCTTTTGATTTCTTCATCCTTTCTGAACTTCTCAATTTTTAAGTCCGTGAGCTTGTTTTTCGTGTACTGATTATAAGCAAACCATGCGGCGATGATTGTGCCTATTGCGCTGATAATAGCTGGTAAATATTCCATAAGTCTTTGAGTTTTATTTGCAAATATATACAAACTGATTACAATATACTCACTTTTAAAGTTGTTTAATTATAATCTATTTTAATTCTGTCTATTGATTATTCTCGCTGTATAGGTCAGGGGATAACCGCCTTTGCTTCCTCCTTTACTTGAATCATATATAAGCAACACCGTAAGGCTGTCACCTGCTCCCATTGCCACGCTGTCCCAGTGGTCGTTGTCCCAATGTACCAAATTGGGGTATTCAGACGTATTCCATGGGTAAGTTCCATCACTACTCTTCTTGCTATTTCTTCCGTATATATCGAAATCCTTTGAATCAAGGTCTGAGATAACGGTAAATACCACACAAAACTTTGTGCTTGTGCCTATTCCAAGTGCCTCTCTGACCTCTGAGAGTTTTGGCAGAGTTATTCCTGAATTATCCACGCTGCTATAAATTACCCATCGGTTATTGTCTTTAAGATTGGAATAACCGTTATAAATTGTATTAGCGGAAGAAAGCGTAAGCTTGCTGTACTTGTAGCCGTCTATCCATCCGTTCAGAGTACCGTTGCCATCGCCTAAAAAAGCATGGTTATACGTTCCGTTTTTGGCAGAAAGCAACATTGCGACATTCCGTCCCAAACCCCACCAATCGGACGTGTCTTCATTCTCAAATCTTGCTACGGCTCTCAACCCTGATGATGTCGGCAGCACGTTTCCTCCGATACCCGCAAAACATTTATGTGCGTCATTACGGAATATCACATACGCATCATTGTTAAACGGGGTGTTGGTAAGCCCGTTTCCACTGACGCTGAACCCGGCTATTTTTGAATTTCCGGTAACAGTCAAATTTTCTGCAATAAGTTCGGTCACTTTAACCAATTTGGCAAGCAAAGCCGCCGTAACTATAAGTTCTGCGTTAATCAATGTTGTGTTGATTTTGCCTCCTACAATAATGGTTTCATTCGCGGCGGCTTTCTCTGCCAAATCAGCGAAATTCGCGTAACCCAAATCCTGTGCAATGGCGTTCTTTGCGCTCTCTACGGCGGCGTTGGCGGTGTTTAGAACCGAATCTGAATACCCTTTCAGCGTGTCTTGAATAGCTTTATTGGCGGCTTCTACGGCTGTATTAAAGTCTGCATACGCACTGTTGAAAGTGGCGTATTTACTGTCAACATTGTTTTTTTCGGTTACGGTGGTTTTACCATCGGCGATAGCGGAATTGATTGCGCTGATAAGGTTCTCAATACTGCCCATAAGCGTAACCTTGGCATTCAGAAGCCCGGTTTTTGCCGTTCCCGTAAGATAGGCGTTTGTGTACAGTTTGTTATACGCAGCTTCCACGGCGGCTTTCGTGTTGTTCACTGTGTTGATGTACTTCTCAATCGCTTTCGCTTCCGCTTCCGTAATAATGCCGTCAGCGAACGCACCGTCCACATAGTCGTTTAAATTTCCAACGGCGGTATTGGCGTTCTTTGCGCTCTCTACGGCGGCGTTGGCGGTGTTCTGAGCCTGAGTTATCAAACCGTTCACGGCTTCCCATTCATCAAGTTCATATAAGCCCGATGAACCTGATTTGAACTTTATTTGCCCGGATATGATACCTTTCAATAAATCAAAATAAGTGTTCCCGTCTGTGGAAACAATCTTGTCTGTCGTGATACGTCCCGGAAGGATTTCTGTAAAACCGTACAGAGTGACAAAACTCCGTTCTTCATTATATTCAGAGTTCAGGACACCGACAAGAAGATGATAGAAGCCTGAAACACCCTCTAATTTGATTGCATTTTCAGACAGGGTGAAAACACCTGTTTGTGCCGTCTTTGAGACTTTTGCATACAAATAATACTTCTTCTTACCGTCATCAAGCAATGCGCTTGTGTAGGCTGTCATATCCCAAAATTTATATTCCGAAACCTTGTGCGATGCACTAACCGTATTGATACCGAGGGTCATGTGTTGTATGATACCCGCTGCCGCTGTCAGTTGTTTCGTCTCATTGTCATAGACAATTCTGTGCGTAACCGGGACGGGGGTTGTCTTTGAGTTCACAAAACGGAATTGAAGACTTTCATCGCCTACAAGCATTGACATCGTTTGAACGGCAATCGGGTTGATTGAGTTCGTGAAATTGTCGAGCAATGCTTCTTCCAACATGCTGATTGTTTCCTTTGCGTCCCTGAACCGTCTTTTTGTGAATTGAATAGCGTCACGGTGTAGGTCATCAACGATGACTTCCTCACTTTTCAGGTCATTCAATGTTGATGAAACACTGCCGCTTACCGTTGTGTTTGAAAGTTCAATCACGGGGCTATGTGGTTTGTTGATATAATCTTTTATACCCGTTATACGCACGAGAACGCCATCTTTCTGAAACTGTTCGTCAGAGAAACGGATATATCCTCCGAGTTTGATGCGCCCCCCGATGTTTACCCAATCTTTTTTCGACCATATCCCGTCAAGTTCCCCCGTGAATGTGAATTTCAGGTCTTCATTATCAAACAAGCATTTTACAGCCGCCCGGAACATATCCCATGATGCGCCTGTTTTCGTGGCATTATCACAAATGTAAGCCGTGGGAAGCATACATTTGAATACGGCATACTTATCGCCCGATTTAGGGGCGAATGTGGTATTTGGCATAGTTTGCCCGTCTATGTCTGCGGGAACAATCTCAAAACGGCGTGCCGCCTTTCCTTTAACGGCATTATGGTAATATTTAACCTCAAACTCCCGTCCGGCAAGCATACCCGTCTGAAAAACAACGGTCATAGTTTCCCCCTCTATCAAGCATTCTTCATAATTCAGTGAAGATGGGATTGACGTGTCAACAATGTCATAAAAGTTGTTTTTCTCATCAATAACTACAACCGTGTTGACCGTACCGACACGTTTCGGGTAAATCTCAGAACAGTCAAGACTATCTTCGGCGAGTGATGACAGTTGTTTGTCATCACGGCGTATTGAAAGCCCTGCTTCATCAACGACATAACGGCGGGCGTTCTTGGCTATGAAGCCGTCTTCATCTTCAAAATGTTCGCCGTCATAAGCGAGTGTTTGGTTCTTGGGAAGAAGAAGCTCGGAAGAACCGTATTTTGACGGGTCTATATTGTCCGTACCGCCTTGAACGAACAAAATTTCCGTTGGCGGGTTGTCTCCCGTATTTGAACGTCCGACACCCGGCTTGAACCCGTTGCCACATCCATAAGACAGCGGGAGGGGGTTACTTTTGTTGTATTCAATCTTACGTAATGACACACGTTTTCCCGTAAACTCGTATTCTGTCTTGAATGTTGATGCCATGCGGGTTAGAGCGTCAATACAAAAATCATGGTCATAGGCAATCAGGGTTTCAACACCGTCAATACATTCGCCAACCGTCCATCCTTTGTCACGGCGGTTCATATTGTCAACAAACATTTGAAGATGTTCATGCGGCTTTGCAGTCAACGAAAATTTCAAACGTCCGTCAACCGGGTTTCTGAATTTCCAAACTTTTGCGTTTGCTTCGGGCGGGTCAAAAAGCACCGTGTATTCAAACAGTCTTTTATGTTTCATCTTGAAATTCTCCGGGCGTTTGAGCGTGAACGTTTCGCCTTGAAACTCACAGTAAGAGCCTACTGGGATTTCAACGTGTTCGGGGAGTGAATAGTACAACGTTAAACTATGGTCTCCCATGACAGCCCTATTGCGATAACTGTTATCATCAACCTCGATTTCAAGAACCTTGTTTCCGGCATTATTGTAAATTATCATACTACTAAACTTTGAGTTATTTTTTCCGAATTTCCCCGTGGTTAAACTTTCTTTTTAAAATGGTATGATTATATTGTAATCACTTTTTAAGCGTTCTACGGGGCTAAAAAAAGGCTTTTTCAAGAATAACCATTCTTCCCGTCACATTTTATGTTTGAATAACGTGACGGGAAGCGGTTTTTACAAGTTACAGAATACCGTATTCAAGGCAGTCTGCATCCACTTGCGCTTTCAGGGTAGCACGTTCGGATAGATAGGCTTTGTATGCCTCAATCTTTGCCTTGGCTTCCTCGCTTGATTTCGCCCCTCCAATCATACCGAGGTTCGCTGCGTTGAACTCATTCACAAGTTTTTGTTCCCGGTTGTTGTCCCACTTCTCCGTGATAACTGTTTCAGTTATCTTGTTTGAAGAAAGCGGAGCCCACACGGTAGCTTCTTCACATTTCCATTGTTCCTGAACCGGGGCTTCATCGTCAGAAGCGAGTTCGCTTGGTTCAACGGTGGCGGGTTTTTCAACTTTCTGAATGTTGAAGCGGTAAACGTAACTTCCGTTTCCGACTGCCTCCAATTTGGCAGGCTGATTGTCATAAAATGCTATCATAATAACACGGTTTAATGATTGTTTTTAATAAATGTTTACTATCACTATGTTTTGCCCAACCGAGCCACGGGGCAACAGCTTGTTTATAAGCCTTTGCGTCAAGCAATGGGGTACGTCGGTTTAGCCGTGAAACGGTATGGCAGAAATTCTTCTTTATACTCTTTCTGATAAGTTTTTGATTACGGTAGAACTTGTAACCGACATAATCAAGCGCACGCCCGTGTTTGTCATAACGGTTGGCTGCTATTGGGAATATCTGATAGTTTCCTTTGATTTTCAGTTTTAGTTCATCTTCAATCATTTTTCTTATCTCTTTGAACGCTTCCCGCAGTTGTTCTTTTGATGAAGAGAAAAACGTGATGTCATCAGCGTATTCGGCTGCGTCAAGTTTCAATACTTCGTTCACACGGTGCATGAAATAGCACAAGAACAGGTTGGCGAGATATTGTGAAAGATAGTTCCCGATAGGAAGCCCCTCTGCGCTGTCAATAATTTCATCAAGAAGCCACAGTAGGTCTTTGTCTTTTATCTTCCGGCGTACAATTTTTTTTAAGACTTCATGGTTAATGGAGGGATAATATTTGGTTATATCAATTTTAAGACAGTATAATGGCTTGCCTTTGTACTTCTCAATGATTTTATCTATATGCCGGGCACACCCCTCTATCCCACGTCCCTTGACACATGAAAAAGTATTGTGCGTGAAAGTCCTGACCCAAATCGGTTCAAGAACATTCATGACGGCATGATGTACTATTCTGTCAGGATAGTATGGAAGACGGAAAATAAGCCTCTCCTTGGGTTCAAAAATCGTGAAGACATCATAAGGGGAGGTTTTGAACGTCTTTGTCAGCAATGCTTCATGAAGAGCAAGAATATTTGCTTCACGATTTTTGTCGTGAACTTTAACTCCGTATGTGTTTGTTTTGCCTTTGCGTGCTTTTTCGTCAGCTTCACGCAAATTTTCCACGGAGATTACTTTATTGTATAAATTACCTATTCTTTTCATCTTTTTGCTTTGCTTTTCTTATTCAGAGTCTTCGGTAGCCCATACAACAGGCGTTCCTACCAACACTTTTAGGAGGTTTGCTTGAAATCTTTTGCCAAGTGGCAAGGCTGTCATTCTTTTATATTGTTTCATATTGTCAAAACCAATTTTAAAGCATAGGTGAGAACCGATATTCGCATTCGTATTCGAGGGGGTGTTATTCGAATTCGCATAAGCGAGACCTGCATTCGCACTGTTATTCGCGTTACCGCTGAACAGGACACCACAAGAATGACCCACCTTTTTTATTTTGTTATTTCATTGTTTTCTTATTCAAAATAATATCTGTTACCGTTACCCCTCAAAGTAACTTTTCGGGGAAACTTATTCATTTCTTTGATTTTCTTCAAAACATAAAGAATGTCGGATGAACCAGTGAAAAATTTCTTGGCATCTGATTCCAAACTGTCTTTTGATGGCTTGATTTTTACAAGCGTCTGACCTTTTACTCCTTTAGCCTTGCTGAATCTTGTCGGAACTTCTTCAATGAAATCAACCACCCAAAACGTGGTGTTTACGAGTTTTGATTGTGTCGTTTCATCACAATTGAAACTCCTGCTGTTTTCATCTCTCGGGATATTCAGGAAAGCGAGGCTTCCGTCATCTTCTTTTGGTATGTTGTTCATTTCTTCAATCATCGTTTTATACTGTTATTATTTGAACCCTGCCCCACAAAGAGGCAGGGAAAAGGTTATCACTCAAAGCGTGTTACGCTGACGTGGGTATAAAGCAAAGGCGAGAACCGAGATACGCATACGTACTCGAGGGGGCGTCATGCGAAAGCGCATAAGCGAGACCCGCACCCGCACCGTCATTCGCGTGCCCGCCGAACAGGACACCACGGAGAGCCACCGAAGCAGGGATGTTTGTATAGTGATAGTCACAGAAATATGTGGTAGAACCGCCGCCTACGAGAGCAGGAATGATTTCGCCGCTTTCTCCAAAAATAATTTCTTTAACATATCCCTCGGCACGGGCTTCATTCCCAACATGACTATATCCGTTATAGTTACTGTCATTGAATTTTGAGGGGTCAGAGCAAACAAAGACTTCTGACAAGCCGTTCGAGCCGGGATTAATGCGTACGTTGATGCCATCAGTCCACTGCCAAATATGCCCAAACGGGTTTTCGATACCACGATAACGGCACACTTTGACTTTCTTTGAAGAAGCGTCATATTCAGTGGGCATGGTATATTCTTTTTCGCCTGTTCCGTTTCCGAGTTCATCCGTATAGCCACAAGGGATAAAAGGATAATAACCGTTAAACGTGTTCCATTTGCCGCTGTCAAGTGTTGTAACCCCGTCTCCGAGACCGCCTTGACGATAGCCCTCAGCCGTCAATTGGGTGTTGAAAGCCTCCTGAGAGTTGAGCGTTGCGTATTCAACAACAAAGAGCCAATAGAGCATCTTTTGAACGTCATACGTCATACAGTTCCACTTAGTGCTGCCCGCTTTTCTGTTTCGGGCATACGTTCTGAAATTCGTGCGGCTGATTTGTGTAGCTGGTCTTCCGAGAACCGTTTTTGAGAGTGTGTCCCAGTCAGCCTGATTTGCACCGCCTCGGTAGTCAGCCGTTGTATTGACCACAGAAGATAGCTTGTTCGTACTTCTCTGAACAGTAGCTTCGTATGCCGATACGTACATCAAAGGAACATAACGATAGCCGGGAAGAGGAAAGAGAGAGAATTTGACCCGCTCAATATTTGCGCTTGTTTCAAAACGGCAATAGAAGTCCCCAAACTCGACCATGACTTGTCCCCGTGAACCGTCTCTGACATGCCCCGTCCAATCACGTGGATTGAGATATTCAACCACGTTGCCGTCATCGTCAAGAAGACAGCCCCTCATGCGGTTATGTACGGGAAGGGACTTGTGAAGAGCAGTATTGCCAATTCGGGTTACTAAACGTGATGAAACGGTCTTGTCTCGCTCAATGCCGTACATACACTGCTCTTCCATATAAGGCAACATAGTTGCGAGAGCTGCTTTTTTGCTTTCTCCGTCTTCTAAGACCTCACACAAAAGATTGAATGGGTTATTCCCAGAAACATTGGGTAAGTCACTCAATCGTTTTCCGTTTGTGAACGCTTCAATGATTTCCCTTACTTTGTTTTCTTCATCTGTTGATAGTGCCATAATTTAAAAGTTTTATTTGTTGAAAAATTATTTTAATTGAACCTGAATTTGCCATTTGCGGTTAGGCGCAAAGTTGATTTCGTGCAAAGCCTGACAGACTGCGGAACGACTTCAATATCAATGGTTCGATAAATGCTTGTGTTTTCTGTCGGAATGACGTGTATTTTGCTTATGCCGACACTGTTCACGGTCAGAAAACCGTCAGGGGCAACGGAAACCGCTTTGTCATCGCCCAAGAAAAGGACATTGTTACCCGTTCCCGCCGGGGATAGGGTAGCTATTACTCTCAGAATGTCTTTGTTCCCTTTTGTTATTTTTTTAGGAAACTCTAATTCCATTCCCGTTGGCTGTTTACGGTCTTTAGCCGTGATTGTCTGCTCCAATTCTTCCAAACGGGCGAGGGCGGCGTTCATTTCAGCCACACTTTCCGTTGCTTCTGCCGCCGCTTCTCCTGCGGCTGACGCTTGTTGTTGAGCGTTTGTGGCAGCGGTATTGGCTTGCGTTATTGCGGCATTCACACGCCCAGCCGCCGTATCTGCCGCCACAGCTTTTTCGTTTGCCAATGCAGCCGCATCGTTGGCTTTTTTTGCGGCTTCTGTGGCTTTTGTGCCCCGTGCGAGGCATTTCCACCAAGCGGTTTCAGTGACGGCGTGTCCATTGTTATTGTCTTGTAACGACAAATAGGAACTGTCTTCCGTGTCAACAAAGTCAAACCGCTTGTAAGTCTTTCCGGCGTTATAAGAACCTGCGTCCGTAAACGCCACTTTTCCTAAAGGTATCTTTGTCATATTCGTGTAACTTTAAGTTATCCAACATTCAAATAAAGTTCTCCCGTCTGTTCATCAAACTTGATAAGTTTGTCGCTTACTTCATCTTCAAATTCCATGTATAGAATCATGTCATCATCGTCTATGCTGAATGTCGGGTACAGCACGCCGCCTTTTGCGAGCACACCTGTATCGACATACTTTTTCTGAGCTTCATCCCATTTCCACCAATTTCCATTGTCTCCCATTTTGGGCGGGTTGTCAGCCTGTTCCTTTGCCCGGTCAGCTTGCGTGTCAGCGTTTCCCGCCGCCGTGTTTGCTTTCGTAGCCGCACTGTTGGCAGAGGAAGCGGCACTGTTGGCTGAGTTGGTGGCGGTCACGGCGGCTTCCTTTATCTCTTCTAAATCTTCACGGGCTTTGTCCGCATTGGAAGCGGCGGTATTTGCTTTTGTTGCCGCATTGTTTGCGTTGGTTGTGGCGGTATTTGCTGCTGCGGTTGCCTTGTCAGCGTTTCCCGCCGCCGTGTTTGCTTTCGTAGCCGCATTGTTTGCAGAGGAAGCGGCACTGTTGGCTGAACCCGCTGCGGTGTTCGCACTATTGGCGGCTGTCTCGGCTTTTTTCGTTGCGGCTACGGCATTTTCATAGGCGGTCTGAATGTGTTCCAGACTGACCTTGACGCTCGTTTGAACCCCATTTATCAGCTTAACGCCGATAGTGTATAATCCTTTCAGATTGTCGGAAAGGGTTAATTCGCTGATTTTAATTCTTTTCAATCCCATAATGTCATATTATTTTTCGTAAGTCAATCGCAAAC
Source organism: Bacteroides sp. AF25-38AC (assembly GCF_003602995.1). Classification (NCBI taxonomy): domain Bacteria; kingdom Pseudomonadati; phylum Bacteroidota; class Bacteroidia; order Bacteroidales; family Bacteroidaceae; genus Bacteroides; species Bacteroides sp. AF25-38AC. Next base: position 67,386 of record NZ_QTMD01000001.1, on the reverse strand, counting down.
TCCCCGTCTTCTGTCACAACCAAATCCCGTGTTTCCGTGGCAAGCACAAATTCATCGTCTTCAAGCCTGAATGAAATGAAGCATACGGTAACGGTAAATTTGAGCCATATTTTATCAGAGGCGTAAAACTCGGACACGGAACAGCTTTTATAATGGCAGGGGTATTCATATCCCGTTTCATCAGAGTATAACAGCCGTTGTTCAGGACGCACAAGGTCATACAGCAGAGCGTTATAGTTGCGCCACAGTTCAGTCAGTGAGGCGGCTTTCATAAGGCAGTTTATCTTTACGTCCTTTGCCTTATAGGTCACTTTTTCCCCGTCATACAAAGCCCCGTTCAATTTGTTGATATTGCGCAGGAGGCTGGTCTTGACATTCGGCGATTTCTCTATTTCATTAAGCGTTCCCTCCAACACATGAACCCCATAAACAGAGAACGGCTTCCCGTCAAGTTCATAATAATCAGAACCGGGAACAGTGCTTTCAGGTTCTTTGTAGGTGTACCCGTCCAAAGGGAAATCATCGGCAAGCTTTATCGTGATGAAACCGAGATGCGTTGCCAAATCCGTGTTAGGGTTTGACACAAGACGAAGACGGTAAGTACGTCCTATCTCCCTGAAATCAAACGTATGATAGGCTTTGTCTGACAATCGTTCTATGAAGCCTCCCCAACGGTAATCCATGCCTGAGAGAACAATTTTTAAGGAAAATTCCTTCGTGTTCAAGGTAGGTTCTGACAAGTCAGGTTCTATGCCGTCTTCTTCCTGCCAGTCGTTGCTTGTGACCGCTTTCAGAGGCGGGAACGCCACAAGTTCGTTGTAGCCCCCCTCCTGAACATAGATGCCGTACTCTGTGAACGCATCCTTACCGTCTATGTAAAATCGTCCTGACATCATAATATTACCGCATTTCCTGACACGTTACGAATTTGTTGGCAACCCGTTGACCCCTTGACGGAAACAACCGCCCAGCCCGAGGCGTTGATGAACGCTTTAGCCCCGTGAAGAAGAAAAATTTCATGGCGTTCAAGCGTGTCACAGTTTATCGTTGCGTTTGTACGCCCGATAAGAACCGCTTTTCCCGGGTTTCTCAGCGTGATTATACCCGCATCAATGTAAACACCGTACTTCTCGGGGTTGAACGGCTTGAACAGCCTGAAAGTCGCTATATTCGGGAAACGGTGTTTGATACAGAACTCCATACCTTGTGGGCTTGTGAACAGCCGTATAAGGCTCTGTAAATCTTCCGTGCCTTTGAACATATCACACATACGGTATTTCTCTGCCATATTTGGCAGGGAACGGCTATCGCACTCCTGCCGGGCTTGCTCTTTGGCAACCCTCCATTGGGCGTAAACTTGTCTAATAATGTCTTCCATACTTATATCATTTTTATGCCTTTCAAGGCGAAATCGTTAACTGTATCTTTTGTCTCTTTGACTGAGCTTTCAATGCGTTCAATGCGTCCTGCCATGTTTTCGGTGTGTTTCTCAATGTTCAATACTGACTGTAAAATCATGTTCACGACAGAAAGAATGATTTTCGTGTTCTCAGCGATTGAATACGTGTGCCCCTGAATGGCTGTCGCACGTCCGTTCAATTCATCAACACTTTCTTGCGAAGCTGTGGCGATTCCTTTCTGAGAGGCTTCACGGGTTGCGTCTGCTGTTACCTCAAACATTGATTTGACGTTCTCAGGCAGGTTTTCCCATATCTTGGCGAAATCTGTTCCGACAGCGTTCAAGTCAGAAGCGAAACCACTCATGGATTGGATAACAGCGTCAAGACCGATAAACTGACCGTCCTTGAACCATTTAGCCTTGTACTTGTCGAATATCTCCCCAAGAGGTTCTTCAAGAAACTTGGAAACCAACATTCTTTTCATCACGTCAGCCACGATGTCTTTGACCTTATCGCCCCATGCCTCGGCGTAATCTTCGCCAGCCTGAAACGCTTCAAAAAAAGCGTCTCCGAGTTCTTTGGCAATATCGGAACTTGAACCGCCGATGATGTCCTCAACCATGTCATTGATGATGGCGACAGCCTGTGCGCCGAGTTCTTCAATTTTTCTGTTCCATTCATCAATCTTACCGTGGTCTGTTTTTTTCTTGTCTTCTTCATTCCTGATTTGTTCTTGAATAAGAAGTTGCTGCTGGGCGAGGTTTTTAAGCTGTTCTTGGGCGTTGCTGTATTTCTCACCCCCGAGAGCCTTGTCAGCCGTGTAAGCGATATTTGCATACGCCGTGGCGAGTTTTTCTGCGGTCTTTTGAAGCAGTGCTGCGTTGTTTGAAACGTTGCTGAACAGAAGTCGCCAAGCCCCTGCTACGTCATTGACAGCGATTTTATTTCTCAGGAGTTCTTTGTAAGTCTCAGATAAAGCCCGTTTCACACGTTCAACCGCTTTTCCGCTATTTTCTTGTAACCGCACAATATCTGCGTTGTCAAGTTCCCATTGGAGTTGGTCTATTCTATCCTGCAGGGCTTCAATTTCTTCTTGCTTCTTGTCATCATTGTTGAACAGGTTCACAATCTGCATGGCTATTGACATGGCAGCCGATATGATAGTCAGGATGACAGAAGCCTTTTCAACCGTTTGAATGGCTGTTGCTGCCGCTGTCGCTGTTCCCTGAATACCGGTGGCAGACATATTCACAAGCTGAACAATACCGTTTATCATTGACAGAGAAGCGGTCATGATGCTGCCAGCCGTTGAAATGATTTCGCCTGCCACGCCGCCGACCGTGTCGCCAATGCTCTCAAACTCCCGTTCACATTCTTGAAGCGTCTTGTACAAGTCCTCCCATTCTTTGATTGAGCGTTTGCCGGGATTTATATCATTTTTAGCCTGTGCTTTCTCAACATTCTTTTTGGCTGTTGCGACTTTGGCACGGGCAACAGCGATTTTATCAGAAGACCCGCCGTTCTTTTCAAGTTCGGCAAGTTCCTTTTCTGCCTCCGCTAATACATTCTTCAACTGTTTAAGGGTTAGTTCCGCTATTTCATCGCACCATGCCTGATACGTTTCTTCACGTTGTGCGAACTGTTCGTCTATGCCTTTATAGGCTTCCTGTTCAGCACGGTTCAGTTCGTCCACGTTTCCTTGTGTGACACCCTTACGGAGCTTCTTGTTGCCGTCTTTATCTGTTTCATAGAGGCTTTCACGTTTTTTCTCGTATTCCTCTGTTATTTTTAGACGTTGCTGTTCATAGGTCAGAATGTCTTTCATCATATCGTCAAGGGCTTGTTTGTTACCTTTGACTTGAATCTGCCTTGCAACTTCGGCATAAGACTTTAACATTGCTTGCTGCTCGGAAGAAAGGTCAGAGGTTGTCAGGTTCAAGGAAGCCCGGTATTCAAGCTGTTGTTCCTTTGTCGCTTTCGGGTTCTGATTGAGCCATTCAAGCACTTTTTTGTCTTTCAGGTCTTCAATCATTTTCTGCGCCCGTTTATCGTTCTCGGCGATAAGGCGGTCATAGTTCAACTGCACCTGCGCAACGGTCTTTTCATAACCGTCTTCAAGTTCGTTGATTTGAGCCTGACGGATGTCTATCTCGGCTTGTGAAACTGCTTCTGAAACCTTTGCTGAATACTCCTTGATTTTAGCCGTGCGTTGGGCTGTTTCATCGGCGATTTTTTGCTGTTCTTTAGCGAGTCTCTTTTCCTCGTTCTTTTCCTGCGTTGTCTTCTGGCTTGTACCCGCTTGTTCAAACAGTTTTTGAAAGTCAGATGAAACAGAGGTCATTTTCTCGGAATACTTGTTTATACGAGCGTCTATTTCGTTCAGAACAGGGTCATTGGCGATTGTCTGTTTGAACGCTTCGCGGGCTTTTCTCGCACCTGCCTCGGTGTAAACCCATGCTCCGTTGCGGTCAACGTATTCATAGCCTCCTTGTGTCGTGTGTGAATATCCCGGCACTTTGCTTCCCGCCTGAATCTTATCCATTTGGTCTTCAAGAGCCATTTGGCGTTCAACCCTCTTTGCGTAGGCTTCATCAAGACGGGATTGCCATGCGGCGGCTTCCGCACGTTTCTGAAATGCTTTCATCATCAAGGAAGTGTTCTTGACAAAGATGTTTTCAGCATCATTGACGCTGTTGACGGCAATTCCCAATTCTTTGAACTTCGTCTGACTTTCTTTTATCCACTCACGCTTTTCATGGGCTGACTTGCATTTCTTGTATTCGTCTTGAAGACGTTTATACGTTGAAATGGCTTTGCCCGCTGATTCGCTAACCTGTTTGTTGAACGCTTCGGCTTCCTCACGTTCCTTTTTCAGAGCGTCAGCGGCTTCGTCCGTTGATTTTCTGAAAGCAAGGAAAGCTGTCACGGCGGCTGCAAGAACAGACAGAACCAAACCAAGCGGATTTGCTTTTACAGCCATGTTGAAAAGCAACATAGCGTCTTTGGCTGAACGTATAGAGGTTGTTAGAGACAGAAAAGCACTAACAGTTCCCCAAATGTTCATCAATTTATGTGCGGCTGCGACAGCGATAACGGCGGCTTTATATGCCCCGTATGTAGCGATGATTGTCAAAAGGATGTTACCGACTGTTTCCCAGTTCTCAATCAGGGTTGAGACAAGACCAAGAGAGGTGTTTATTACCCCCTCCTGTGACTGACCTATGGCATTGAACATTGTGTCGATTGCGTCCTCAATGTTTGAAATCTGCCCTGTGATTGTTTTTGACTGAGCTTCCATAAGACCGCCGAACTTACCGCCCTCGTTGGTCAGGTTCTCAATGGCTTTCTGAACTTCGGGGAATCCGACTTTTCCGTCTTCTACAAGTTGTTTGACCTGATTTTCAGCTACGCCGAACTGTTTTGCGAGTTCTTCCATAAGAGGAATACCACGCCCCAAGAATTGGTTCAGGTCTTGTGTGTACAAACGTCCTTGAACCATTGTCGTTCCGTACAGATAGGCAAGGTCGTTGATAGGGATTGAAAGCCCGGCGGCGATGTCCCCGAGGCGTATCAAAGTGCTGTTCACGTCATTTGCGGCGACACCGTAGGCAAGAAGCTGTTTTGCGGCTTGACCGATGTCTTTCAGACCGAACGGAGTTGTGGCGGCTGTCTTGACAAGCTGGGTCATCAAAACATCTGCCTGACCCGCAGAGCCGAGCATGGTTTTGAAAGCGATTTCAAGCTGTTGGAATTCTCCACGGACAGTCGCAACGTGCGTGATGAAATCTTTTATCTGAGACACGGCAAACACGCCTGCGACAGTCCTGCCGATTCTTTTGAATGAATCGTCAATCCTTGCGCCTTCGTCAACCGCTGTCTGCCCTATGCCTTGGAGCAAACGCCGTGATTCGGCTACTCCTACCCTTAACTGGGAGTTGTCAAGCCCGACACCGTAATTCAGTCTTCCTTTATCGTTGTTCATTGTTTCTGCCTTTAATCACAGGTTTCAAAAAATTTCCTTACTTCTTCTTTGTTTCTTGGGTCATCTGCCTTGATAACTTTTTGTCCTTCATCCTTTTTTCCGTCATTTTTCTTTTTATCGTATGTCGGGAGAATAGCCCCGTACATTATCATGTTCGTATAGCTGATATTGTACAAAACATAGTCAAAGGTCAGATTGTAGCCTTTTGCAAAACCGCCTACGACAGCCCAAATGCTGTCATTTAGTTCTCCACTTTCCTCGGATGAAGAAGATTGAGTTCTGCAAGGAAAGTGGTAAGCCCGAAAAAATCGGCTATCTGCATTCTTGATAAGATTTGGCTTACAATCAGGTTCAGTTCCCTCGGGGAGACATCTTCAAGAAGCTCTTTTGCGAGTTCCGCTTTCTTGTCAATGGTAATTTCAACTTCAACCGTGTATGGTCGGCGAATAAGCCCGCACAGATACCGTTTTTCTTTGATTTGCGGAACTTTTTTCTTTTCTGTGATGTTCTTTGCACCAAGAATGAGAATAGCCGCTATATCTCCGAGAATACGGCAGTCTTTCGCTACGGATAATGTTTCTTCAACGACCTTCTCCGTGTCAAGCGCAATATGTGGAAGTTGTGAAATCGCTTCTGAGACAAGTATGAGGGTTGCCGTGCTTGCGGAGGCAACCTGATATGACTTTTCGCCTACCTTGACTTCAAAAGGTTGTTCAAGGATGGTTTCAGCAACCGTTTGTTCTATTGTCTTATTCATATCTGACGAATTTCTAAGTTATGATTAGAGACGGGGGTCGGAATCGAACCGACATGCAACCGGGAAATGCGTTCAGGCTTCACGGTGGATAAACCAGTGTATCAACCCCGCTGAAAATTCTTACTCACTCCCTTTTGTGTAAGGCTTAACGGTTTTGCCCGTCTTGGGTTTCAGGCAACGTGCAACGTAATGAAGCATTTTACCGTCAGCGGTTGAATAGCTTTCATCACAACGAACCACGGAACGGTCAATCTGTGCGCCCTCGCATTCTTCGTCTTCGGGAGTTATGCGGAAAGCGTGTTCTCCTGCGATTAACCCGTCATTGTCTTCAAACGGGCGTTCCGTACCTTTTTTGACAAACATGTCAAATTCGAGTGTATAAGTATTCTTTCCGTAACGGACATCAACAAGTTCGCCGCCCTCCTCTGTGGCGGTCTTCTCGGTTCCCGCCGTGGGGGTGATTTTCGTTGTGTCTTCTTTCGGCGTGTCAAGGGCTTTCCAAGCCTCCGGGGAAGTGGGTGCGCCATTTGTTGACGGGGTTGTTTCAATCTTACATTTACCCCATGATAAAACTGCCATAACTTCTTCGTTTTTAATGTTCTACAATTTATTTGATATTTAGAGGCGCATCATCGCTGCCGAAGAACTCGTAATGAAGTTTCACAACGATGAAATGCTGATTGATGTCAGGTTCAGCCTCCGTGTAAATGGTTTGTTGAAGCCTGAATTTATAACAGGACTTATCGGCGGTCAGGCTGTTGACCCAATCATTGGCGAGACGCTCAATTTCTTCTGTCCGTTGACCATCTTCAACGAGAACTCCGTTTCCGTACAAGTCAGTATCGGGTACATAGATATTCACGGTAACGACACCTGTCTGAACTTCGTCAGGCAAGCCCGTTGTGAAGATTACCACCGCATCTTCTCTGTTACTGTCACGTGGGCGGTAACCGCTTCTGTAAACCTCGCCTGAAATCATTCCCGAAAGAACGCTGTCTTGCAGTAGTCGGTACACATCCCCTTGAATCTGTTTTGAAGTCTTAGCCATATAAATTCTGTTTAATGAAATCCGAGTTGCTTCAACATTTGCGGTACAAGACGCTCGGCAAGAAGTTCTGAACTGTCAAGAACGTCAAGCCCTTTTGCGGACACATAAGAAGCGTAGTTCATACCAGCCACGACAATAAGGCAAATCCCCTGCGGGAATTTTCTTGCGAGGCTTTTCACATACGCTGCCCCCTTTGAAGAACCGTCCTTGCCTTGTTTCACGGTTTGGAAGCTGGATGAATGGATTATTCGCCCGTCAACCGTGATAACGTAGCCGATTGAACTTCTCAGGTTGCCCGTGCGGTCTTTGTAAGAATTGGTTGAACGTGCCCTGTTCAAGACTGTCTCCCCGATATACATCAGGTTTCGGATAAGAACTTGTTTCAGCCTTTCAAGCTGCTGTTCCGTGTATCTGTCAATCTCCGACATCGGTGTTAGTTGTGTGATAGGCATATTCTTCTCAGTTATTTTTTGCGAAATCGGCGCATGTGGCGTTTACTTTTCTTATTGGTATGTTTGACCGGGTTGAAAAAGAAAAGCCGACATACAGCCGCACATCGCTTTAGACCAAAATTCTTACTTCGCACACGGCTTCAAGCGGTTCTGCCTGAATGATTGAAAATGTGCCAATCTCTTTTCCTGACAAGTCTTTCAAGCGTAGCTGTTCCGATGGAACGGGCTGTTCTTCAATCAGGATTTCATAGGAAGCCACTGTGAAGTGTTCCCCCTTGATAATTCCGAGTTGGTTGAACTTCTTCGCCTTGAATTGACATGGAACAGGTTCGCCCCATGCCACGGAAGACGGTTTGACGGGATAACCCGTTTCAGGGTCAATCCCGCCCGCTGTCTTTGTCTTGAATTCGATTGTTCCGTTTTGAATAATCATAGCCGAGAACCTTTATATCCGTAAATAGGTTTGTTTGCGCTGCCGCTGTCATCGTCAAAGTCTTTGTACAAGGCTTTAGCGTGATTGCGGAGTTGCGTTCTTTGTTCGTCCGTGAATGAATAGGACTGACCGCCCTGAGACACGTCAGGGGCGAAAGACAGCCACAGAAAGATGTCAGCGGCGGCAAGGTTGTATGCCTTTCCTTTCAGGATTTCCGCTGTCGTTTCCGTGTCAAGGTTCAGCCCCCGTTTCTCCGCTGTTTCAACGAGCGTGCGGAGAGGAACGGGGTACGAGTTCAGCCCTTTCAATGCTTCGATAACTTTTGCCATAGGTCAACCGTCTTTAATCCCAATCTTGTGCGTCCGTTCTCACGTAGATGTTACGGTAAGCCGTATCAAATACGGGAATAGCGTCAGCCTGACCGATTGTAACCTCGCTCTTAGGCTCAATCGTGCCGTACTTCTTCACGACTGTATGGGCACGCACGGCTCTCAGAATTGTTTCTTCATTTTCCTGAAGAATGTCATACTGCGTGGAACCGAGTATTTCACTTTCTGACAAAATCATACGGCTGTTCTCAAACGGGTTGCCAGAAGTCTGTGAACCGTCTGAAAATTCACGGGTGATGGTTTGGTCGATAACACGCAGTTGAATACCGTTCAGCCATGCTTGTTTTGCGAGCATGGTATTTACAGCAGCCAAGTCAGGTGTTTGAGAGATACCGAGGGCGTTGGCGGCGAAAGAAGCGCACTGTTTAATAATTTGTTCCGCAGAACAGATTTTGTACAGTTCATCCAAATTGATGAAAGCGTACTTCAAGTTCAGGTTATGCTCCTTACCCAACTTCACGAATTTAGCAAGGTCGCCGATAATGTCAGCAGTTGACTTGCTGTTCCAATCAACGGATGATTTGGTTTTCATCTCATCATCCACGTCATAGTCAAGGTCAAATTCATTGGCATAGGTTGCGTTCGTGGTGGTTGTGAATTTAAGCACGCCAGCGTTTGAAGCAAGTTTCCATGCAATGTATTCTTCCTCAGACTGAACGCCGTTGAAACAGAAGTCAACATCATTGCCCCAATATTCAACAAGTTTGGTCGCATCTTCATCCTGAGCGAAAGCCAAAGCCGTTTGATAATCTTTGATTTCAGAACGTGAAAGTTCACGGCTGATAGAGATAAACGGAATATCTCCACGTGCGCTCTCGAATATCGGGCGGCGTTTACGCATGATAGTTCCGTTATCGGTATGCAGGTCGGCGGCGACATTCTTCTTTTCAAGCTGGTTCGTTAAGGTTTTCCAGTTGAAGCCGTTGACTTTCTTAACGGGGAAGTGTTTCCCGAAAAGGAAGCCCGAAGCGTCAGCCGAGTTCAGACGGGCTTGAACCATTTGTTCGGTCAAACCCTGAATCATTGTATTTACAATAGTTCCCATAAATTACTTACGATTAATAGTTTATGATACCTTTGAGGTGTTTCATCACGCATTCAGGAAGCGGGTTGCCCTTTGTCACGCCAATAAGCCAAGCGTCCGTGTCAAGGTTTGAGTTTTGCACGATGGGCTTGCCTGTTCCGACAAGTGAAAGCGGGGTGTATTTCAGTTTTGAGGTTTTCTCTGCCGATTCCGCTGCGGCTTCAATGATAAAGCCGCCTTTCTCAATCTTCACGCCGAGAGTGGTTCCGACCTTGATTGTGTCATGGGTTTTCTCTGTGGTTGTAATAGATGTGATAGCGTAAGCCTTGCCGCCCTCATCAGCCATGACGAAATCGCCTACTTTGAAATTGTGACCTTTATTTACTTTGATGTCAGTTGCGGTATCTGTCGCTTCTGCCGACAGAACGGCAATCTTCACAGCGTGGCAAATGCCGTTGTCGGGTGCGCTTAGTACTGCGCCCTCATTCAGAAAATCGCCGCCGAGTTCAGAAACCTTGACCGAAACACCGCCACGAATATCCGCTACTTTGTGCATAAAGACACGGGGGGTGCGGGTATCCTTACGTCTTTGAACTGTCATTCCCATTTTGGTAAATTTTGAATGTTAAACATTAGAACGGCTGACCGTCAGCGGGCTTGTTATCACGGTGTGATATAGCCTCTATTTGCTCTTTTGTCAGTTCGTTCCCTTGACTTGATGAACCGCCGTTCTGTGCGGCAGGTCTTCCGAAAACAGCCCCTTTTGCCCGTGTGTCATTGACAATGCCGTCCACTTCGGTAGTGATTTCGCCGACAAGCGTGTTGAACTGTTCATCGGTTAGACCGTCAACAGGTGTGCGCTCGTAAGCCTTACGTAGATTTTCAGGCAGTTTTTCAATGATTGTGGAAAGTTGTTGCTTGCGGGTTGCAGTTGTACGGTCTCCATCCATTTTGTTCAAACGCTCGGTTATCGTCTTGTTGCTTTCGATAAGAGCCTGTGCCCAAGCCGGAACTTGCTCGCCCCCTGCGGATTGTGTCTGAACGGTTTGCGTTCCTCCTTGCTGACCGCCCTGAGAGCCGCCCCCGTTATCAATCTTTTGCCCGTCTTTCAGACCGTATTTGGTTTCATAGGTTTGTACGGCTGTCTGTTGGGCTTCTGTCGCACGGCTGTCGCCGTAGCTTTCAATGATTTCGATGAACTCTTTTGTTACCCCTGCAATAGCAGTTGTTATTTGTTCATCTGTGGTTACAGTCTTGGCGAGTTTATCGGCAATCCTGTTCAATACATTTGCGTTGACCCCCGGAAATTTGGCTTTCAACGCCTCTAAAATCTTTTGTTTCATAATGAATGCTTTGTTTAACTGAAAAGTTTACGCAACAAAGGTATGCTTTATTTCTTAAAGTGATTACAATATACTCAGAAAAATAATGCTTTTTTCTTGTTTGTCTCAGTTTTTATGCTATAAAATATGCTTTTAGGCTATTTTGAGGCTGTTTTTAAGATAGTGGAGTTAAATACTACGGAAGTGGAGTTAAGTGGGGTTAAAAATAATCTGTCCAGTTAATTTTCATCCGAAAAAGTTGATTATTTCCAAAATACTTAACTTATATTTGCAACGTGATTAAGATATAATCACTTTTGAACCTCAAAAAACAGAAGATATGAAGACAACGAGTTTAGCATACAGCACAAGAGAAATCAACCGTAATTTCAGAATTAAGGTTTCAGGCGTTGACGGCAAGGGAAACAGAGTTCACAAGCTGGTTGGTGTTTCAGGGGCTATCGCTCTGATCGGCGTTGAAATGTTCAACAAACTTTTGAAGCGGGCTTTCAGCAGCGTTGAAGACAAATGCGTATGCAAACTCAGGAGAGGTATCAAATTTTCATTTTATATCAAATAATCAGGAGGAAAAGATTATGGCAATCAATTTTAGAAAACTGAACCGTCAGGTTCTCCCTTTCAAGCCCGAAACGAAACAAGGATTTATCTTCATCGCCACAGACGAACAAAAGGAAAGCGGTCTTTTCAGTATCGCAAAAGTTGGGAGCAAAAGAAGCCTTATGACTATTCTCGTTGATACTATCAATTTCGATGAAGACTTCAAACGCGAATTTTCAATCTGAACAGGAGGGCAGAATTATGAAAGACAATATGAGCAGTATTATCGAAGCGGCTTTTTGGGCGGGATTTGAACCAAGTTCAGATGACTTGACAGAAGCCGCCTTGTATGAGGAAGCAAAGGCATATTTAGAAAAATCAATTCAGTATTAACCCAAATAAAATTTTCAAGTATGGAAACAATGACAGTGACAAACGAAAAGACCCTGCAACAGGGTTTGAATGATGTTGTAATCAACAAGGTTCAAAAAATGATTGACGGCAAAGCCGTTGGAGTTCAGGCGACAATGGAACGCCTTATCAACGAGGGAAAGATATCGCAGGACTATATTGCCCCGATAGGCGTTAACCTGAGACAGAAAGACCACAGCCCCGTGATAACATTCAACGGCGGGGACGACAAGCTGGTAATGAACATGCCTGACGGTCAGTTCTCACTCCATGATAATGCCATAGGTCAGCTTGCCGACAGAATGGGAGTTCCGCAACGTTATCTCAGACAGCTTGCGCAAGGGGCTACATGGGCGAAAAGCCTTGCCGCAGAAATCCTGAACGAGCATAGCGGTTGGACGGAAAGAAGCCGTGTTCTTGTCAGAACCGTAGGGGAACAGGTTCGAGGCGTTCTCTCTGACAGTTATCGCCGTTTGAACAGTGTTGAAATCCTGACCGCCTTTGTTCAGGAAGCGGCAAAGCAAGGAGCGGTTATTTCGGACGCTTATATGAACGACACAAAGGTTTGGGCTGAAACAATCCTGCCACAGCCACTTGTTATCCCGACAGCGAAGAACGGCGATGTTATTATATTCGCTGGCGCACGCTTCTCAACTTCTGATTACGGGGACGGGGCGGTTGATATGCGGGCGTTTCTTTTGAACGGGGCTTGTCTCAATGGCATGGTTCGTGAAAGCGTGATGAAACAGGTTCACTTGGGTTCTAAACTGCCGGACAACCTGAAACTATCCAACAAAACGTATGAACTTGACACGAAGACCACAGTTTCAGCGGTCAAAGACTTGACAAAGGGACTGTTCAGCAAAGAGAACCTGATGAAGAAAGCCTACGAGATACAGGGGGCTTCCGAAATTGATGTTGACTTCGAGCATGAGTTGAAGAACCTGACGAAGAACGGAAGTCTTCTGAAACAGGAGGGGAAAGAGGTTGAAAAGATATTGATGCGCAATGACCCAGATGACGGCGTTCAGGGCGGTTCAACCCTTTGGAAACTCACTCAGGCAATCACGGCTCACGCCCGTGAACTGACACCCGAAAGAAGCCGTGAACTACATGAAATTTCAGGGGCACTTCTCAACCGAGTGAAATTACAAGCATAAATTAACAATCTCCCGTGAACCCGTCAAAAGCGGGTTTGCGGGCTTAAAAATAGACTGCAATGAAAAAGACAGATTTGACATTTATCGGTATTGACTGTTGGGACAGACCCGTTTACAGAGACACCAACGGCAAATTATGGAAAGACATTACGCTTGGGAGCGATACGCCTGAATTATATTCAGCTTGCAATAATGACTTTGAGGGAGAACCTGATATGCCTATTGAAATGACTTATCCCGATTTTGAATAGTTGACATGATGTTTAACCACGCCCGACAGAGAGCCGTAAAAGCCCTGTGTCGGGTTTAATAACTGAGAAACAACGATGACAGACGAAAAGAAATTTGAGTTCAATGAAGATATTGAAAATGATTGTTTAATGACATGGAAGAACGCTCGGACTTTGGGACGTTATAAGGCTCTCTGTAATGAACGTGATTCGGTTGACGTGAAGAAATACGATTGCTTCTTCGCTTTCGGTAATGAATCATTCGCAAGGGGTATGAAAGGAATACGCCCTTTGAATGACGGGGAGAAGATTTACAGTTTCGGCGCAGGGGGCTATGGTACAAAAGACGGTATAGAACGCCTGTTCAAGTTTTACGAAGACATGGAAGCCCGAATAAAGAATGAATGTGACCCGCAGGAGGTTTATTGCTATGAATACAATAACCATGAATGTTGCATTGCCTTTGACGGGGATATAGAAGCTATCAGGCTTGTTGCCGGGATATGGGGTGTAGAGACAGCGAAAACAATCAAACGGAGGTCGGCTTTTTATAGGGTTGAAGAACTTTTCAATTGAAAAATCAATGTTTTCTACGAGATAATATATGTTTTCTCGTAGAAAACTCTGTTTAATTAGTGTTTTCTACGCAAGAAACCCCTAAAGGAGAGGAAAGAAAAGAATATAGAAAAAAATACTACTAACGTAGTATAAAAAAAGACCCTGACGGGTCAGGCGCACACGCCGTTTTTTGGAGGGGTTCGCCTGACACAAGGTTTGGGGCGTTAAACAGAAAAAGACTATGGCGAAAGAGCAAAAGACGATTTACCGGGTTCAGTTCAAAGAACCGCCATTGAACGATGACGAAAGAATAGAGTTTTTCTTCACGTCACTTGCGGCGATTTATGATGTCTTCACGGCAGAACAAATCGGCTGTAAGGTCAATCGCTTGTACAACATCGGTCTGCCTGACGGTACGCCGTATGACGGGAAACGTTGCCTGATAACTCAGGAGGCGATTCACAGTAAGGCGCAAAAAAGCCCGTTCACAGGCTGATGATGAAAACAAGCCCAAATAAGCCGATTTAAGACGTGATTTTAGGTTGGATTATAAACTTACGAGATTAGCTGTGAAAATTCAACAGCGGGGCTAAAAACGGGTAAATCGGGGTTGTTTGTGATTATAGTGTAATCATGCTGTTCGTCTTACCCGTTTGAGGCTTTAAAAAATATTCGCTTTTTTTGCGAACTCTCAGGAAAAGAACTTATCTTTGCCGCAGAAAAAGAACTGAATATGGAAATAATCTTCAACGAAGAATATCTTCGGGAAATGTATAATACCGGGCGAACGGATAAGAAACACCGTTTTCAGCCTCAAATTATACGGAAATATATTCGTGTGATAGATTTGATGCGGGACACTTCAAATGTCTTGGGGTTAATGCGATACAACGCATTGAATTACGAGAAATTGAAAGACGATAAAGCGGGTCTTTCTTCTGTGAGAGTGAATGACCAATATCGCATTGAATTCGAGGAACATACCAAAGACGGGGAAACCGTTGCCACGATATGCAATATAACAGATTTGTCAAACCATTATAAATGATTGATTATGATAACAATACCGGGAGTTGACCCAAAAATGATTGCTAACAATCTTGAACCTGCGTTTCCCACGCATCCGGGGGAAATCTTGAAAGAAGAAATCGAATACAGGGGGATTTCTCAACGCAAGTTGGCAGAACGGATGGGCATAGGCTATTCTGTTCTGAATGAGATATTGAACGCCCGCCGACCTGTCACTGAAAAAACAGCGATGATGTTCGAGGCTGCGCTGGGGGTTGAAGCTGAACCGTTGATGCGTCTTCAAATGAGATACAATGTGCGTATCGCCCAAAAAGACAAATCTTTCATGCAGCGTTTGGATAATATCCGCAAAATTGCCGCCGTTCTTTAGTGGCGTTGCGATTGCGCCCGAATGCCGGGCGATAATTTAAAACGTGAAGACTTACACCAATTTGGAAAGTAAAGCGTTTGTACGTCAAATTCGGAGAAAATAACTTAACAAATCAGAGTATGGAAACAGTTTTTGATTATAACATAACAGACAAAGAGCGTGAAGACATCGGAATATCTGACAAGGAGCGTTATTTGGCTATTGTGGGGGAAGATACTGCATATTTAGACCTTGCCACCCTTTTTCATACCCGAGGGGATAATAACAGGATGGCAAGGTACGCTGATAAACTTCCGCTTGATATGAAGTTGGATTTTTATCGGACGGTTACGCACCCTTGATTATTCTTAGTGTTTCTGCAAATTCACTTGAAGACATTCTGAGATTTTTAACAAGTTCTTTTGCTGTTTTCAAGTCATATTTACTTTTCGTTTGAACAAACTTCACGATTTCCTCGTGGATTTCTTCATACGGGGTTTTCAGAATGATGTCTTTGAAATGGGCGTGCGCTTCTGCTTGTGTGACGTTTATATGCTTCAATAGGTTTTGAAAATTAGAAACGAAACGCCCATAACCATAACCCCGTTCAATGATTTCTTTAGCGTTGACCGCCTTTCCTCCGAGGCTTTTCACAAAGTCACGGTATGAATGACGTGCGCAGAACTGATTGATAGTTTCCATTGAACGGCTTCTTAAATCAGTTTTGTTTCTCAGGTTTTTCCAACCGACAGCTTGCGCATGGCGTATTTCATGCCATAGGCTTTCAAGGGCGTATTCTTGTTTGAATGTCATATCAACACCCGTTGATATGGCTTTTAAAGCCCCCTTGACTTCTTCAAGCGGGTTGAATATCTCGCCGCTGACAAGTCTGAATTCCCGGTTAGCAATCTTGATTGTGTTCCCCGCCATGTTATAAGCCCCTGTGGAGTTCAGATAAGACCGGGAGTTTGCCATAAAGAAACTTACGCCTTTAGCCCGTGTTATCACGACATCTGTCAACCCGCCGAGGAATAAATCGGGGTTGTTCTGGGCAAAGGTCTTAATCGTGTTCTGAACCTCTTTGCCCGTGATATAGTTTGGGTCTTTGAGTTTCAGAAAGGCTTCTTTCAGGTTCTCAATAAGCCCCGCATCCTGACCGCCTTTCAGTGTCCCCATGTTCTGAATGAACCTTTCAGGAATAAACTTCACGTTATCACGGATGAAGTACGGAACAGATGACATACGTTTCGCCCGGTCTTCATTATCAGCAAGCCATTGTTTGAAATTATCGGGTACATCTTTGACCTCGTTCTTGCTTCCTTGAACGGGTTCTTCTCCCGCCATAATACGGCGGTTGTCCTCTGCCATTTCTTCCTCGGTCTTCAATACTGTTTCGGCATGACAGCGGCAATGTGGATGCCACCCTGTGAACTTGAACGTTTTCGGGTAAAGCCCTTTCAGTTCATCGCAAATGTCCCTGAACGCAACGCCGTTCAAAGTGTGGTTATTACTCAGCTTGATTTCAATTCCGACAACGAAATCAAGGTCTTGCCAGCGGGTATAGTCTGCCGTGCGATAAGCGATGTTCGTTTCTGTGGCGGCGAGGCGGCGGGCGTTCTTGAATGAAGAACGGTAAACGCCCTGACCGGGATGAAAAGCCGCCGCACGCTTGGATAGCTGCAAAACCCCGTGTTCATCCCTGACACGTCTGAACAGTTTGTCGGGGAATTTAAGGTATTGACGCAGTTCTTTTGTCATGTCCTCGGCAGATACGCCGTTTCTCAAACTGACATCAAGCCCGAGTTCTATTTCCTCCTTGAACTGGTTCGTATAGTTCCATACGCGGTCTGATAGGTTCAGCCCGTTTGTCTTTCTCTGAATGAACGCTTCACGGGCTTCATCGTTCGTGGAGAAATAACGGCGGTATTGAGCCTGAGAGAGTTTTCCCACGTTATCCCCGAAGACCTGACGGGTGAGTTCGTTGTTCTTGTTGTTTGATAGCGTCCAAGCGGAGTTTATGCCGTTGACTATCGCCGCCGACAACCCGCTTTTTAGCCCCGACAACAGCTTTTCTATTCTTTTGCGTGTAATTGGATAGTCGCTGAAAGAAAAAAGCCTGTCGGGGTTAAAATCGCTTATGGTCGCACCGATACGTGCGGCTTCCTTGACAGCAGCCTCGTAAATCTGTTCTATGCGTTTGTCAAGGGCTGACAGGTCTTTCAGGTGTTGACGTTCCCATTTATTCAACCTTGCCATTGTTTACCTCCCGTTTGATGAAGTGTTCGCACTGAGGGGCTGAGAGAAAGCGACAGAACTTGCCTCCCGTGTAGAACGGGCAACGGCACATGAACGGTTTCCCGTTTGCTCCTATCTCATGCCAATCATAGCTGTGCCCGCAGTCACGGCATTGAAATTTCGGTTGTTCTTCGGTTTTTGGCGGTTGTCTTCTTCTTGATATAGCCATAATCTCCCCCTTTCTTGTTATTCAGTCATTTCAAGGTTATCGTACATTTCCTCTTCCTTGATTTCTTTTAGCGTCTTGTCAACGTCATCAGATTGCCCGTAACGCTCAATGGATTCACGCTGAGACATAAGAGGCTTGCCACCGTTGGCTGTCATCAGGTTGTTGATGTCATCCTTTTCATCCGATATTGTGAACGGGGTAATGATGATTTCAGCTTTCAGAGCGTCAATGTCGGCGGCGTAGCTTTCCCCGAAAACAATCTTTGCGTAAGCCTTGATAACGTTTATTTCACGGTCGAAGAACTCAATCAGCGGTCCTTTTTCATCGTTGACTTTCAGTTGTGCGTCAATGAACAGTTGTTTCCGGCTCTCTCCTGACAAGGCGACTTGCGACATCTTCTCGTAAGACCAATCAGGGAGTTGAAGCATTGTGAAATAGAGGTTTCTCAACTCTGAGACGTGGAATTTCAGGTTCTCAACGGCTTGTTGCCAAGTGACATACTGCGCCGTTGAGCCTTTCGGGTATTGCATGACGGCACGGGCTTCCTTATCAGGGCTTTTTTCATCGCCGTAACTTATCGCTTCATCAGCGAAGACACAGAACAGTGGCTTTGAGTTCTCACGGATGTAATTACCGTTACGGCTCAAAGACCATTCAATTTCGTAAACGGTATCTGACGTGAATTCCCAAATCGGGAAAGGACGGCAGGCGTAAATTGCGGGGATTTTCAAAAGCGTTATATCTTCATTCTCAATCTCCTGCCATGAACCGCTTTCAGAAGACCATTTGATGTGCTTGTTTGCCGTGTATGCGTCAAAGAACTTCACGTTCTTTCTCCCTTTCTTCCTTTGATAGCCGACTGACATTGCTATCATGTCGCCGTATTCATCAAAAAGGGGGTATAGGTCATCGCCGAGCATGGGGGAGAACGTGCGACAACGGATTTTCAGGGGGCTTTTTCTTCCGTAAAGCGTGTTGTTCTGTTCAAGGGCGTACCATAACGTCATAATCTCGCAGCCGGCAAAGAACCTGTTCGCACGGTCTATGTCAACGCTGTCGATGCGGTTCTTGTCGAGGACGCTTGTGATGAATGTCGCCACTTCTTTCTGTTTGTCGTTCTCAGGCTTGAACACACGCTTGACAGGTATAGCCGTAACCAGCTCTGTCATTCTCTTTGATGCGAGTTTCTGAAAGCCGAGCGCAATGCGGGTCACGGGCTGAATCCCGTCTTCGTTCACGATGTCGGGGTATTTCTGTCTATCCATGACGGGATGAAACTTCGGGTTATACTCCATTTCAAGCCCTTTTCTGCCGCCCCAAACAGGGACGTTCACGGTCTTTTCACTCAGGGCGGCTATCTTCTGTTCTGCCGTCATGTCCGAATTTAAAATTTCTTCGATTGTCATTTTTGATATTTTTTGAATTGAACATTCTGTTTGTTATCTCCGTATCATTTTCGCAATTCTGTTCACGTTGATAGGTTTCGCATACCGAACGGGATAGAACGTGTTAGCCAAAGCGTCAAACTTATCAGGGCTTCGCCCGAGGCGTTCTTTGATGTCTTCTTTCGGCTCAATATAAAGTTTGCCGTTAGACTTTACCGAGAACTTTATTTCCGTGGCTTCTTCGTCAAACTTGTCATCCGGAGGCAGCATGGCTCCCGTGTTGTTTCTTGGATTCAGCCAATCACGGACAGCCCAAAACAGATAAGCACGCATATTGAAGAACTTGTTTTGCCCCGTGATGTCACTCAGTTCACGCCCGTTAGGGGTCTTTGCGCTCTCTGAATACTTGCAACTCAGGATATAATGGGGTTCGTCTTCAAGTTCAACGCAGCGGCTATAAACGCCCGCACCCTCTCCGATTGTGTCAATGCTGACGTAAAGACCGATGTTCTGTCGGCGGGCAACCATGATTTTACCAGCCACTTTCATGTGGTCTGCCACGCCGCCTGAATTGTGTGTGTCAAAGGAAGCCACCCAGTTGTCACGGCGAAGAACATAGCACGTTGCGTCACGCCCCATGCCCGCCACGTCAACACCGAGAATATTGAGGTCAGCCCGAAGCGGTTCACGCCCTTTGGCTTGTTTCCAACGTTCATGCGCTTCTTCAAGCCATTGACGGGGGATAAGCGTGTCTTCATCGACTTTCGGGAACAGACCGAGGACTTTCTTTCTGAACAGGTCTTCCGGACGATACCATTGCCCCTCGAACTCAAAGTCATCCATTTCTGATATGATTTCATCAGGGGATATTTTCTCACACCAATTTTCAAGTTTATCCAACACCCAATCGTAATCAACCTGACCGGGGATAATAATCTTCTTGCTCGCGATATTCGGGGCTGTCAGGCTGTTCAGACGGTATTTGTGCCAACGGTCGCCTTTCTGAGACTTGGCGGCATAACCTACCGTCTTGTTTGGGTTGAAGACAAGAAGGATACGGCTGTCGCCCTGCAGGTTTCCCTCTATGGCGGCAAACGTGTCATCCCCGATACCTGTTGCCTCGGTTACGACAAACATCGTGTGAACCGCATGAAAGCCTGACCACGCTTCATGGTTGTGTTCATCAGCCTTGAAGCCCGTCAGAAACCATTCATCGTTGTTTGTTCTTATGTCATAGGCGTTCAGTTTTCCGATAAGTTCAACGCCACGGGCTTTGGCTCTGTTGAAAAGGCGGCTTATCTCAGGCATCATAATGTTTTTTACTTGACGGTCTGTTGGAGCAGTCAAAGCGACCTTGGTGTTTTCAATAAGTTCAATTTCTCCCAAACTGTTCTTTCTCCAACGAGGTGTGAGATACAAGAAACAGATAGCGGCACAAGCCGCCACGAAGTCTTTTCCACGGGCTGTACCCGATGCAACCGATGTTCGCCTGTTGTATTGAACGCTTGACAGTATTTCTTGCTGTTCTTTGTCAAGGGTCACTCCGAGGGCTTCACGGACAAACCTGTTCCAGTCTGCCCGCCATAGGTTCATCAGTTCAAGACCTTTCTTGCGGAGAATATCTTTATTCTGTTTCTTCATTGAGTTATTTTTTGCTGATTCGCCCTGTGCCGGGCTTTCGTTTTCAAATGGTAACTTTATACGAGTGAATGATTTTAGAGCCACATTCGGGCGCAATCGGTGTTATTCTGCTTCGTCCTGCGTTTCGGGTTCATCCAACAAGCCGCTTTCAATCAGCAGAGAGGCGAAAGATACATTTCCGTTGATGTCTTTCTTTTCGGGAGCGTAAAGACCAAGCAGCTTACGCCGTTCTTCAAGTTGTTTCCTGATTTCGGCGATATATGACGGGTCTCCGAGCATGATAACCTCTGTTTCCGTCCTTTCTGTCTGATATGTCCTGATTGAAGTCTGCCCCGTCTCGTTGTCACGGGCGGGAGAGCCTTTCTGCTTGCGTTGTGTCTTGTTGTAATCAGTCTTTGACTTTTCCCACTGTTCCCATAGTTCCCGGCAGGTTTCGTCAATGCGTTCAAGTTCAAGCGTCAGAGCAGCGTCCATATCTTCAATTCTGTTTTCCCGCCATTCGTCAAGAAGCGTCTGCACGTCTTTGTGAACCGTGGCGAGAGAATAAGAAGACAGTTCAAGCCGCTTCACGACTTCTGATTGAATTTTTCTGAGGCTGTAACCCCGCTTGTACATTCCCGCCACGATTTCGAGACGGGCTTGTTTCAGTTGGTTTCTTTTCTTTTCCTGTGCCTTGCTCATAGTTCTTTTGTCATTGAAAGAAAGTTCAGATAAAAGTCAAGGTTGCAGCTTGACAGTTCGATGTATGTTCGCCCGAACTCAGGAAACGTATGAACGGCAAAGTGGCTCTCGGAAAGCAGCCATAAAGCCGTGTAACCTTGTGGGCTGAAATGATGTTCCGTGCAACTCAGAACATTGAAACCCGCTTTACGGAGAAGTTCGTCAAACATTCCCCGCAGTGCTTTCGGGTCGGTCTCTTTGACCCATTGGGCGTGATTCCAGATTTTTGCTTGCATGGTCTTATTCATTTTCAGTTGTTTCACTCTCAGAAGAAGTTTCAGTGGCTTCAAACTGAACCATGTCTTCTTCTGTGTACTCAATTTTCGGGTATTCTTTCTTTATGTCTTTCGGGTTGCCTTTGAAGAACACGAGAATGTGCTGGTGCGTCTTTGCGACCTTTCTTGTCTCCATATACCGGGCGGCTCTCAGGGCTGTTGAAGCGGTTTGTTCAACAAGGATGATTTCATTATACAGAAGAACGCCCGCTTCTTTGAATATCCGCTTGATGTCGCCGCAGAAGTCATAATAAAAGCCCGTCTTCCGGTCACGGACATCGCCCACACAGATAACGGCGAAACGGTTATTTTTCAGACAGCCGACAGCCGCCGTGAAAGCGTTCTTCAATATCTGAATGAAGTCTTCATAGCTGTCCTGATTGCTTGCGTCATTCGGGAGGTCTGAATACTTTTCAAGGTCAAAATATGGGGGACAACTGAACAGCAGGTCTTGGCTCTCGGGGTTGATGTGCTTTGCCACATTCTGACCGTCATCGCAAATATAGCGGGCTGTCATTTCAGCCACACGCTCGTTGTTCAGGCTCGCTTGCTGTTCTCTCAGTTCAATGCCCGTGAATTGGTTGCCGAGATAAGCAGAAACAAAGCCGAAAACGCTATCGCCCGCGAAACAGTCAAACGTCTGACAGTTCTTGAACCCAAACCAACGGCAGACGATTTCAGCCATAACGGGGTCAAGGATAGAAACGCCCTGAGCAACGATTTTCGACTGTTCCCGTTCAAGCTCTTCTTTCGGAACGTACTTTTCGATGTACTCTTTGAATGAAATGCCAAGTTCTTTCCTGTGTTCACGGGTTCTTTGATACAAGTCTTTGTACTTGATTTCAAGGCTTGTCACAAGCGTATCATTACGGCTTTCTCCCATATCCCCGATGATGTCGTACCACTTCTTCTTGCGGTCTTGCCAATAGCCTTTACGGGTGTCAAGGATAGAGAACGGGGGAACGACAAAGCGGTCAAACAATGATGATTCGGGTGCGCTGTTCGGCAGGGAAGAAGAACTGTTCCCGCTTTCGCTATTTGATTTGTCTTCCCACAGGTCTAAGCCCCAATCAACAAGTTCTTCCGTGTCCCATTCATTGGCGAGAGCGTCCATGTCCCACTCTCCATAACCCACGTTGTCTTTGATGATGAACTCCCGCTGTTCTGCGTCTGTCAGTTCAGAAGCCTTGATAACATGGGCTGTTGGTCTGTCAAGCCACTTTTCCCAATGACTGCGTAAAAGGTCTCGTTCTGCTTCTGTCTTCTGTGCGTATCCTGAACATTCCCCAAGCCGGGTGTTTATTTCAGCGGGAGACATTTCAGCGATAGCAGACAAAGCCCGAAGACGCATATTCCCACCAAGAACCGTGAACGTGTTGTCAACGACTATCGGGCGAAGTTCAAGCATCTTCGGGAGAATTAGAATAGACCTAATCAACTTTTCAAACTTGTCATTCTTGATTGTACGGGGATTCGCCCCGTTAACCTGAATCTGTGAAAGATGAATCGTTTCTGTTTTCATACTCTTTTTTTGCTTAGTGATTACATTGTACGCACAAAAATATGAAAAAGTGAGTATAAAGTAATCACTTTTAGACAAAAAAGGGGCTTTTTAAGGGGCAAAATCATTCAAAATGGCTGATTTCATCAAATCAAGGGTCTTTTTCTTGTACAAGTCATCAGGCGTTGTTCTGAACACACGCCAGCCCATAAGTGTAGCCGTATTATACTTCTCAATGTCTCCGAGAAAACCTTTTGGGGAAGTGTGCCGCCCGCCCGTCCATACACCGCCCTCAACTTCAAGGGCGATTTTGTGTTCAGGCACGGCGTAATCAAACCGCCACTTCCTGACGGGGTGAAATTTGAACTCTTTTACACAATCTACTTTTAAATCGGTCTTACAAATAACCGTGAAAACGTCACGAAGGGGCGGTTTTGCCGCCGTCTGTCGGCTTTTCTTTGTTTTTGCGATACTTTTATCAGCTTTCATGTTTTAATGTGATTTTTGGGGCTTGTTTAAAGGCAAGGAAAACAGAAAGGGGATTGCTCCCCTTTGTCTGTGTTTATTCTCATTTCATCAGAATGGCAGGTCATCCGTATTTTCCACAGCTTGCGCCCCGTCAAAGGTTGAACCGACATTCATCTGTGGGGCGGCTTTCTTCACAAGCGGTCTCATGCCGCCGATAATCGGGAGGGCTTGCCTCTGTTCTTCTGATAAGGCTTCGTATATCTCCTTGTCAAGTGACTGTTTGATACAGTGTGTTTCTTTATACTGCGGGTTCTCCATTTCTATGGCTGTTAGGTTCAGATAAACGCCTTTTTCCCCGACATAAAGCCCGCTGTCATCAACCGGGATGACAAGACAGCGTTTTGTTTCCGTGCGCCCTTTGAAGTTTGTTATGAACGCCCCTTTCAGTTTCAAAAGGTCTTCTTTGATTGAAAAATTACCCATAATTTCTTGTTTTTTATTCGATTAAATATCCGTTTTCTGTAATAAGTTCACTTCATTTGCGTTCAGGCTCTCAGGCTTAATGATAGCCTTTTTTCTTCGGGTTGCTCCGGGTTCTGAGCCAATAGGGTTTCCGTTGCCAGTGCTTCCGGGGATGCAGCCGTTCCCTATATGGAGGGTAGGGGTCACGCTCTGCTGGTTCAGAACAGATTTTATAATCTTCAAGGCTTATTTTTTTCAGTTCATATTCCAAGCTGCGTTCAATAACTTGCTCCATCAGACATTCAGCCCCGAGCCTTGATATTTGTTCGATAGCCCGTTCAATCTCAGCGATAGACATTCCTAAAGATTCCTGAGCGTTTATCAAAGCCTCTTTTAACTCTTTTACCGCTTCATCAAGGAGACCCAACTTTTCTTGAAGACGGTCACAAACGTCATTCAGGCTGTTTCCCATAAGTCAGCCCTCCTTTTCGTAAGCCCATCCGAGAAGACGGTCAAAGGGAAGCCCTATGCGATGATGCGTGTCTTTTTTTGAAAGACAGAAATCCCCGTCATCGTCAACCTCTCCGTCCGTGCATCCTCTGTAAATTTGCCCGTTATTGAAGACGAATAATGCCGTGCGGTTGCTGTCAATGCCGCCGATGTCTTCCGGGTCTCTCAATGTATAACGCTGACCGTTTGAAAGCGTTATTTTACACCGTGTCACGTTTTTCATACTTGTTTCTCCTTTTTTGTTTCTTGTGTGTCAGATGTTGTTCTGTCCTCGTATGAAAGCGTGATACCCGTCAGAACCCCGTTATCGTCACGTTTGAACAGAGCACGTTCAAGGTATATGCCTCCCTGCTCGAACTGTCTGTTAGAGGCTTCAAGAAAGCCCCTGACTTCTTCAATGTTGATTTTCCTGCCCATTGTTACACATTGTTTGAACCTTGACATTTTCTGTTGCTTTTCCAACCCTCTTTTGATAACTGTATTGAACATCGCCCGTTCTGTTTGTGAAGTAAACGTAACGGTCATTGTCACGGAAACGATAAACCGTGATACCGTCAACCGTGAACAGTTTTTCAACGGGGTATGATTGGTTAGAACTCGCCTTGACTTCTTCAACTTGTTTTGATTCGCACGCTGTCAGGGCTAAGAGTGCGATTGAAATGATAATAATCTTTTTCATTTTGTTGGTATTTTAGTGTTAAACACATCTTTGAGCCACTGTTTATATGAACTTATCGGCTTACCGTAGAAAGCCATATTAGCTTTGTAATTCTCATACATCTGTTTGCGAAAATCCGCAGGGATTTGTTTTTTCTGTTTTCTCATTTTCATTTTCAATTCTTTTTATGTTTCACATCTATCCAAGCCGTAACGATTGCGCAAAAAAAGTTTATCACGCTTATTCCTGCCAATATTTTTGCAAGCCACAATATTTCTGCATCATAAGCCAGTAAACACGCAATCAACGAGAGCCAAAATGTTATTTCCTCAAATTGATAATTCTTCATTTTTCGTTATTTTTTAAGTGAATAAATTCAGTTGTACGGGTCTGTTTTTGACCGTTCTTTCATATATCGGGCAGCGGTTTCTATAAAAGCATGAACCACTCTTAGCGGCTGAGAACCTTTCATCCCAAAGCCGCTTGTATTCTTCTGTTCCCATTTCGGCTTCTGTGTTCAGAAACTGAACCAGCTTTATACAGAAGAAGCCCCGTTCTTCTTGCTTCTCATCGTGAAGCGTTGTCAGTCCGTTTCCTCTTGGTCTCATGGTCTCAACTGTTTAAGAAGTCTTTCAAGACCCCGCCCGTCCTTTATGCTTTTTCCTGTCGCCCATCCGCTGTACGGAAAGAACGTCACTGATTGTCCTTTGTGAATGAACTGTATCTGAGTGTTGTCACGTTGAACAATCTCAAAGCCGAGTTCCTGAATGCGACTGACAGCATGTTCAATGCGTGTGGGTTCAAGCCGTTTTTGCCTTTCAATGTCTAATCTTGCCATAACTTCGGGTTCTGTCTTTCGTGGATAATTCTTTGAACTCTCTCTATTTCGTCATCAATGACCCGTTCAAGTCTCTTGCTTTCTGTCAGGGCTGAACTTGTCTTTGTTTTGAAGTATTCTTGCTGCTTTTCTCTCATTCGGACAACAGCGTCAAAAAATTCTTTCGGCTTCATGTCAATACCGGAATTTAGTGAAGTGAATAATTGCAAGTTCTTTATGAACTCTACCATCATCATCTAACTTTTGCTTACATATATCCCTGTCAAACCATTCAATAAAATCAATAGGATTTAAACCATCATTGCGAGCAATATCATCAATGTTTATTCCTTTGTCGTTATCCAATGTAACATCATAGCAATAATGGTATTTGTTGTCATCATCATACCACTCAGTTCTATAAAATACAACTTTCTGAATACCAACACTGTGTTTCACAGTCAGTCTTGTTATTTCAATTTGTGGGCTTCTGTATGGTTTTCCCGACCATTGTCTGACAGAGAGAACTGCCTTGCCTTGTTGAACCTCTGTGATGCGTTTCAGCCATAGTGGATAGTTTGCCCGTATGGTGTGTATTTTCAAGCCTGAGAAACATTCGCTCGTACACATGGCATGGTTACGTTTCTTGCATTTTGAACAGGTCTGTCCGCTTAGGAAAGCTGCTCTGAATTTTGTCGGTTCTCCCGCTCGCTTGTGCCATGTCGGGAAAACCTGTGAGAGTGTGATTACATACGTTTTCATATCTATTTTCTGTTAAATGGTTAAAACGGGCATTCTTCATCGGAGGGCTGAAAGTCATCCCAGTTGAATTGAGAGGCTTCAAAGGCTTCCTGTTCACGCCGCTTGATTTCTTCCTGTAAATGGTTGCTGTTGTCCCAAACGGGTTCTGTTCCGTTGACAAAGGGGCTGTAACGCCCGTTGTTCAGGTTATATTTGAACAGAGCCATGCCGCACTCTCCGAGGTGTCTGAACTTCACTTTCTTCACGTAGATTTCAACCGTGTTTTCAAGTCGGTTTCTGTGAACGACAATACCGAAATCAGCCTTGTTGTAGAAGTTAGCCGAGCCGCTGATGTCATAAAGTGTCGGTATCTCAGGCTCGCCGTCTTTGTTCTTCTGCATCTTTGTTGGGTGCGCCATAAGGATGACCAACACATCGTGCTGCTGTGCGAAGTTTGTCAGTTTGTCAAGCAGCCTTGATATGTATTTAGTCTCGTTCTTGCCCTCGCTTTCATCTTCAAGCCTGTTATATGGGTCAATAACGAGAACTTTAATCCCCTTGCGTCTGACAAGGAATTTCGCCCTTTCGAGAATAGCGTCAACCCTGAAATCGCTTTTCGGGGATATGAAGAAGAAATTTGTTTCAAGGTGTTGTTTCACTTGTTTGTACTCCCCGTAGGTCAAGTGTTCTTTGTCAAACTGTTTGCCCGTGAACTTCTCAATCAGTTTTGAGGCGTGATATTCCAGCGGGGCGTTCTCCGGGCTGAAATAAGCGAAACGCCAGCCGTAGCGGATATTCAATCGTTCTGCAATTTCGTCAATAAATTCAGACTTACCCGAACTCGGAACGCCCGTGATGATACACAGACGCTTTGTTTCAAAAGAACACAATCGGTCGAAGTTGTCATGCCCGATTGTTACCCCTTTCTGCAAGCCATGCTCAAACAGAGCGTCAAGGGATTGTTCAAAGTCTGACAGCGTGAAAACGCCCTCAATCTTTATCTCGGGAGCGTCAGCGATACATTTCAGAAGACTTTCACGCCCGTACTTCTGCAAGTGTTCGTTAGCGTCCTTGCATCCGTCCCCGTATTCAATTATCCGGCAACGTTCAGCCCCGAAACGCCTTATCAGTTCTTCTTTCAGAACAACGCCTTTCGTGTCCGTGTCGGATGCGATGTATATTGTCTCTTTGTCATCAAAGTATTCTTCGAGATAATCATCAAGGTAGTCAAGGTTTGAGTTAGCCCCGTTCGGAACGCTCACAACATCTGTCCGTCCGCATTCAAAGAATGACAGAGCGTCCATTTCGCCCTCTGTGATGATACATTCTTTCGTACCTTTGATGTTGTCAATCCCGTATGGGAGAAGTTCTGCGCCTGAACAGAGTTTGAAACATTTGTCTCCCGTTCTGAATTTCGTGTTGACAAGTTCCCCGTTATGGTAGTAGTTGAACTGAACCGTATTCGCTTTGCCTTTCTTCTGTGGCATCCATTCAAGCCCCTCGGTTACTTTCATCGCCGTCAGGGTCTTTTCGCTGATGCCACGCCCTTTGAACCATTCAAGGGCTTTCCCAGAGATTGAAGAACAGTCCTGACGTGGGGCGGGTTTCTTGTAAACGGGTTTCTCGCGGCGTATGGGGGCGGCGTTGCGCCACGGGCGGTCTTCTTTTTCCCAAGGCTCTTTTTCCGCTGCACAGCCCGAGAAGCCGCAGTAATGACAATTGAACTCGCCTGTTTCAAGGTTGATAGAAAGACTTTTGTCACGTTTGTCGTGACGCTGGTCATGGCACTGTGGGCAGAAAACCTTTCTGTTCCCTGAACGCCCGTATGGGGCTTTTATCCCGTATTTTTCCCAATTTATGCTCATAATAAAATCCAAGTGTTTGATGATGAATCCCAAGCGTGTCTGTCAGACGGACGTGGCGGGGCTGTAGGAGGTATTATTGCCTTGCCTGAACCGTATGTCCTTCGCCCTGAGTTGTCATAGAACTCGCCGACACCGAGTTGAACCTTTGTGACTTTTGAACCGTTCTGAACGCCGCTGCCTTTATCGTTGTCGTAGTTGCCCTCTTGAACCTTTATCCAGTTTGAACCGTTCTCAAAAATCCAATCGAATGTCGCCGTCCACGCCCTTTTGTTGGATTGCCGCCCGGTCAGGAAGTCGGAAGCCTGAACACGCTTGAAGATGTCTTCTGCGGTCTGTATCCAAGTCTCACGGCTTTTGCCCCATTCGTCACAACGGCATTTTATTTTTGTTCGCCTGTTGTCATTGAGTTTTTGAACTTTCGGCAGAGAAACACAGATTGAGTTCCACAAGGCGCATATATCCTGATAAGGATATTTTTCTTTGCTCTCCTTTTCTTTACTTTCCTCTCCTTTAGGGGTTTCTTGCGTAGAAAACCGTTCTTCATCCTGTGTTTTCTCGGAAGGAACTTTCTGTTCAGGCTGTTTCTTGTCTTCAAAACAGGGTTTTGACGGGAGGTTGGTGTTACGGGTTCTGTAAACATCTGAAAGGTTTCTGACAAAATTCGCAATCCATAAAACATGATGTTCGTTCCATAGCTCAATGTCAATTTTGTTTAGATTTATCAAGACGTTGATAATGTCTTTCGCCTTTTCCTCTGTGACACGTGTTTTGGCAAGAAGATACTCCCAATTTGAAGCGTTTGAACAATCATAGAAATGCCCCTCACTTTCCCCGAGAATTTCAAGGAGTTTGAACCAAAACGCATATCCGTCATTCCCGAACTTATTTTCAAGGATGAAAATCGTGCGCCCGCCCTTGACGAAGTGCGGGAAATAATCAACGGTTTGTTTTTTCGGTCTTGCCATAGCCTGATGGATTTATAGGGTTGTAAGAATTGATTTGCGGAGTTTCTCGTTCCTTGCGTTCCATTCAAAGGAGCGTATCATCCATTGACGGTAATCAAGGGGAATGTCCGCTATTCTGTTCCCCTTATATTTGCCGAAAGGCATGATTTCAATCGGGGCTTCTGCCCGAGCGTCTATCGCCCGTGTGTCTTCACGGGTGTAATGACCGATGTCCGAAATGGGTATGCCTGACAGAAGCCGCCCGCCCGTTCCGAACATTCGCCACATTTTACCCTGCTCAAACGTGATGTCTTCAACACGCCCGAAACGTTCAACATTGCCGCCGAGGTCAACAATCAAAGCGTCCGTTTTTTCGGGGTCAATACGTGTCGCACGTCCGATAATCTGATAATACAAGGCGATAGAAGCCGTAGAAACGCCTAAAACGATGCAGTCGATACCTGTATAGTCAAAGCCTGTCGAAAGCACTCTGACGTTAAATATGACCCGTATTTCGCCCGCCCTGAAACGTGTGATGACCTGAGAACGTTCCGTCTTATCCATTTCCCCGTAAATCACGGCTGAGTTTGGGTATTTCTTTGAAAGCGTTATAGCGTCCTCAACAGAGGGAACGAAGACAAGAATATGGCGGCGGTCTGAATGTCTGTCAAGGGCTTGAACAATCTGTTCAGACCCTCCGTTTGCGTCATACGCCCGCTGAACGCTTTCTTCCGTGTATTCAGATTTTGAACTGTTGAAGACAAGAAGACTGCTGTCGAATCCCGTTGTCTCATATTGAAGCGGAGACCAAAAGCCGAGGCGAACCATTTCAGCCACCTGTCCGACATGAATGATTTCTTTGAAGAAGTTTCCTTTTTTTGAACGGGAGGTCAGCATGACAAGTTTTGAGAAGTTCTGTCCGTCCTTATCCCGGTTCGTTTGCAGCTTCACGGGGGTAGCCGTGATTCCGAGAACGTGGGTTATACCGCTTTCTTTCAGGAAACGCCCGAGCATACTGTCAGCCTCACGGGGATAAAGGTGCGCTTCATCAATCAACATTTTTGTAAACCCGAGAGACTTGAATTTAGCCCCGAGGCTCTTTATTGAGCCTATCGTGGCGTAAGTTATATGGGCGATGTCCTTTCGCCCGAAACTCGCGCTGTAAATGCCCGCATTCAAGGCGAAATCCCCGCATAGTGAGCAATATTTCAAATAGTTTTGTTCGAGCAACTCTTTCGAGGGTTGAAGAACAATCATTTTATCGTTGCTGTTCTTTGCGACAAAAGCCGTCAGTATTGATTTTCCCCAAGCGGTCGGGAGAACAATCAAACTCGGCTTCGGTTTCTTTTCCGTGAAGAACTGAATAGCCTTGTTTATCGGCTCTGTTTGGTTTTCTCTGAGTGTTATCATATTTGAGAGAATAAAACTCCGTATTTAGGGCTAACCACGCATAACAGCAAGCGTTTGAAAACCTTTCGGATGTTCAACCCATGTACGGAGTTTATATCGTTGTTTAACTGTCTTTTCATTTCGGTTATTGCAAAGATAAGTGATTACATTATAATCACTTTAAATCACGAAGATTTTTTTTAAGGCTCTCAGAAAGTTCAGGCTTTGAAAGCGGCTGTTTCGCTTTCAGTTTCTTCACAAGGATATTTGCGAGGCGAACCTTGTTATAAGTCCGGGTGTCCTTTTCTTCAACCTGAACCCCGTCTTTCCATGCTTCGATATAGCTGATTATATCTTCCATTTGCTTATTTGAAATGATATACATAACCGTCTGACCTTTCTTTGTTGATTGAACCTTATTTTAACAGGAAGCGGCGTGCCCCCTGAACCTCCCTTGAGAACTCGGAAACCATTTCAGGGTGTGCGGCTTTGAAAGCCTTGTCATCAAACTTCATTGACGGCTTGGGGGCTTTCCATGTGGCGAGCGTCTGACCTCCGTAGCTGATAGCCTCTGCATCTCCGAAGCCAAGTTTAATGCGTTCTTCCAACTCTGTCTTGATTTCATCAAGTTTATCCATCTCTTTCTTGACTTCTTTCAACTTTTGATAGTCTGAGAAAATAGCGTCATTCACTTCAACGATTTTCCCGTCCGTGTGACGGTTGAATTTCAGCAGAATGTCTTGAACCGATGTCGCTTCGGGTTCTTTCTTCCCCTGAATGTTGTCACGCCAAAACTTTTCAACTTCTTCAACTATCCATGCGTAGAAGTCAGGAACAAAAGACAGGTCTTTATAGCCGAACTCACGTCCTGAACAGAGCCAAGCCAAACTGCCCTCTTTCAATTCTGCAACTCCGAGTTGATATTGAACCTGACAGAACCAATGCTTCGGCAGATCGTCAGAGGAAATTTTCATTTGGGTGGTCTTACATTCCAAAATACCTTTGTTTGAAGCGTTCTTCTTTTCTCCTGCGAGCCAATATGTACGGTCAGGGCTGACCTGTAGATAGGGGCGTTCATTGTTTCTTATCAGCCAGTCCCCGGCTGATGACTTGATTATTTCACGTCCCGTATCGTCATGCCAAAACTGCGCAACTGCGTCTTCGAGATAGTGCCCCGCTTTCATAGCAAAGGTCTCTGTTTTAGGTTCATCAAGACCAACCTTGCGTCTCCAAAGCTGATAAGGGGTTTCCCACGGGTTCAACCCGAGAATGGTTGCAACCTCACTGCTCCCGATACCTGACTTTCTATGTTCAAGCCATTCGTTACGGTCTTTCGGTCTGATAATCGTGTAGCTCATTTTCTTTCCTCCCGTTCTTTTGCGTTTAATACTGATTTCATTAAAGAATCAAGCATACTTAGAGAAGCAGCTCTCTTTAACAACTCACGTCCTTGGGGTTGTCTTATAAACCCGACTAAAGCGTGAACGACTTCTTCTTCATTTCCCATGATAGACCCGGTTTGACGTGAGCTTTCCCCGTTTTCGTCAGGCTCAGAGGCGATGATAATTAAGGCGTGTCTCTTATCAGACTTTTCTATAAACTTCTGCATTTCTTCTGAAAATGCGTCAACCTGTGACATAAATTCGCTGTTATTTTTAGTTTCCATAAATTGTTGATATTTGAATGTTAAACATTTGTTGTTACTCACTTGCGGATAAGACAGAAGTCTGCCCAGATGTTGATGAACTGTTTCCCGCAGTAAACGGCGAGCGTGTCGCTCTTTAAGCAAAGGCGAGAACCGATACTCGCATTCGCATTCGAGGGGGCGTAATGCGAATCCGCATAAGCGAGACCCGCATAACCTGTTTGATATTCGCCTGTTGACATTAAGCGGCGGTCTGTTTTTTCGTCTTCATCCATGTCATTGATTTCTTTCTGAGTATAGAGCCAAAACCAAGGATAATAACGCCATTCGTCCTCTGTGAATTGAGGCTCCCAGCCCTCGTTCAAGGCGGCGCAGATGATACGGAGTTTGAGGTATGCAAGTATGTCCGTATCGTTTTTATTGTTTTCGTGGATGTTG
Organism: Bacteroides sp. AF25-38AC; assembly: GCF_003602995.1. Lineage (NCBI taxonomy): Bacteria > Pseudomonadati > Bacteroidota > Bacteroidia > Bacteroidales > Bacteroidaceae > Bacteroides > Bacteroides sp. AF25-38AC. The sequence continues at coordinate 34,361 of NZ_QTMD01000001.1, read as the reverse complement.
TTTGTATAACCGTTATATGACCTTACAAATGGGTGTTCTTCCCCAAGTTCACGGCAAGCGTCTTCAAAGGTCTTTACACGCTCCATGATGTCTTTGGGTTTGAATGTATCTTCCCCGAAAACCTTGTGCATTTCGTTCTGAACCTGTTCTTTTGAAATTGCCGGGTAATTGGTTAATACCTGATAAAGTTCCCGCAAATCGTCTCTTTTGACTTCAATTACTTCTTTCATAATGTTTTACTTTTTAGATGTTGATGTTTTCTTTGACTTTTCTTCTTTTATTTCACCCGTTTCAGGGTCAACGTTGGCGGGTATCTCTCCCGTTGCTTGTGCGATAGCCGCTGCCGCCTTGTCAGCCGCCGAAGCGGTCTTTTTATTGGCTTCTTCTTGTGCTTTGGCTTCAAGTTGTGGTTTGACAAAGGTTTCCTGAACGGTTGTCGTTCCCTCTTTGATTGCGTTCCAAGTGGCTCTCAGTTCAAACAGACGTTCTTTGTCTATGTCTGCGATAGTCTTGATACCGAGATATTGGCAAATCATGGTTTCCGTCACACCCGCTTTTGCGAAGTTTGCCAAACAGTTCTTGCGTGATGTCTCAACGTCAATCGCCTGACCGAGCGCAACCTTTTTAACTTCATTGATGACACGTTTTGTAACGGCTTTCGGTATGACCGCCAAGACTGCATTTCTGAAAGCGATTGAAGAGGCAGCGTTGCCTGTCACAACCTGCATATCGTCACTATATGTTTTGCCCGTTTTCGTTGTTATTCGGCGGTCAACGGTCTTGCATACGGCGTAGTTTGTTTCAAGGTCATGGCAGACAGCCTGAGCCGTGATTTTACGCCCGTCATTCCCGATTATACGGGTCTGAACTCTCAGGTTTCCCCAAGCCCCTGCGATAATTTCTGCCATACGGATTGAAAGCCCTTCAATGGTGTTGTCATTACCGTTTGCGTCCTTTCTTCTGAGAACATAGAAGCAGTCTTCTGCCGTTTCCCTATCCATTGTGGCATAGGTGGCGATTTTGTTCAAGACTGTATTCAGGTCACGGGGATATTGCTTCGCCGTGGCAATCTGAATGTCAATTTCTGACCGGGTAATTCCCGCAAGCATTTCAGCTTGTTTGATTTCAATAATGTCATTTTCCATAATGATGAAATTTGATTGTTAATAAAATGATTGATTTAAATTTTATGGGTTGCTAAATATGTTGTAGCCTGACTTTGAATTTCTTCTTCTGTCGGTATGCGCCGTTCAAGCATCCATTCTTCCAATTCAGACTTCTTGAAATATAGTTTGCGGTTTTTCTTGAAGTATGGTATTTGTCGGTTGCTTGTCAGGCGGTAAAGGTGTCCTTTGCTCAATCCCGTGAACAGAATCGTTTCTTCAAAGTCAAGAACCGTTTTTGAACTGATAAGCGTCAACCGTGAAAGGTTGTCTATTTTTTCATTGAGTTGTTCCAAAGTGATTTCCATATTCAATCCTCCTGTATGTTTATTTCCGGTAAAAGACCCTTTTTTGAGAGCCATTTCCCGCATAGAATACAACCTGAAAAACTTGTTATCGCAAGGGCTTTAATCAGAAAGAAATCGCCCAATGTCATACATACATCGGGGGCTTCTTCTCCTGCGAGAACCATGAATGAAACCATTCCCCAAAGACCGAGAACGGTCATCAGCCCCCATTGAATAATTTTCTTTTTCATAATGACCTACAGTTTTCGATGTCAAACATTATCGCTTTCAATCCCGTTCTTACGATGTCTTGATATTTAATCAAGAGTTTTTGAAGACGGGCGTTTTCCGTGTTTATGGTCTTGTTAGCCGTTTCAAGGGCTTTGATATACTGTGCGTCAGACTGTCCGTTCCGGGAGACCGTTACCTCCGTGACGTGCGGTTCGGGGAAAAGCCATTCAAAAAGTTCTGTTTCTTTGATTGTAACGGTGCTCACAGTCTTTGTCGTTCTTTTTGTTGTCACAGTCTTTGTCTTTTCTGCCGCCGCTTTGGTCTCGTTTTTTCTCTTTTCAGCTTTGCGCTCCCAATATCTTTCCATGTACTTTTTATTGTACTCGGTCTTGATTTTTTGCGCCTCTTTACTTAGTGCCATTTATACCCCCTTTCTGCGCTTCCAATTTCTTCTCCACACGGCGGCGAATCAAGTAAATAGTTCCTGCGCTGTGTATGTTATATTTCTTCATCAGGTGTTCTGTTACGAGCGTTTTACTCTGTCCCTCAACGGCAATCAGGGCGTTATACTCGTTGTAAATAGCCAAGTCACGGGTTTCCCGTTCTGTTTGGCAAGGTGTCTTAAAAATCATTGTTTCCATATCGTCATTTGTTTGAAATTGCTTTTCTGTATGTCACGTCTTCCATACCATTTGATAGGGATAAAATGCGCATGAGTTCTTCAAGGTCTATTTCCTTGTCGCTTGCCTTGTCATCATCGTTAGGGGTACAATCAAAGATGTTATGTTTGTTGACGAAAGCGTGGAGAATGTCTTTCATTAGGCGTTTTTTCTCTTTGTTAAACTGAGACTTGAAGAACGCAACCATGTCGGATATTTCGGCATATTCCAAGTCTGTCAGGTCTATGTAGATTGTCTTCTTTGAAGCACTGTAAGTTGACCCATTAAATGCTTCGCTCTTGCTACCAAGAACCGATAGGAAGACTTGAATGATAATCGTGCGTTCTTCTTTGTTCCTATACTTGAATGTCCTGCGTGAAATATTGTTTTCGCAGATGTCTTCAAGCGTCATACCGTATTTTCTCAGATGTTCTTCAAGAAGACGGCGGGCGTTCTCTGCCTCCCCTCCGCATCCCCGTTCTGCGAGAGCGAGAAGTTTTTTGAGTTTGTCAGTAATTCTTTCCATATCAAAAATTTACTTATCAGTTTATTCCGATTTTATTTATTATTTCGTATATTTGTCCGCATACAAAATTGTATGACGGTGCAAATATAAACAAAGTAATTATTTTGAAAGAATAAATCGAAATTAAATTTATAATTTAACAATAATTATATTTACTAATGGAACATCTTAGACGATTGAAAAAAGTTATAAATTGGCTTATTTTCAAGGAAATAGCGGAAAATGAAAGGGCTTTGGCTGAAACTCTGGGATATACAAAGTCTTCTTTCTCTCAGATTGTTACGGGTAAAGTACCTCTTTCCGAGAAGTTTATGAAGCGAATTTGTTCCCTTGATGAAAATATAAACTTTGTTTGGCTTCAATCAGGCGAGGGAGAAATGTTCCTTTCTAATAATCTGAACAGTGAAGACGGCGGGGTGGCTGTTCCTAAAGATGCTTGGGAAATCATCAAGCAGCAAGCGGAAAGCCTTTCAGTCCGTGACAAGCAAATAGATGAATTAATGGAAATGCTGAAAGAACAGATTCAGGAAAACAAAAAAATCAATGCCCGCCGGGAAGGGAATGCAAGCTCTGCCGTTGCCGTATAGCGGTTGTCGGGAAAAGTGTTTTCAAAATACCTAAATATGGATATGAATAGAAGACTTCAAGATATTATAAAGTATAAGACTGGCGGGAGACAGACCGCCTTTGCAGCCCTTTTGAATTGGTCGCCGCAATATCTGTCTAAACTTCTGAAAGGTGTTGATTTCGGCTTGCAACCCGTGGTCTCAATCATTGAGGCTTTGCCCGAGATAAACGCCCGTTGGTTCTTGACAGGGCAGGGGGAAATGCTGAGTGATGAGAAACAAGCGGACTTGCGCCGTGAAGCCCTTGAACACGTTTTTCAGGTCATGGAACTTGAACGTTTCATTCCCGTTATGACACCCGATGAACTCCGCATGTTTGAACGTCAAGTAAGAGAGGGGGAGAAAGCCGATTTCAGCCCCGACACGCTTCAATCATGGAGGGAACGCCTTAATCTCCGGGAGAGAGAAATTAACACCAAATTTGCAACCGCAGCCGCTAAATCAGATGAATTATGCAGACAGAAGACAGCCAAAAGGTAGTACGCCGTTTTTTTGAGGCTCTTTACCGCCTGAAAGATGACGGGAAGATAAGAGGAAAACAGACTTTTACACGTGAGTTTGATATAAATCGTTGGAATTTGAACAAACTTGAAAAGAACTTGGCAAGTGACATTTTTCAACCCGCTTGGTTGACTTATATAGTGAAAGAATACAAGGTTTCCGCACGCTGGCTTCTGACAGGCGAGGGGGATTTCTATGAAACGAGGACGGGGGCAAAGCCGTGAAGCTGCCCCCGTCCCTTATTCCTTGTTGTCATCAGCCCCGAAAATATCGGGTATCATCGCAACCGCCTCCTGCTTTTTCTTATCAAGGATTTTCGCGTAAATCTGTGTTGTTGAAAGTTCCTTGTGCCCGAGAAGTTTCTGAACCGTGTAGATTTCTGCGCCGAGGTCAAGCATGAGGACAGCGAATGTGTGCCGCCCTGAATGGAACGTGATGTCTTTTGTTATTCCCGCCCTATTTGCCCACATCCTTAACTCAGCTATCATATAGGCACTGTATTTGAAACCGACAAAAACCCGGTCATCAGGTTCACGGCGAACCCCCATGTATTGAACCGCTTGTTTATTGATGTCAAGGTATTCTTGCCCGCCCGTCTTCTTCTGTTTGAAGATTATCCGGGTAAAGTCTCCTTGCTGCTGAACTTCACGCCAACGGAGTTTCTCAATGTCTGATTTGCGAAGACCTGTCAGGCATGAGAACATGAACGCATTTTTCAAGGCTGGGTATTTGCAATGGGCAGCAGCCATCGCCTTGACTTCTTCCAATGTCAGATAACTTCTTTCCGTTTCAGCTTGTTTGAAACCCTCAATGCCACGAAGTGGGTTATGCGGTATTATCCTGTCTTCAAATGCTTGGTTGATGCAGGCACGGAGTTTGTTGAAGTAACTGACCTTGCTGTTTTGTGAAAGCGGCTTTGTCACTTCTTCCGTTGTGATAATCTTCCGTTTGTCTCTGCAACGGGCGTTCTTGTCAAGGTGTTCACGAAAACCGATTATCCATTCAGGTGTTATGTCCTTGAATGTGGTGTTAGGCTTGCAATACCGTTCAAGGTGTTTGAGGCAGCTATACCAATTACCCCAGTTTCCCCGGCTCTCGGGGTTGCCGTGACGTTTCTCACACATAGCCCGGTAATAGTCAAGAAAGTTCGTTTCAAGTTTGTAGGCGGCGTTAAAACCGTATTCTCCGTTTTGAAGTTCAACAACCCGCTTGGCTTTTATCGCCTCGGCGAGTTGAAGCGTCTGACGGTTCTTCTCCTTATCCTTTCTGTTCGTTTCAGGGATAAGATAGAGTTTCAAGTATTCATAAGACCTTTTCCCGTTCAGGTAGATGTCGAGGTATAACGTGATATTCCCCGAAGCGGTCTTTCTCTGTCTGAGCCTTATCGGTTCTTTCGATTTTCCCATAATTTTTGTTGCTTTTGTTGCTGTTTTCGATACGAGCAACAAAATAACAACAAAAAAATAATAAAACGGGTATAATCAGAGAAAAATTTTATATCGGTTTATATGGTGTGTAAAACATTGATTGATTAACTGTTATCTATCATTGATTACACCCGTTTTGTATGCCTTTTGCTTTCCGTTTTACTTACTTTACTTTCCGATGCAAAAATGTTCGAAAATATTCCCAAGTACCATATCGTTCGTAACTTCCCCTGCAATATCGCTTAGATGGAAAATGCATTCGCGGATATCTTGTGAAACAAAATCTCCGGATAGATTTTCTGCTAATCCTTGTTGGACCCGGTGGATGGCTTCCAAGGCATGGGTCAAAGCCTCGTAGTGGCGTATATTCGTGACAATGACATCGTTTTGGGTAACCGTGGGCAGGTTAGCGGCAGAGATTAGCATTTGCTGAAGCTTGTCGAGGTTGGTACGTCCTTTGGCAGAGATGGAGATGCATTGCACATTAGTAGCGGCCACGGTGAAACTGGAGTTGGGGATGGTTGAGGCATCTTGCACCAAATCGGTCTTGTTGAATACGAGAATGAGCCGTTTCCCTTCGCAACGGGGAAGTATCTGGGTAGTTAGTTGTGGTATCCGTGAGACGGCATTCGTGGCATCAACTATCCAGAGCACGATTTCCGCCTGCTCCAATTTCTGGAAGGTTCGCTCAATTCCTAGGTTCTCGATGGTGTCGTTCGTTTCGCGTATGCCTGCCGTATCAATAAATCGGAAAGTTATCCCACCAAGATTGACTGTGTCTTCTATCACATCGCGGGTTGTCCCGTGTATGTCGCTTACAATGGCTCGTTCCTCGTTTAGTAGTGCATTCAACAGGGTGGATTTACCAGCGTTCGTTTCGCCGATGATGGCTACGGGCACGCCGTTCTTGATGGCATTGCCTACACTGAAGGATTGTACTAAACGGGAAATTACCTGCTCTATGCCGTCTGCTAGGAGACATAGCTCGGAGCGGTCGGCAAATTCCAGTTCTTCGTGGTCGCTGAAGTCCAGCTCCAGTTCTATGAGTGATGTGAAGTGCAGCAATTGGTCGCGTAGTGAGGCCAGCTCTTTACTGAACCCACCGCGCATTTGGCTCATGGCGAGGCGGTGAGTGGCGGCAGAGGTGGAGGCGATGAGGTCGGCCACGGCTTCGGCCTGGCTTAGGTCCATTTTGCCGCCCAAGAAGGCCCGTTGCGTGTACTCACCGGGAGCGGCCAGGCGGCAACCATTGCCGATGAGCAATTGCAACACCTTCTGAAGAATATAGCTCGAACCGTGGCACATGATTTCCGTGCTATCCTCGCCCGTGTACGAGTGGGGGGCACGGAATAAGCTTACAAGTACTTCGTCTATGATGTTTTCTTCTTCATGGATATGACCGAAGGTAAGTGTGTATGGCTTGGCATCCTTCAGCTTCTTCCCCTTCCGGGCAGGGGTAAATATGCGGGATGTTATCTCTATGGCATCCGGTCCGGAGACACGGATGCATCCTATGGCTCCCCCTTGGGCGGTGGCTATGGCACAAATGGTATCTTGGTTCATTTTATCCGGCTTATTTTTATTCAGCAAAGATAATGGTTTCTTTACAAAAAAGAGAGATGGTGATTCAACTTATGGGCTTTTATCGTAACTTTGTGCAAATCGATAATGGATAGATGCTTATAAAGCCTAATCCGCCTCTGTGCCCATTGTGGGTATAGCAGGACATTGCTACACTATACAGACCAGCAACAGGCACGTCAGGCAGGATGTGATGAAGTCATTACTAAACCCTACTCCTAGGATTGGCTGAAGGAAAGGGAGGAGCATTTCTTGAAGGATACTTAGATACGGTCGAGTACTGTTTTGATAAGAGTATCTATCGTATTCTTGTATCCCGTGTTAGCTTCTTTTATCAGGCGGTTGGCAATGACCATGCATACCGTCATGGCCTTGTGCCCCATCAGACGGCTCAAGCCTGCCAGGGCAGAACTTTCCATCTCGAAGTTGGTAATACGGTAGCCGTTGTATTCAAATTTTTCAATCTTCTCATTCTGATGTGGGTCGGCAAGCGGCACGCGTAACTCGCGTCCTTGAGGTCCGAAGAAGCCCCCGGCGGCAATCGTTACGCCACGTACCATGTCGTTTTGTGCGATGCGGTCTATCAGTTCAGTGCTTGCATCAATGACGTAGGGGGCAGGGGCACACATGTTGCCGGACCATCCCATATGGTTGAGGAAGGCACGCTCCATGGGCAGGTCGCACACGGAGTTGCGTCCGGCATAGAAGTTGAGCAGCCCATCGAAACCAATGGACTTTTCAGAACATACAAATGTACCCACCGGAGTGTAGGGTTGCAAGCCGCCGCAGGTGCCGATACGTACCAGCTCAAGGCTACGTAGGCGGGGCTTTTCTTCGCGCGTCTCGAAGTCGATGTTTGCCAGGGCATCCAGTTCGTTCATCACGATATCGATGTTGTCACATCCGATACCGGTGGAAACCACCGTAATACGTTTCCCCTGGTAAGTACCGGTGATAGTCTTGAACTCGCGGCTTTCCACTTCACATTCCTTGTTCTCGAAATGGGAGGCAACCAGTGCCACCCGTCCGGGGTCGCCTACCAAGATGACTTTATCTGCCAGCCATTCGGGCTTTACGTGAAGATGAAATACAGAACCGTCTTCATTGATGATCAGTTCGGAAGAGGCGAAATATTTCTTCATATGCTTGAGGCTTTAATCTTTTGTTTATAAATAGAAACGTCGGGAACCGATTCTTGTTCACCGGTTCCGGCGTTTCGTCAGTTACTTTCCGGGTTATTTACTCAACGGCTGGCTGGTATTGCCCGTCGTCGGTTTGGCAATGTTTTCGCGCATGGAAGTGTCGGCTTCTATATTCTTCATCCGGTAATAGTCCATGATACCCAGATTGCCGTTGCGGAATGCTTCGGCCATGGCCTTGGGTACTTCCGCTTCTGCCTCGATAACTTTGGCACGGGCTTCCTGGGCTTTTGCCTTCATTTCCTGCTCTGTGGCTACGGCCATGGCGCGGCGTTCCTCTGCCTTGGCTTGAGCAATGTTCTTGTCGGCATTGGCTTGGTCTATCTGCAGGGCGGCACCGATATTCTTACCTATGTCAATATCAGCAATGTCAATGGACAGAATTTCGAATGCTGTTCCGGCATCCAACCCCTTGCGCAATACCAGTTTGGAGATAGAATCCGGATTCTCCAATACAGACTTATGATTCTCTGACGAACCGATGGAAGACACAATACCCTCGCCTACACGGGCCAGAATCGTGTCTTCTCCGGCACCTCCCACCAATTGGCGGATATTGGCGCGCACCGTTACACGGGCCTTGGCAATCAGCTGGATACCGTCTTTGGCAACAGCTGTCACGGGAGGAGTGTCAATTACTTTGGGGTTAACGGACATCTGTACGGCTTCGAATACGTCACGGCCGGCAAGGTCGATGGCGGTTGCCATCTGGAACGGCAGCTCGATATTGGCTTTAGAGGCGGATACCAGTGCGTGTACCACCCGCTCTACGTGACCTCCGGCAAGGTAGTGCGCTTCCAGTTCGTCGCGCGTGATGTTTTGCAATCCTGCTTTATGAGCTTCAATCATGCCGGGCACAATGATATAAGGAGGAACATTACGGATACGCATCAGGAAAAGTTGTACCAGCGAGATGTTTACTCCCGATACTTTGGCAGACAGCCACAAGAAGAACGGTACATAATGGAAGAAAAGTACCAGGAAAATAATGCCTCCTATAATGAGGAAGGCGGTTAAATACATTGTGCTTGGATCCATGAGATTAAATATTAATTGTTAGTTATAAATAGGTTGATTTCTGAAATTTCACTGCTTGAGCCGCTCCACTAAGAGGACTCCGTCGGCAATACGGTCTACGATAATCGGAGTCTTTTCGTTCAGGAAGCCGTCTGATGACTTTACTTCCACGATGTCTCCGTTGATTTCGGCATAGCCGATAAGAGCCAGGCGAGTAGTGGTTACGCCTATATCACCTACCTTGACTTTTTCCTCGGCACTACGGTCTACTTTGGAGGTGATGTTTTTTTTCAATGCAATTTTGTCGAGTGTCTTGGAGCGCATGAACCATACCAACGAGCCGATACAAGCCAGGGCAGATATGATAAGCGTAATGACACCTGCCGTGGTGCCCATATAGGCAAAGGCATAGTAGTTGGCAAAGATGATGCAACCTCCTGCCAGAAAACCGGCAACGCTGATGCCCGGAATTACGAATAATTCCACTAAGAACAAGATTACTGCTCCTATAATCAATGAGGCGATAATGAGTATATCCATAGTTGTCTTTATTTGGTGGCTTGTTTTTCCAGGTTGCGCACTTGAATGGCAGTCTGCTCCATCTCAGTGGACAATTGCCGTACACGTTGCTCCAGGTCGAGGATGGCGGCGGACATCTTGTCCTTTTCCTGCTTGTTGGCTCGGGAGTATTCCGAACGCATATCTTCCAGTTTCTCCTGCAGTTGTTTGTAGCTCTGCTCCAGCTGATTGTATTTGCCATACGAGGCTTTGGCCTGTGGGGAGCGGAAATCGTCCAGCTGGTAGTAGGTGGAGTGGTCGTCAATGATGAATTGGAAATCATGCTTCTTGGTAGTCCGCGGCTTTGCGTTGGCAGCAGTCCGAAGCCTTTCTCGGGCGCCCTTTACCGCATCGGTGTCCGTCCATGTGTCCTTGATAGAGTGAAGTTGCGCCAATGATATCATCTTGTCCGGGTCCATCCCTTCGTAGTTGTACACTTGCTTGGATGAGTTGGGAATGAATACATAGATACACACTTTGCCTTCGGGCTGGTAGCGGTCGGAGGCAAACCATCCCAAGTCGTTGAATTCGTCGATGACGTACATATAGTCGTTGTAGGGCGAATTGAACGGCATGCCCACATTTTCCGGCATCAGATAGGAGTCGGTATTCGTATTGTAACGGGTGACGAAAATGTCATATCCTCCCATCGAGCCAGGGCCATCCGAAGCATAGTAGATAGTGATACCGTCCGTAAGTACATAGGGATAGTCTGCATTCATGGCCTCGTTGATGCTTCCGGGCAACAAGCTGCCATCACTCCATTTGTCCAGCAACTTGTTGCGCGAAAGGATACTGAGGGTGCTGTCCGGTTGCATTTCGCTATAATATAGCTTATTGCCCAGCTCCGTTTCGTATACCGTTCCGCCTTCCTTACCGGAATCATTGAAGTAGGTGTCGTACATGAACAGCTTGCCCGATTCGGGGCTGATTTTGTATGCATCCAGGAATTTTTCCTTGTCTACCACAAAGCTGTCGATGAAGCAGACCTCTTCCACGCCTTTCAGCATGCGCAAGTTGGATTTGCTTTTTTCCAATAATTGTTCGGCCTCTTCGGTGGAGCGTTTTCTCTTTTTCAGGTCGGAAATGTAGGTCTCATAAGTCTCGATGGCATCTTCGAACCGATATAGATCATTGTATGCCAGGGCCAAATAGAGTTGCCCGCTGGGGACACGTCTCTTGACGGCGCTTTCCAGGTACTTCAAGGCTTCTGCGGGTTCGCCGGTTTCCAGGCAACATACACCGTACCATAGGTTGTAATTTCCATTACCAGGTTGTGTCTTGACGAGTTTCTTGAAAGTGGGCTTGGCTTCTTCGTATTCTCCCTTCTCGTACAAGGCTTTGGCTTCTGCCAGGCTTTGTGCGGAAATTGTTATGCTCAAAAGGCCGAATAGAAAGAAAAGGATATATTTTTTATTCATATTGATACATGCTGATTGTTCAGAAGGTCAAAAATACAAATTTATCGTGAATAAAGCTGGTTTCCGTAATTCTATTTTGTTAATTCTTCTTTAAATCGTTCTTTTGCCTTACTTTTGCAACCGGAAGAGCTATAATTCATAACTTATAACTCATAACTCGTATCAATGGCACAATTTACTGAAGAAGAAAAGATGTTGCGCCGCATAGACAAGCGGTTTAGCAAAGGTGTGGTGGAATATGGGCTGATAGAGGACGGCGATAAGATTCTTATCGGGCTTTCGGGAGGCAAGGACTCTTTGGCGCTGGTGGAATTGTTGGCACGGCGTGCCCGTGTCTATAAACCCTGTTTTTCCGTTGTCGCCGTACATGTAGTGATGAAGAATATACCTTATCAAAGCGATGTGGACTATCTGAGGGAGTACGTAGAGTCGTGGGGAGTGCCTTTTGTTCTCTTTGAAACGGAGTTTGATGCCACGACCGATACCCGCAAGTCTCCTTGTTTTCTTTGCTCTTGGAATAGGCGGAAGGCATTGTTTACCGTAGCCAAGGAGCAGGGATGCAATAAAATCGCGTTAGGCCATCACATGGATGATATTCTGGAGACCTTGCTGATGAATATCACCTATCAGGGAGCGTTCAGCTCTATGCCCCCCCGGCTGGTAATGAAGAAGTTTGATATGACGATTATCCGTCCGATGTGTCTGGTACATGAGGCGGATTTGATGGAGTTGGCGCAAGTGAGGGGGTATCGTAAGCAGGTGAAGAATTGTCCGTATGAGTCACAATCCAGTCGTAGTGCAATGAAAGGCATTCTGAAACAGTTGGAGGAAATGAATCCTGAGGCACGCTATAGTCTATGGGGGAGTATGACGAATGTGCAAGAGGAATTGCTGCCTGCAATCATTAATCATTAATCACTAATCATTAATCACTATATGAAAGCATTTTATACCATTTTGCTATTGATTGTATCTAATATTTTCATGACGTTTGCCTGGTATGGGCATCTGAAGCTACAAGAGACAAAAGTCATCTCCAACTGGCCGTTGTATGCCGTGGTGCTGTTTTCCTGGGTAATAGCTTTGGCAGAGTATTCTTGCCAGGTTCCGGCCAATCGGATAGGCTTTTTAGGCAATGGAGGCCCGTTCTCATTGATGCAACTCAAAGTGATTCAGGAAGTAATCACTTTGATTATCTTTACGGTGTTCACAACGGTTCTTTTCAAGGGGGAAACGCTGCATTGGAATCATTTTGCCGCTTTTGTATGTCTGGTACTGGCGGTATATTTTGTATTTTATAAATGATGGGTTAATCGCATTTGCACATTATTTCATATACTTCTCCATTCCTTTTGTTAAGAACGTTTGAAGCTTTCCTTCTTCATCCGTATAAATGAAACAGGCGTCGATATCCGGATGTGCATCCGCCACGCGTTCTGCTTCTTCCAGCCCCATCACCATGAATGCCGTGGCATAGGCGTCTGCACTCATGCAATCTTTGGCAATGACGGTGGCTGACAAGATGCTGTGCTGTACCGGATAGCCGGTACGCGGGTCGATGGTATGCGCATATTTCTTTCCGTCTTTATAGTAGTAGTTGCGATAATTGCCCGATGTAGCCATGCCTAAATCCGTGACTTGCAGCACTGCTTGCAGTTCCTGGTTCACTGCCAGTGAGTCGTCTATCGGCTTGTTCAAACCGATGCGCCAAGGTCCATTTTGAGGGTTTTGCCCGTGAACAACCACTTCTCCGCCTATATCGACCATAAAGTTGCGGATACCCTTCTTCTTCAGAAGTTGGGCTATGACATCTACTGCATATCCTTTTGCCACAGCGCTGCACGAGAGCATTATACGCGAGTCTGTTTTCACCACTTTCCCTTCATCGGACAATTTTACTTTTTCGTATCCTGTCATCTCCAGCAGGCTGTCTATCATGGCAGAGTCGGGGAAGTTACCCTTCTTGAACCCAAATCCCCAGGCATTGGCAAGAGGGGCAACGGTGATATCGAAGGCACCATCGGTCTCCCGGGAGATTTCCATGCTACGTCGGAAGACGTTGGTAAAGAATGTGTCGGGCACAATGTCCTCGTTGCGGTTGATGCGCGTAATGGTCGCCGTGTCATTGAAAGGGGACAAGGAACCGTCGAAACGTTTGAGTTCCGCTTCTATCTCCGCCTTCAGATTTTGGTCACATTGATAAGTCACTTTATATACCGTACCGAATATCAGTCCGTTATCCGTCTGATAAGGAGTGACTTGGTTGTGGCGGGCAAGTATCCAGATGGTTCCCAGTACCAGTAGGGCAATCCATAAAAAATTCCGTTGTACTTTCTTTTCCATATCCTATCTGAGTTTTTACTTTTTAATTAAAAGAAGAGATGCTCTACCAATATCTTGGTACCGATGATGACGAGGATAATCCCTCCCCAAAGTTCGGCGCGCAGTCTGCGGGCTATGCCACATCCGAAACGGATGCCGAACATCAGGCCGACCATCGACAAGGCGAATGATACAAAACCGATAATGCCGATGGGGGAAAGAATAGCCGAGAATTGCTTGATACCGAGGAATGCAAACGAAACACCTACCGCCAATGCATCGATGCTGGTTGCCACGGCCAGAGCGAGCACCACCTTCAGGCTGGTAGGGTCATACTCGTGCTTGCAATCTTCGTCCTTGAAGGATTCCATTATCATGCGTCCGCCCAGGAAGGCAAGGATACCGAATGCAATCCAATGGTCAATACTTTCTATCAGGTGGCTGAAAAAACTGGCGCCTATCCATCCCAGCAGAGGCATCAAAGCCTGGAAAAAGCCGAAGCTGATGGCCATCACCAGCATAGGGCGCAGCCGGGCGCGTTTCAATATAATTCCGCTGGCTATAGAAACGGCGAAACAATCCATCGCAAGTCCTACAGCCAGTAGCCAAATCTCTAACCCTGTCATAAGTCGCTTAAAGAGGTAGTTTATAAGTTATCGTATAGGTTACTCCCATCGTGTTGGAGCCATATTTCCCGAAACCGGGCACATACCACGGGTCACCGTATTCATTGGCCGAGGCAGACAATTTGAACTTGAAGCGTAGTGACCAGCCCATGTACAATGCCTTCCAGACGTGCGCCCGGATACCGACACAAAATTCCGCCCATTGCATGGAGCCTTTCATTCCTTTATGGTTATAGGGCAGGCTGCCTCCCCATATCTCGTCGTCCAGATTCGGATTGCCTACGATGCCACCGTATATCGGGTCGTCCAGTCCCAAGGCGTCTACATCATACTTGAAGCTGCTTACACCGTAACGCAAGCCTACGAGTAGCATGTGTCCGTGCTGCTTCTTGTATAGCGTGTTATAGTCCATTCCTATGCGGAAGTAGGGGGCGTTGCTTTTGTAGTGTATGCCTTTGTCACTCCAGGTGTCCGTGGAGCCATATCCCAGTTCGGCAATAGGGAAGAAGCGGTTCTTGAGGTTTACATCCACGGCCACTTCGGAACTCAGGAAATCTCCTCCAAATACGGAGCTTCCGATTCCCCACAAGTCCAAGCCGACGGACATGCCGTTGTATAACGGATAGTGCACTTCTTCTTTCGCGTCCTTCTTCTCCTTCTTGGGAGGTGCTCCCTGGGGGGGAGCGGTAGGATTCCCGTTCTGCGCCCGTAGGGGGAGGAACATCAGCAGGCAGAGTGCCAGACTAATAGAATAACTTAAGATTTTCCTTTCCATAGATGCCTGCTTCATTGTCTTTGATGTATATCGAGTCCAGAGAGATGCGGGTGCACGTTACGTCTGTGATGGCCTGCTTCATCTGATAGCCGCAATCCATCGATAGAAAATAGGGGGTGTTGGTGTGGCGTATCACCATCGTGTCACTCTTGGTCCGGCTATACTTGAATATCAGCTTGGTGGAATCCTCCGTATAGCGCAGTGGCAGGGAGATGTCGTGTACCTTCTTCTGGTTGTTGATGATGATGGAGTCGGTGCCGTATGCTGTCACGGTGAGCGAGTCGAGCGTGTCGTTCTCCACATATTGGGTTTCGGGGTCTACTCTATAAAGAATGCAATTCACCATGGGGCGTGCCGTCATGGAGCAATCTGCCTCCTCCGAGCAGGAGATAGCTATGCTTATTATCGGGCAAAGGATAGCTCCGAGTATGACAAGTCTGACTAATTTTTTCATCGTTAAATGGTTTTCTCTATTTGATATTTGTTTCGTTCCGGGGCATTACGTGAAATCAGCTCTCCGAGGAATCCTGCCACGAATAGTTGTGTGCCGATAATCATGGAGGTCAACGAGAGGTAGAAGTAGGGAGAGTCCGTTACAAGACGGTAGGGCATGCCATGGTGCATGTAGTACAACTTGCTGACACCCACTATGACCACGGCTATGAAGCCGAAGATGAACATCAATGAACCCAGCAATCCGAAAAAATGCATGGGCTTGATGCCGAACCGGGAAAGGAACCAAAGGGAAAGCAAGTCCAGATACCCGTTTACAAATCGGTTCAGCCCGAACTTGGTCTTTCCGTATTTGCGTGCCTGGTGGTGCACCACTTTCTCGCCGATTTTCTTGAAGCCGGCGTTCTTGGCCAGGTAGGGGATGTAGCGGTGCATTTCGCCGTATACCTCTATATTCTTGACAACCTCTTTGCGATATGCCTTCAGTCCGCAATTAAAGTCGTGCAGGTTTTTGATGCCCGATACTTTGCGGGCGGTGGCATTGAACAATTTGGTGGGGAGGGTCTTCGACAACGGGTCGTAACGTTTCTGCTTCCAGCCCGATACGAGGTCGTAGCCCTCCTGGGTAATCATGCGGTAGAGTTCGGGTATTTCGTCGGGACTGTCCTGCAGGTCGGCGTCCATGGTTATCACGACGTCGCCTTGTGCTTGTTCGAAACCACAGAACAATGCCGGCGACTTCCCGTAGTTGCGGCGGAACTTAATGCCCCGTACCTTGTCCGGAGCTTGTGCCTGCAATTGCTCGATAACCTGCCACGAACGGTCGGTACTTCCGTCGTTAACGAAAATCACTTCGTATGAAAAGCCGTTGGCATTCATCACCCGCTCAATCCATGCGAACAATTCGGGGAGTGATTCTTCTTCATTATATAGTGGTACGACAACTGAAATATCCATTGATGTATGATTTTTCTATTTACAATTGAAATAACATTTCTTTTTACTGTTCCGTCACTTTGCCGGAGCGTTGTCTTTCTTGCGTCTCATCACGAACAAGGCGGTGGGGAAAGCCAGTATCGAACCCCAAAACACATTGGACGATATCATCTGTAGCGTAATGTCGATAGGACTGAGCAGTCGGGCTGTCTCCAGAGCTTCCTGATAGGTGGCGATGTACGAATCCATTCCCGGCATGTTGCTTTGGGCAAGCGTGTCTACCATCGTTTCGCACGTGTTTATCACATATCCGTGGTCTATGAACCTGAAGTAGATGTAGTGTGCCACGGCGGCAAGCAGCGCAGCAAACATATACATGAAAACGGTGAATATCCATGCATGCAGGAAGCTGATGCCGCCTCCGCATACCTGATTACGATACATCCGTGCATAATAATATCCCATAAAAGGTACGCATAGCGTGAGTCCCATGAAAAGGAAAAGTAAAAAAGGAACCGACAGCCCCACAGGAAAGAGTATGAACTTCAATATCCAGAAACCTCCCATATAGGTACCGAACAGCATTGCGTATCGTTGCATGTAACCTCTATTTTCTGCCATCTTTCTTAGAAATAATATGCAAAGGTACAAATATAGTTGGATTCAAGGGCAAGCCGATGTGTAGATTTTAAATAAATTAGAGGATTCTTTGCGGGGCAAAAAGAAAAAAGCAGGTAACACTTTCGTATCATCTGCTTTTCTTTCGAGCCTCTTGTCGGATTCGAACCAACGACCCCGAGATTACAAATCACGTGCTCTGGCCAACTGAGCTAAAGAGGCGGGTGGGTAAGCTTGCTATATCGCGCCGCTACAACCAACTACCTTTGCTGCGATCAAGCCCTGGAGGATTCGAAGGGAGCTGGCCGTATAGGACTTACCCGTTTTCGTTTTGCGGTTGCAAAGGTAGGCATTATTTTGAAATCTGCAATAGCTTGCGGCGATTTTTTTATTTGTTTTTTTAGATTCTCTATTCTATCCCTCTTCACGGCTCCTTATACAGATACTTTGGAGGGGAGGTACGGATTCTTTCCGGCATTACGATGGACAAATATTCCTTTTACTAAAAAGTATTCGTCCGATATGTGTAACCTTATCGTCCGACAGTTGTTGAATTATCGTCCGACAGCTGTCGGACGATAATTCAACAACTGTCGGACGAATACTTCTTAGTATACCGGAATCTAAAGTATAGTAATGCAAAAGATTGCCATTCGAGAAGAAAATAATAATCGGGGACGAAAAAACTGATAGGCTATTGTGCGCTACCTTGAAAATAAGCATTATTTTTGTGCAACTAACTATATAGTCATTATACGCATGAACAAACACATATTGTCATTCTACCTTTTTTTCTGCCTTTTTCTTTTTCTCCCTTTGGTCGAAGCAATTGCCGGCTGGAATAGCTTTATCGTCAATTTTGATAAAAGTGTTTATGGCAAGGGGACCCAGACTTGGCAGATAGCACCCTATGATGACAAGTGGGTATATTTCGCCAACAAGAACGGTATGGTGCAATTTGATGGCAATGTCTGGAACGTGTTTCCATTGAACAATGCTTCCGATGTGCGTTCCGTTCTGGCTTCTGCCACCCAAAAAAGAATTTATGTGGGGGGCATCAATGAGTTCGGCTATTATGAACCGGATGCGGACGGTTCTTTGGCCTATCATTGCATGTCCGATACTTTGGAGAGTTCCGTTCGTTTTCTTGGAAACGTGTGGGGCATCCATGAGACTGACAATATCTTGTATTTCCAAGGGGACGGGTGCGTGGTGAAGTACCTGAACGGAAAATATACCGCCATTGAAATGAATGCCAAGATAGACTGTTCCAATATGGTCAATGGTATTCTTTATATCGGTACGGACAGGGGCGTATGGCTTTTGGTTGGAAACACTTTTTTTCCTCTTCAGGGTGCTGATGCGTTGGCTTCCAAACGTATTCGTGGCATTATACCTTATAAGAAAGGTGTTCTGGTGGTGACTGCATACAACGGACTTTACTATTGTGACGGGCGTACGATGGAACCGTTTATCACCGGTGCCGAAGAGTTTATGCGTGAGAATGAAGTCTTTTGCGTGGCCAAAAAGGATGATAAGATTGCCTTGGGAACCATTCATAAAGGATTGGTACTGGTGGATTGCAGCACCATGCAACTGAAATATTTCAATGAGAACAACGGCTTGCGTAACAATACGGTGCTTTCTGTCTCCTTCGATACGACCGGAAACCTCTGGGCCGGTCTGGATAGCGGCATTGACTACGTCTGTCTGAGTTCTCCTTTTACGAATCTCTATTCCTATCCTTATTCTTACGGCACGGGATATACGGCGGCGGTAGAAGGCGGCTATCTTTATTTAGGCACCAATCGGGGGCTGTATTACACTTCTTATCCGGTACAGATGAACGGCGATTTGCCGGATATCCGTCCGATGCCCCAATCTAGCGGACAGGTCTGGAACCTTTGCCGTATAGGTGATGAACTCTTCTGTCTGCACGACCGTGGTATTTTCCTTATCAATGGGACTTCCGTAAAACGTGTGACGGACATTACCGGCGTCTGGTGTTGCCAGCTTGTGGCAGGACGTACGGACCTTATGTATGTCGGGGTATATAACGGTATTTATTTGGTTGGGAAAAAGAATGGAGAATGGCAGGTGGTTGGCAAGATTGAGGGTGTGAACGATTCTTGCCGTCTTTTTGAGCAGGAAAGTGATAAGGTGATTTGGGTGTATAATACAGACCACGTTACCCGTGTGGATTTGGATAATGATTTGACAAAAGCTGTCCGTATAAAGGAATATAGCGCGAAGGATGGTTTCCCGGTAGGACGTGATATGTATATAGCGAAGATAGAAGACCGGGTGTATTTTGCCACTCCCCGGGGAATCTATAAGCATAATCCTCATAAAGATGTCATGGAGCCTTGTCCGGATATGAACAACCTTTTGAATGGCACCACGGCCTATTCGCATATCTTGGAGTATCACGATAAGTTGATAAGTTTGAGCCCTCACGAAATCTGTATTGCCAATCTGGGTACCTATAAGCGGGGGGCGAATACAAGCATTAATCCCATCCAGCAATCGCTGATTGAACTGGTACCCGGTTTTGAAACGATTATTCCTCTTTCAGATTCGCTGATGGTGGTTCCTAATGAAGGAGGTTTCGCTTTGTTCAGTATCCCGGCCGTAAGGGAGCGTCAGGATCGTAGCCATTCCTTATATATAAGGAACATGTATCTGTCTTATCCCAAGGATTCATTGGTATATACCGCAAACTTTTTAGGAGAGAAGCCGGTTCCGGTGATAGCTTATTCCATGAATTCCGTTCGTTTTGACTATGCCCTTTCTTTCTTTGCGGTAGGAGATGATGTCCGTTTTCAATATCGTCTGAATAAGGGGAGCTGGTCCGATTTTACAACGGTACGCACCAAAGAGTATAGTAATCTGTCGGAAGGTGAATATACGTTTGAAGTTAAGGCGGTCTTTCCTGACGGTACGACATCATCGGATACAATTGCTTTCCGTATACTTCCGCCGTGGTATCGTAGTGCTGCTGCATACGTTTGTTATATCATCTTGGCTTTGCTTGCCTTATGGTATGTCTATCGTTGGGATGATGTCCGTGTGAAACGGAAGAAACAGCAGGCGGTAATCGAGAAAGATAAAGAGTTGCACGATATGGAAAGGGAGTACGAAGAGGAGAAAGCCCGTCAGGAAAAGCAGATTATGCAGCTGGAGAAAGAAAAATTGGAATACGATTTGCAACATAAGAGTCAGGAAATGGCCAATCTGATGATAAACTTTGTCCGTAAGAATGAAATGCTGACTGAAATCAAGTCAGAGATACTTAAAGTATCCGCCTTGCTGAAGGGTGAGGGGGCTCGGGAAGGAAAACAGCAACTCATACTTATTAATAATAAAATAGACGGTAATATACAGAGTGATGAGGTTTTGAAGCGTATTGAAGACCAGTTCGATTTGATACATAACAATTTTATGAAACGTCTTCATGCCAAGCATCCTGAACTTTCCCACAACGAACGCATGATGTGCGCTTATCTAAAGATGAATCTTTCCACGAAAGAAATAGCACCTCTGCTGAACATTTCGGTTCGTGGAGTTGAAACAATCCGTTATCGTCTTCGTAAGAAGTTCGCTTTAGAGAGAGAGGATAGTTTGACGGATTATTTAAGCAATAAACTGTAGCCTTTAGATATTAACTTCCTTTAAAAGAAGGAAGAGTATGAAAGGGAGGAATGTTAAATTTCTCCCTTTTGTGTTATATAACATGTTGTGACGTAATACTTAAAAGTATATATTAATTATTGATTATTAGTAAGTTATTTGCTGATGACGTATTGATAACGTATTTGAATTTCAGATTTGACGTATTTAAGAATGATTGTTTTTTATTTGTTTTATTGCATTTTACTCTATGTTTGCACTGTTCGATTGAGAACAAAACCGAGAAACGTTAATCTTAATTTAGTAAAACTTATGAAAAAGTTATTATCAGTTTTATTTCTGTTAAGCTTTACCTTGGCTTCTGTATATGCCCAAAATATACAGGTAAAAGGTACAGTGGTAAGCGGTTCGGATAATGAACCGTTGCCTGGAGTAAATGTGGTAGTTAAAGGAACTACCAATGGTGGAATTACTGATTTGGACGGTAATTTTACATTGTCGGTTCCTGCCGACGCAACACTTTCTATTACCTATATTGGTTTTAAGTCACAAGAAGTAGCGGTAAATGGCCAGAGATCTTTAAAAATTATTCTTCAGGAAGACACTGAGACACTAGATGAAGTGGTTGTTGTGGGCTACGGCGTACAGAAGAAATCTGTTGTGACGGCTGCTATCAGCAAGGTTGGAGCTGATGAATTGAATTTGACGAAGCCTTCGCGTGTGGAAGATGCTTTAAAAGGTAAAGTTTCTGGTGTGCAGATCACACAATCATCCGGTCAGCCTAATTCTGATTCTAAGGTGCGTATTCGTGGTATTGGTACGGTTAATAATTCTGATCCGTTATATATTGTGGATGGCATGCCTGTCGGTGGTGGAATTAATTATTTGAATCCTACTGATATTGCATCCATTGAAATTTTGAAAGATGCTGCTTCTGCAGCTATCTATGGTGCCCGTGCCGCTAACGGTGTGGTTCTGGTGACCACAAAGTCTGGTAGTAAGGGAAAGACTACCGTGAGCTATGACTTCAGTTATGGCTGGCAGAATCCTTGGAAAAAGAAAGCCGTGTTGAATGCTCATGAATATATGACTATCATGAATGAAATGCAGATAAATGATGGTAATGCTCCTCGTTATTCAGCAGCGGATATTGCTAATAATATGGTAGATACAGATTGGCAGGATGAAGTTTTCAACTACGATGCTCCAGTTCAACAACATCAGCTGAGTATTAATGGTGGTAATGACAAAATGACGTATTTTCTTTCTTTGGGTTATTTCAATCAAGAAGGTATTGTTGGCGGTAATTATGGACGTTCCAATTATGAACGTTTGTCTGTTCGTAGTAACTCTACTTATAAAGTATTCGAGGTTGAAGATCGTAAATATCTGAATGCAGTTACGGTAGGTGTAAACCTTGGTTATACTCGTGACCATTCAACCAGTGTTGAAGCTAACTCTGAGTATGGTTCTATTTTAGGTAGTGCTATTGCATTTTCTCCATTAGTTCCGGTTTATGCTTCTGAGGAAGAAGGAGAGTCAATCCTTGCTAGCTATCCCAATGCTATTGTGAAAGATGGTAAAGTGCTTTCTTTGCCGCCTTCAGGTTTCCAAGAATTGACCAATCCGGTTGCACAATTAAATAGACCGACATTGGGACGTAATAATTCAGATAAAATAGTGGGTACATTTTATGCTGAGCTGAATATTCTCCCCGGCTTAAAATTCCGTTCTAGTTATGGTGTGGATTTGGCTTTCTGGGGGTATGACGGTTATGGCTATCCCGATTATCTGGGTACAATGACCCATACAGATGCTAGCTGGGTTCAAAGTGAGATGAACCGTGGTATGCGTTGGCAGACAGAAAATTATTTCTCTTATAATCAGACTTTCGCTGAAAAGCATAATGTTTCTGTTGTATTGGGACAATCTGCTGCTCGCTATCGTTCACGTAATATTGGTGGTAAAGATTTTGATTTGTTTGATTTGAATCCTATTCATGCTAATATCGGATCTGCTACAGCTGCTGAAACAGAATCTATTTTATGGGGTGGAATAGGTGATGCAACTCATACTTCTATTGCCTCTTATTTCGGACGTATAGATTATAACTTTGCTGAACGTTATATGTTACAGGTGACAGTTCGTCGTGATGGTTCTTCACATTTCGGTGCCAACAATAAGTGGGGTGTATTTCCGTCCTTCTCATTAGGTTGGAATGTTTGGAATGAACCTTATTTGGCAAAAATGAAACCTGAGTGGTTTGATGTTTTGAAATTCCGTTTTTCATGGGGGCAGAATGGTAATGAGTCTATCGGTGATTTCCGTTATCGTGCCTTGATGAGTGGTGGCCAAAACTATTATTTTGGTGGAAGTTATAAACCTAATATGAATGATTTTACGAAACCTGGTGAAAATGGTGGCGCGATGATATATGGTACTTCTCCGGCTGCTGCTGCTAATCCTGATATCAAATGGGAAACCTCCACACAAACAGACTTTGGTATAGACATGCGTTTCCTCAATCAGCGTTTGAGTTTTGGATTTGACTATTACTATAAAAAGACAACGGATATGTTAGCAGAAATGCCGGTTCCTACTTATATTGGTCAAAGCAAACCTTGGGGTAATTTAGGCTCTATGGAGAACTGGGGTATTGAAATGGAACTCGGCTGGAAGGATAATATCAAAGATTTCTCTTATTGGGTTAATACTAACTGGTCTTATTCGAGAAACAAACTGTTGGATTTGGGTAATGCTTCTGGTGAACAGAATTACGAGAGTGCAGGTGCTTCTGGTGTAGGTGATTATGTACATGCCAAGAACGGAGAGGTATGGCCTTATTTTTACGGTCGTAAGACAGATGGTATTTTCCAGAATTGGGATGAAGTGAACAGTTATGTGAATAAAGATGGCGAGCTCTTGCAACCTAATGCACGACCAGGTGATGTTCGTTTCGTGGATGTTACTAGTGATGGTGTTATCAATGACCAAGACCGTACTAAAATTGGTAAAGGTATGCCTGATTGGACCTTCGGTTTCTCGCTTGGTGCAGAGTGGAAAGGCTTCGATTTGAGTCTTTCTTTCCAAGGGACTTTGGGTAATGATGTATTTGATTTTGCGCAACGTGGTGATGTTCCAGCTATGAACCGTCCTTCTTGGATTATGGACCGTTGGCATGGGGAGGGTACTTCGAATCGTATTCCTCGGATGACTTCTGCCAATCCTAATGGAAACTGGACTTCTTCTGACCTTTATATTCACGACGGTTCTTATCTCCGTTTGAAGAATGCTCAGATTGGTTATACGCTTCCTGCAACTCTTACTCGCAAAGCTTCTATTCAGCGCTTGCGTCTTTATGTGGGAGCTGAGAACTTGATTACCATTACTGGTTATGAAGGATTTGATCCTGAACTGGCATCTGGTGGTTATACCACGTTGGGTGTAGACAAGGGTATCTATCCACAATCTCGTACAATTACAGTAGGAGCTAACATCACATTCTAAACATTAAAATTAATCAGATTATGAACAAATTTAAATTCTATATAGTAGCGGCAGTTTTGGCATCAGGCATGACCTTGACCTCTTGCGGCGATAGTTTCTTAAATCCTGATCCGGCGTCAAAGGGTGCTGCTGGAGCAGCAGGTGACCCGATGAATATTAACTCTGGTCTAGCAGCAGCTTATCAAATTCTCTTGTTGGATTCATACGCAGGCGGTTCTTATGAATCATCTGTTTATATTGGTGACATTCAAAGCGATGATCTTTGGAAAGGTGGTGGTGATGCTCAAGATGGTATGTCAGGTATGAACTTGAATGTGTCGATGTTTACTACTACGGGTAATAGCACATTGCATGGTACTTGGAATATTTATACTTCTGGCATTACTCGAGTAAATAGTGCTTTGGGACTTTGTGAGACTGCTACGACAAACAACCCTGCAGAGTTGAAACTTATTTCACAGTACCGTGGTGAAGGATTTTTCCTGCGTGCCTATTATCTCTATATGTTGTGGAGAAGTTTTGGCTCTGTGCCTTTCCAGGAAACATTGTATGAACCTCCCTATGTTGGTCCGCAACTGAGTCCGGATGAGGTATATGCTCAAATTATCAAGGATGTGGACGCTTCTATCGCTAGCTTTAAAGAAGCTGGAGTGAAGTATTCTACAAATGGTGGAGCGAATAGCGGACGTGCTAGTCTTGCTGCTGCCTTGATGTTGAAAGCTCGTGTTGTCATGTATCAGAAAGATAATGCTAAATATGCGGAAGCAGCCAGTGGATTGGCTGAGATTATTGCCAGTGGTGAGTTTGAATTGACTTCTAAGTATGCTGATATTTGGGTAGATGAAGGCGAATTCAACAAAGAATCTATTTTTGAAGCCAATCACATTGGTGAAGGTAAGGACTGGGGAAATCAGTGGGCTACTGGTGGTACCAATCTTCCGGCTTACATTTCACCAAGTACTTTGAGTGATCCTACTAATACTTACGAAGACGGATGGGGATTTGGACCGGTGCGTGAAGAAACCTATGAAATGTTTGCTGCTGGTGATACTCGTCGCGAGGCCTCTATCCGTGATTATCGTGGTAAAGGTACTGGTGGTAATGTGGGTGACAAAGTGGAAATTGCGTCAGGAGGTTCTTATGTTATTCGTTTTCAGGATACGGGATTCTGGTTGGCAAAATATGCGGCTCGCAAGGGTTATCATAAACCGACGGGTACTATAGCTTTAAATTATTGTAATAATTTGCGTATTTTCCGTTATGCCGAGACTTTATTGGCATATGCTGAACTTGTAGGAGTGGAAGGTGTGGCTGAACAGAAAGGTATTTCTGCACAGCAATGCTTAGATATGGTTCGTGACCGCGCGTTTGGTGATACTAACCACCGTGTTGCAGTGAACAAACAGAATATTATCAATGAGAATCATTATGAATTTGTTGGTGAAGGACACCGTTATTATGATGTAGTTCGTTGGGGTATCACAGAGGTGTTGAACGTAGGCAATGTACCGGGAATAAATAGTGCGCGTACTTGGAAATCTCACAATAAATACGTAGCTATTCCGCAAGGTGATATTGATGCTACTAAGGGAACTGAATTTGAATTGAAACAGAATGAAGGTTATTAATCATCTATCAATAAAGGAATCATTATGAAAAAGAATCTATTATATGGCTTTTTTGCATTGAGCATGGCTATTATGGGGATATCGTCTTGTGCCCCAATGGACAGTGATGACCATAGTTTGGGAGGCTCTGTCGTTTCTCAAGATGCTTTGTCGCTGACAGTTAGTGAAGGAGCGGATAATACTTATACTATTACTAACTCTTCACAAGACTTGGATGATATTCGTTATTTTATCAGTACTGATGGTAAGAAATTAGAAGAGTTTGCCGTTGGCGCTTCCATCACTTGCCAATTTAAGAAGAAAGGTAGTTATCCGGTTTATTTGTATGCATTTTCTGCTTGCGATCAAAAGGTACTTTCTCATAATATCGAAGTAACTGAAAATTGGGTAGATCCTAATGCTCCTACAGATGATCCGACTGAATGGCTTGGTTTTACGGCAGGAACAAATCTCTTTGAGGGTACGTCAGCAACGCTTCGTTTTTGGTTTGCAGATGGCAGTTGGACTCAGATAGCAGATCCGGACAATGAAGGAGATGTGGCAACGGGCATTACTTTTACAATGAATGGCTGTGGTTCTGAGAGATGGCAGGCGCAGATGCAGGTTGAAAATACGGGTATCGTACTGTCGGCAGGTAAGACTTACGACTTCTCTGTTGTGATTAATTCGAGTGTGGATGGCGTTGGTGCGACGGTCAAGCCACAGAAAGAAGGTGATGATGGTACGTTCTTTACCGAAAATATATTCCCGTTACATAAGGGAAATAATGTAATAGCTTTAACTGGCTGTGTCGGATTTGATGGAAATCTCAAAGTGGCTTTTGACTTTGCGGGTGCACCAGAAGGTACAGTATTTACTGTTAAGAACTTTTTTATAACAGAGCATAATGATGCAAATGTCATTCCGTTGGATTATAATTCAGCTGATAATATCTGGAAAGCCATAGACGATACTCAAGCTTTTGAAATGTCTTTCTGGTGGGCAGATGCAGGCTGGGCTCAGATTGGTGATCCTGGATTCGAGGCTAATGGTCGTATATATACTATTACGTCTAACTCTGCTACTGCTGCAGAGTGGCAGGCACAGAATGTGTTTAATACAACATCACTTGGTTTTTCAGCTGATGATGTGTTTGATTTCTCTTGTGTGGTAATGGCAACTGCAGATAGCCGTGTGACAGTGAAACTTTGTCAAATAGATGACGATGATAATCAGGCCTTTTATAAGAATGATGTTCAATTGAAGGCTGGAAAATTGCAGGTTATTAAGTTTGCAGATTGTAAGTTTGCTAAAGGTGCTGCGTCTCCTGTAAAATTGATTTATGATTTTGGTGGTTGTGAAGCTGGTGTTGATTTCGTAATTGCTAATATCACTATAATTAAGAAGTAATTAACTGTATACGAAAGCTACTTCTTTCTGGCATGAACTTACCGGAGAGAAGTGGCTTTTGTCTAAAATACATATAATGAAAAATATGTCTCTATTTTCTCTTTTATGTATGGCTGGCTTGTTACTGGCCTGTGGTGGTGGAGATGAAGGTTCAATACCTTCTGGAACACCGGATATACCCGAAACTCCGAATGAAGTGAAGCTGTCTGTATTACCGTCAGTCTTGGATGCTATGGCTTTAGAAGACACTTATGAGATAAAGGTAACAACGACAAGCGAGGGATGGACTGCTCATTCTACAGATGGATGGATAAGCCTTACTCTGGAAAATGGGGAAAGCAAGGAAGGAGTAATTAAAGTAACCGTAAAGGAGAACAAGGATGCCGAGCGGTATGGAAGGATAACTGTGACTTCCGGCACCCAAAGTGAATATGTGCAGGTAAAGCAGAAAGGTGGAATCAGATTTTCTGTACAAGAGGTACTTTGTACTTCAGGAGCAGGTAATGCTGAGGTGACGGTGTATGACAGTGATGATTGGACTGTCCAATCTGATGCGGATTGGGTGACTGTGAGTCGCGATAAAGCACGCGTGATTGTTGCTTATACCGCCAATACTAGTTTGACAAGCCGTACGGCTACAATGGCGGTGACAGGAGAGGGACAAAAACGAATGTTTTTTGTCATTCAAGAGGGTGCTGGAATTACTGCCATACCAGAACGTGAAGGATATGAATTAGTTTGGCATGATGAGTTTACTGAAGGTACAGAGCTCAATGCCACTCATTGGAGACATGAAGTGCAGAATGCAGGTTGGGTAAACAATGAACTCCAAAATTATGTGGATGGAGTAGTCAATGGCAAGCGGGTGACAGAATTGTCAGATGGGAAGTTACGTATTCATTGTTTTAAAGGAGATGATGGAAAGATATATTCCGGTCGTGTCTATGCCCATGAATCGGAGGGCTGGCAGTATGGATACATTGAAGCTCGCATGATGTTGCCTAAGGGTAAGGGGACTTGGCCGGCATTTTGGATGATGCCTTGTAATGTAGATTGGAATAAGGAGGGATGGCCAAAATGTGGCGAAATAGATATTATGGAAGAAGTAGGTGTGGTACCTAATGAAGTGTCTTCCAGTCTTCATGCTGAAGGACATAATCATACTAACGGCACACAAGTGACTCATGCTATGACGATTGAGAAAGCTGAAGGAGAATTCCATACTTACGCCATAGAATGGACTGCACAAAATATTACCACTTATGTGGATGGTAAAGTTCAACTCACTTATGATAATGATAATAAAGGGGTGGTCAATTGGCCATATGATAAACCATATTATATTATTTTTAACCTTGCCTGGGGAGGTAGCTGGGGTGGTATGCAGGGAGTTGATGAGTCTGCACTACCTGTTACATGTGTTATAGATTATATACGTGTGTTTCAGAAAAAGTAGTCATTAAAATTTAGGAGAATGGAAAAAATATTTAATAAGGTTTGTTGTTTGTTCTCTCTTTTCTTTTTTGCTTGCTCTCCTTCTGTAGAGAACGGCATTAAGATAATAGGAATGGGTGATAGTTATGCGCTCTATATCGACGGAAAAGAAACCTATATTAAAGGCGTAGGCGGCACATATCGGTTGGACATTGCCGCCCAGAGTGGTGCCAATGCCTTCAGAACCTGGGGAGGTAATGTGGAGGAGATAAAGAAAAACCTGGCATTGGCTTCGGAGCACAACATGTACGTAATGCAGGGAATAGGCATGACCAAAGACTCCATACGCTATTACGATGATGAATATAAGAACAAGATGCGCGAAGAAGTCCGCTTGTTGGCAGAAACGTTCAAGAATGATACGAGTTTGCTGGCTTGGGGTATTGGCAATGAAATTGAGTTGGAAAATGCCAATATAGCTGCCGCATGGAATTTTGTGGAAGAACTGGCACAGCTGATTAAGTCGATAGACAAGCGTCATCTGGTTTCGACAGTGATTTCCTACAATCCGTCGGCATTGGACTCTGTGGCAAAGTATGCTCCATCTCTCGATTATGTGGGCATCAATGTATATGGTCCGATGGGAGAGGTACAGATGGTTGTTGACAAGTCGGACTACAAGGGTGCATTTATGATTACCGAGTGGGGACCGACCGGTTGGTGGGAAACAGCTTCTACCGAGTGGAAAGCACCCATAGAGCAGACCAGTGAAGAAAAACGGCAGGTGTACGAAGAGCGTTATACGCAATATATTTCTGCCAATCCCCGTTGCTTGGGCTCTTTTGTATTCTTGTGGGGACAAAAAGAAGAACGTACGCCTACCTGGTTCAGTATGTTTGTAGAAGACACGGTGGATATGCTGCCTCTGAAAGGAGAAAAGACTCCTATGGTAGAGGCTATGCAAAGAGTGTGGACTGGTAAGGAACTGGATGAAACGGCTCCGGTAATTCTGGGTATGATGACTGTCAATGGGAAGAGTGCTATTGATAATGTCCGCATCAAGGCAGGTGCTTCATTGAAAGCAGAGGTTGCGGCCATAGACAAGGAAAATGATTCTCTGACTTATGTTTGGGAAGTGCTTAAAGAAGCTACAGTGCTGGGCTTTGGAGGTTCTTATGAACCGCGTCCGGAAAGAGTCGGTGAGGTGGTTATGTCAGATAAAAATGTGTATGAGACTGCAATTAAAGTTCCCGGAGAATATCGTTTGTACGTATATGTACTTGATAATACGGGCTTTGTCTCAACAGCAAATATTCCATTTCAAGTAATAGATTAAAGATGAAAACAATGAAAATGCTCTCTGCTTGTTTGTTGCTGCTTCCTTTTATATCTTGTACTCAAGTGCAGGATACAAAAAATGACGCAGTCATCGAGCAGAAAATAGAAGCGCTGTTGTCCCGTATGACATTGGAAGAAAAAATTGGGCAGATGAACCAGATTTCTTCTTATGGTAACATAGAGGATATGAGCGGATTGATAAAGAAAGGTGAAGTCGGGTCTATCCTGAATGAAGTAGATCCGGTGCGTGTCAATGCCTTGCAGCGTGTGGCAATGGAGGAGTCCCGCTTGGGCATCCCCTTGCTGATGGCGCGTGATGTGATCCACGGTTTCAAGACCATATTCCCTATTCCTTTGGGACAAGCGGCATCTTTCAACCCGCAGGTGGCTAAGGATGGTGCACGGGTAGCGGCTGTGGAGGCTTCTGCCGTGGGTATCCGCTGGACATTTGCGCCGATGATAGATGTGGCTCGCGATCCCCGTTGGGGGCGTATGGCCGAAGGATGTGGCGAAGATACTTATTTGACTTCAGTGATGGGTGTTGCTATGGTCGAAGGTTTCCAGGGAGATTCGCTGAACAGTCCGACTTCCATAGCCGCATGTCCTAAACATTTTGTAGGTTATGGTGCTGCCGAGGGCGGGCGTGATTATAATTCCACTTTCATTCCGGAGCGTCGTTTGAGGGATGTATACCTTCCTCCTTTTGAAGCTGTGGCCAAGGCAGGGGCAGCCACTTTCATGACTTCGTTTAATGACAATGACGGAGCACCGTCTACCGGAAACACTTTTATTTTGAAAGATGTGCTTCGTGGTGAATGGGGATTTGATGGAATAGTAGTGTCAGACTGGGCTTCGGTAGCCGAAATGATGGCACATGGCTTTGCTGCCGATTCTAAAGAGGCAGCAATGAAGGCGGTGAATGCTGGTGTGGATATGGAGATGGTCAGCTATACGTTTGTCAAGGAATTGCCGGAATTGATAAAAGAAGGTAAGGTCAAGAAGTCTGCTATAGACGATGCCGTGCGGAATATTCTGCGTATCAAATTCCGGTTGGGACTGTTTGATAATCCTTATGTGGATGAGAAACGGATAGAGGAACTTTATGCTCCTTCTCATCTGGAGGCTGCCAAGCAAGCTGCTGTGGAATCGGCCATCTTGTTGAAGAACGAAAAGGAGACATTGCCTTTGCAATCTTCGGTAAAGGCGGTTGCTGTGGTAGGTCCGATGGCAAATGCACCTTATGACCAATTGGGTACCTGGGTATTTGATGGTGACAAGACAAAAACCGTGACACCGTTGAAGGCTATCAAGGAACTGGTGGGGGACAAAGTGCAGGTGATATACGAGCCGGGTCTGACTTATAGCCGTGACAAGAATATGGCAGGTGTTGCCAAAGCCGCTGCTGCCGCTGCACGTGCTGATGTTATTTTGGCGTTTGTAGGCGAAGAGGCTATTCTTTCAGGAGAGGCGCATTGCCTGGCCGACCTGAACCTGCAAGGTGCGCAAAGCGAACTGATTGCCGCTTTGGCGAAAACAGGAAAACCGGTGGTTACTGTCGTAATGGCAGGGCGTCCGTTGACCATAGGAAAGGAAGTCGAACTCTCGTCAGCTGTACTTTATTCGTTCCATCCCGGAACCATGGGAGGACCGGCATTGGTCGACTTGCTGTGGGGTAAGGCTGTGCCAAGTGGCAAGACTCCGGTGACTTTCCCGAAGATGGTAGGACAGATACCGGTTTATTATGCTCATAACAGTTCCGGACGTCCGGCTACGCGGAATGAGGTTTTGCTGAATGACATTCCGTTGGAAGCGGGGCAGACTTCGTTGGGATGTACTTCTTTCTATATGGATGCAGGTTTCGATCCGCTGTATCCGTTTGGCTACGGTCTGTCGTATACGACGTTCAAATATGATAATGTGAAACTCTCGTCTGCCAATCTGAAGAAGGAAGATGTGCTGACTGTGACTTTCGATCTTGAGAATACCGGAAAGTATGAAGGTACCGAGGTAGCCCAGCTTTACGTGCAGGACAAGTTTGCTTCGGTGACCCGTCCGGTGAAAGAGCTGAAACGCTTTGCTCGCGTCACATTGAAGCCGGGTGAGAAGAAAAATGTATCGTTTGAACTTCCGATAAGTGAACTTGCTTTCTGGAATATAGATATGGTGAAGACGGTGGAAGCCGGAGACTTTGCTCTTTGGGTGGCACCGGATAGCCAAAGTGGAGAAGAAGTTTTCTTTAAGGTAGTAGATTGATTGTTGATTTAAGGTTAAAAAGAGAAGGGGCGGACCGTGACGGTTCGCCCCTTCTGCTTTCTTCTTTATAAGCCCCGCCTTCCGGCAAATAACTCATCACTTATTACTTATAACTTTCTTATATCCATACACCGCATTGCTTCCCAGTTCTTCTTCGATGCGAAGCAGTTGGTTGTACTTTGCCATACGGTCTGAGCGGCTCAGCGAACCGGTCTTGATTTGTCCGCTGTTGGTAGCTACGGCTATGTCTGCGATAGTCGCATCTTCCGTTTCACCGGAACGATGGGAAGTTACGGTAGTATATCCGTGGCGGTGTGCCATTTCGATGGCATTCAGTGTTTCGGTCAGCGAACCTATCTGGTTTACTTTAATCAATATGGAGTTGGCACAGCCTTTTTCGATGCCCATTGCAAGGAAGTCCACATTGGTGACGAACAAATCGTCTCCTACCAACTGGCAACGGTTGCCGATACGGTCGGTCAGTTTTTTCCAGCCGTCCCAGTCGTTCTCGCTCATGCCGTCTTCGATAGAGTCGATGGGATACTTGTTGATTAACTCTTCCAGATAGTCAATCTGTTCGTCGGCAGTACGTTTCTTGCCTTTTTCACCTTCGAATTTGGTATAATCGTAGATGCCATCATGGTAGAACTCGGAAGAAGCGCAGTCCATGGCAATCATTACATCTTTGCCCGGTTCGTATCCGGCAGCCTTGATGGCGGCAATGATGGAGTTCAAGGCATCTTCTGTACCCTCCAGATTAGGAGCAAAACCTCCTTCATCGCCTACTGCTGTGCTGAGGCCACGGTCTTTCAGGACTTTCTTCAGTGCGTGGAACACTTCGGCACCCATACGCAAACCTTCGCGGAAGGAAGTGGCACCTACGGGGCGTATCATGAATTCCTGGAAAGCAATGGGAGCGTCACTATGCGAACCGCCGTTGATGATGTTCATCATCGGTACAGGCATCACATAGGTATTTGTACCACCGATATATCGGTAGAGTGGGATGTCAAGGTAAGCGGCGGCAGCCTTGGCTACAGCAAGAGATACGCCGAGGATGGCATTGGCACCCAGATTGGCTTTCGTTTTGGTTCCGTCCAGTGCAAGCATGGCATGGTCGATACCCATCTGGTCGAGGGCGGACATACCGATGAGCTTGGGAGCAATGATATTATTGATATTGTCCACGGCTTTCAGGACACCTTTGCCTCCGTAACGTTTTTTGTCACCGTCACGCAGTTCCAATGCTTCGTGTTCTCCCGTGGATGCTCCTGACGGGACAGATGCACGGCCTATGAAGCCGGATTCCAAGGTTACGTCTACTTCTACAGTTGGGTTACCTCTTGAATCGAGGATTTCACGTCCGATAATCTTCTCTATTTTCATATTCAGTCAATTTTAATTATAAACTATCTTACTAACAAATGAAAACAAGGAATTGTTTTTCGTTTTTAATCCTTTATTGTAATGCCTAAAAGAGCAGTCAACTCCATGGCTTGGGAAGTATTGACGATGGCTCCCCGTATGTCGGGCAGGTTGAGGCGTATACCTCCTATGTGTGAGTCGCTCAAGTCGATTCCTCTTAGAGGGGTGTGTGAAAACTCGGATTCTACCAGCTCACAGTTTTCAAAGGCGATGGAGGCAAGTTTGCAGTCGTTGACGTCGCTGTTGCGCAAGTCACAAGAGGTGAAGCGGGCTTGATTGATTTTACTCATGGAAAGATTGAGGTATCTGGCATTGCAGTCCTTCATTGTCAGATGGTTCAATATTGTTTCCGGCAGATTGGTTCCCACCAGTTTGCAGGATATGAATTCCACTCTGAACAGAGAACTTTCGGCAAATGAGATGTTGGAAAGGTCGCAATGTTCAAAACGTACATCAGTGAAATGGCAGGATTTCAGTTTGCAGGCGCTGAATTGGATATGACTGAAAGTACAGTTGGTGATGCTTTTGTAGGAATACTCCATGTGTTCCTCTGTCCGTTTACCGAAGTGAAGGTCTCTGACAGTTTCTTCCGTATTCAGCCATTCTTCCAATGATTTGGAACTTTCACTTTGTCCCTCTAAGGTAGGAGGGATGATGCGTACGGGAGGCATGACAAAAGGCTTGCTGGGTTTCATAGGGGTGTTTGGGTTATATACAGCGTCCGAAGGCGCCGCCGGCGAAGGCTGCCAGGACTCCTAATGTGATACTTAATCCTTAATTCCGCAACACTATAATTTAACTTTATTTATAAGTTCCTGAGCAACAAAAAGT